>NZ_SDHX01000002.1:1085000-1417836 GCF_004118375.1 Oleiharenicola lentus
CGCCTGCTGGAGCAGGAACAGCGCGCCGACCTCGCCGCCGTGCTCACGCCGGAGGAACTGCTGGAACTCGACCTGCGGAGCAGTCCCTCGGCGCAGAGCCTGCGCATGCAGCTGGCCTTTTTCGAGCCCACCGAGGAGGAATACCGCGCCCTGGCCCAGCAGCGTCTCGCCTTCGACCGCCAGTTCGGCGGCAACTACCTCAGCGAGGAGGAGCAGGCCCGGCGGCGCGCCGCCGAGGGCACCCTGCTCGAACAGGCCCGCACGGTGCTCTCGCCCGAGCGCTTCGCCGACTACGAGCTCGTCTCCAGCCAGGACTTCCGCAACACGGCCATGGCCCTCGGACGCTACAACTACGACCAGACCGTCGCCCGCGAGGTCTTCAAACTCCGGCGCGACATCACCGCCCGCGCCGCCGCCGTCGAGGCCCAGTCCCTCTACTCGGCCGAGCAGCGCGCCGCGGAGCTGGCCGCCCTCTATCGCGAGGCCTCGGCCGCGCTGACCACGCGGCTCGGCCAACCAGCCGCGGCCTCCTTCGAACGTGAGGGCGCCGGCAATTGGCTGCGCAAACTGAAACCCCAAACCGCCCCGGGAGGGAGCCCACGATGAAAGCCTTGCTGCCGCTGCTGCTCGTCTCGCTGGCCGCCAACGTCGCGCTCGGCACGCTCCTCGTCCGCCAGAAATCCACCGCGACCACGACGGCCCCCGCCACGCCGGCCTCGGCTCCGACGCCGGCGGCCACCACCCACCCAACGCCGGCCGCACCGGCAACCGCCGGCTCCGCCGCCCCCACCCGTGAGCCGCTCTGGGCCGGCCTCCCGGTTGACTCCTTTGACGAGGCGATCACCCGCCTGCGCGCCGCCGGCTGTCCGCCGCGCGAGATCGCCGCCGTTCTCCGCGCCATGATCCAGGCCTGGACGATGGAGCGCCGCCAGGCACTCGGCTTCGCCAACGAAAACCTGCCCTACTGGAAGGGTTCGACGTTTTTCGCCAGCCCACGGCCCAACGACGAAATGACCAAGGTCTGGCTCGAAGCCCAGCGACTGGAACGCACCTACCTGCTGACGCCGGAGCTGTTCGGCACCGACGAGGCCCAGCTGCGCAACTACCGCGAGCGCTTCGGCGCACTCGACCTCGAGAAGCTGCGCCGCCTCGCCGTCCTCGAGTCTGAATTCAACGAGAAGAACATGCAGCGGATGTTGGCCAGCCGTTCCTCCCAGGCCGGTGCCTCGGCTTACTCCCCCGATCCCCAGCAACAGGAGCAGGCCCAGAAGGAGCGCGAAGCCGCCATCCAGGCGATCCTCAGCCCCGAGGAATACGCCGCCTACGAGGTGCGCAACGGCAGCGTCGCCAACTCCCTCCGTTTCCGCCTGGAGAACTTCCGCCCCACCGAGGCCGAATACCTCGCCCTCTACGCCATCGAGAAAAGGCGCCGCGACGCCACCTCCGGCACCACCGCGCTCACGCCCCAGCAGCGCAAGGAGGCCAATGACGCCTATCAGGCCGAGATCAAGGCGGCCCTGGGCTCCGAGCGCTATGCTGATTACGAGGCCGTGAGCCGGGCCGGCAGCGACCGGCTGCCCGCCCTCGTCCATCGTCTCAATCTCCCGCTTACCACCATTTCCGCCGTCAATGCCGTGCGCGACGACACCAACGTCCGCGCCAAGACCATCCGCGACAACGCCGCGCTCTCCGCCGAACAGCGCGCCGCCCAGCTCGCCGCCCTCGCCGCCGAGGCCGAGACCGACCTGCGCACGCTCTTCGTGACTCCGCGCGGCCTCGACGCCTACAAGGACATCAAGGGCGAGTGGCTCCGCAACCTCGCGAAACCCTGACCGTCCCGCACGCGGGCACCGCTTCTCCTTCCTGATCATTTTCATGTTCCGACCGCTCTTCCTCCTCACCCTCGCCTTGCCGATCGCCGCGCAGGAAACCGCCCCGGCCGCGGCCGCGCCCATTCCGGCCGCCCCGGCCCCCGCGGCGCCGGTCGAGCAGATCCTCCGCCCGCCCGAACCGGGCCGGTTCGCCGAGCTGTTCCGCCGTTTCCGCACCGAACACGCCGCGCTCTCGCCCGACGGACGCTACGTCGCCTACTCCGTCCGCAACGACGAGGAAATCTCGGTCGTCGTCCTCGACCGCGAACAGCCGGATGCGCTGAAGACCCGCGTGGTCGTGATCAATGACGACGCGGCCACCCCGATGCTCTCCGAGCAGCAGCGCGAGAAAACCCCCGGCCGCATCCGCTGGATGCGCTGGGTCACGCCCAACCGCCTCGTGCTGGAAACCAACCGCGTCCACGTGGGCGGCTCCGGCGGCGCCTGGGCCAGCCAGGTCGGTGCGGTCCTTGCCTTCGACGCCGACGGCGCCAACGCCCGGCAGATCGCCAGCCCCGAGGACATCCCCGAGCTGGTCATGGATGGCGGCACCCAGAGCCTGTTCTCGACCGCCCGCGGCAACAGCGCCGGCTTCAACAGCCGCGTTTGGACTCCCGACCAGCCCGTGCCGTCACCCGGCGACGACACGCCCGATGAAGCCGATCCGCTCCAGCCGGCGATCGCCGGTGACGCCGACCTGGCCGGGGCCGATCTCAGCGTCACCCTGCCGCGCAGCCTGCGCGTGCTCGAACTGGATGCACAGCGCGCGGGGGCTGTCACCCTCGTCTCCACCGGCGCCGCGCGGGCCACCGGTTCCCGCGGCGTGGGTTTTCATTCCCTCGACGCCACCACGGGCAAGCTGACCAATCTCCACGACCAGCTCGTCGCCCTCAACCGCCACCACCTGCTCGACCGCCTCGGCCGGCCGCGGCTGGCCCTGCCCAACCACAGCATCGCCTCCTTCCCGTTTGACTACGAATACCTCGGCCCCGAGGGCCGCAGCCGGGCCCGCCCGCTGGGTGAGGTCTCCGGCCTGGGCGGATTCCGCCTGTCGCCGGAGAATTTCTTCGGCGAACGCGCCATCCCCGTGGGTTTCGACGAGAACCCGGACATCCTCTACTACGCGAGCAACGTCGGCCGTGACACCTTCGCGCTCTACAGCTGGAACCTCGCCACCAATCAGCGCGGTAGCTTCGCCCTCGAAAACCCCGGCTACGACCTCGTGGCCGCACCCGCCGCGGGTTACGGCGAGGGGAGCACGCTGGTGTTCGACCGCTACACCCGCTCCCTCACGGGTGTGCGCTATCAGGCCACGCTGCGCACCACCGCCTGGCTGCGCCCGGAGTGGCGGGCGGTGCAGGCCGACCTGGAGAAGGCCCTGCCCGGCCGCTGCGTGGACCTGCTGGAATGGGACGAAAGCGGCCGCCACTTCCTCGTCAGCACCGAGGGCCCGGCCGACCCCGGCGCCTTTTATTTCTACGACCGCACCACGGCGCGGCTCACGGAGTTCGTGCGCCGCGCGCCCTGGATCGATCGCGAGCACCTCCACGCCACGGTGCCCTTCGGCTTCACCACGACCGCCGGGCACCGGATCAGCGGCCTCGTCACGGTGCCGTCCCAGCCGCGCATGAAGCCCATTCCCCTGCTCGTGCTCTGCCCGGACCAGCCCTGGGAGCGCGTGACCCCCGATTTTCACACCGAGGTGAACGCGCTCGCCGGCATGGGCTTTGCCGTGGTGCAGTTCAACGGGCGCGGCACCTGGGGCTACGGCCTGAAACAGCGGCAGGCCCTGACCGCCGGCTATGATCTGGTGCAGGTGGAGGACGTGGTCACCACCGTCGAGACGCTCTCGCAGCTCTTCAACGTGAACCGGAACCGCGTCGCGCTGCTGGGCCGCGGCCACGGCGGCTTCATCGCGCTCCGCGCGCTCCAGGCGCACCCCGACCTGTTCCGCTGTGCCGTCGCCATCGACGCACCGGTGGACCTCGGCGACTGGCTGAACAAGATGAAGTGGACCGACGAGGACGTCTTTCCGCACCTCACCCGCGCCTGGCTGGGCGACGCGGACCGCCTCAAGGCGGCACCGTTGACGCGCCAGGCCGGTGCCATCACCAAGCCGATCCTGCTCCTCACCTACCCGGGCCCCGACGGGGCGCCCCGCCGCCCGCTCTACCTGGCGAACCGTCGGTTCGCCGCCGACGTGAGTCGCGCCGGCACGACGGCCGAACTGGAGGAACTGCCCCTCGACTATGTGCGCGGCCTGCCCCGGGCCCGCGCCGAGGTCTTCGACCACATCGAGGGCTTCCTCAACGAGCACATCTACGACTATAAGGTGAAGCTCGGCGACCTGAAGGTTCTCCCCGAAAAGAAATGACCATGAAACGACTCGGACTCGGCGTCCTCGGCCTCGGCGAAGGCCGCTCCATCATCTCCGCCGGCCTGCACAGCGACCGCTGGCAGGTCGCCGCCCTCTGCGACCTCAACGCGGAACTCGGCCGCGAGCGCTGCGCGGAATTCGGTCTCGATCCCACAGTGTTCACGACCTCGCTCGACGCGCTGCTCGCCAACGCCGCCGTGGACGTCGTCGGCATCTACACGCCCGACCACCTGCACGCCGACCACATCCTGCGCTGCCTGCGCGCCGGCAAGCACGTCGTCTGCACCAAACCCTTCCTCCACGACCTCAGCCGCGCCCGCGAGGTGCTCGACACCGCGCGCGCCACCGGCAAACGCGTGATGGTCGGCCAGAGCTCGCGCTTCTTCGCGCCGTTCAAGCGCCAGCGCGAGCACTTCGCCACCGGCTTCCTCGGCGAACTCAACACGGTCGAGGCCTACTACAACGCCGACCACCGCTGGTTCCTCGCCAAGCCCTGGGCGCGCACTGACGCCTTCAAGTGGCTCTACGGCGGTCTCAGCCACCCGGTGGACTTCATTCGCTGGTATCTGCCCGACATCGAAGAGGTCATGGGCTACTCGCGCCTCAGCGAGAACGGCCAGGCCGGCGGCCTCGCCCACGACGACACCTTCCATTTCATCTACAAGGCGAAGTCCGGCCGCATCGCGCGCGTCAGCGGCACCTACAGCGCGCCGGTCACGCCCACCGCGCGCGACAGCAACATGAGCTGCGTCCTGCGCGGCTCGCTCGGCGCCAGCCAGGGCGATTACTACGACCTGCGCTACGCCTGGAAGACCGACGCCCAGTCGGCCGTCGAGACCTTCGAGGACGAGGACGCCTTTTTCTTCCGCTTCGGCGGCCACTCGCACCACGCCGGCGAATACCAGCGCTACATCGAGTATTTCGCCGACTGCCTCGCGCAGGGCACCGTGCCCACACCCGACCCCGCCGAGGGCATCGTCACCGTCGCCCTCATGCAGGCGATGGAGGAAGCCTGCACCACCGGCGGCCCCGTGAAAGTCCGCGCCGTGCTCGCACGGTATGGGCTGGAGGATTTGGTGCAGGCCTCATCGTGAAATCAGCCATCGGAAATCTGTAATTTCGAACCACCCATGCCCCACGCTTCCGTCATCCTGAGCCGTGCGAAGGATCCAAGGGAAGGGACAGACGTGCGCCGACCGCTTGGATCCTTCGCGCGGCTCAGGATGACGTGGGCAAAAATTGTTTCTGAATTCGCCGATGCCCGATTCCCGATGTCCGATTTCAAGATTTCCGTCGTCTCCCTCGCCGTGCTCGCCCTCCTCTGCGCGGCGGGATCGCCAAGCCTCCACGCCGAAAACGCCACCGAGCGCCCGGCCGTCCTCCCCTTCCCCACCGGCAAGCCGCGCCTGGTCTCCAATCAAACCATGCGTGAAATCCACGCGCAGGTGCAGACACCGCACAAATACGGCGTCGTGCTCCCGGCCGCCGAGGGCGAACTCCTCGACTGCCCCAACGTCTTCCGCCACGGCGGGCGCTGGTTCATGGTGTTCATCGCGAACAAGGACAAGGTCGGCTACGAAACCCACCTCGCCGTGAGCGACGACCTGCTGCAGTGGGAGCGCCTCGGCCCGATCCTGCCCTTCGCCAAAACCGGCTGGGATGCCTGGCAGGCCGCCGGCGGGCTCGCGCTTTACGATCCGCGCTGGGACGGCGCCACCCACGAACTCGGCACGCACGAAGGAAAATATTGGCTCAGCTACCTCGGCGGCGAGAAACAGGGCTATGAGCCCGACCCGCTTGCCATCGGCCTCGCGCACACCGCCGACCCGACGGCCGTCCGCCCGTGGACCCGCCTGCCGGAGAACCCCGTGCTCTCGCCCGCCCAGGCCGACACGCGCGACTTCGAGCACACCACGCTCTACAAGAGCGCCATCATCCGCGACGAGGCGCGCACGCTCGGCGCACCGTTCGTGATGGCCTACAACGGCAAGGCCCCGCCCTACGGTCAGGAACAGATCGGCCTCGCGATCAGCGACGACTTGCGCACGTGGCGCCGTTACGGCCCCGGCCCGGTCGTGAACAACGTCGGCACCTCCCCGTGGGCGATCAGCGGCGACCCGCAGCTCGTGAAGCTCGGCGACGTGTGGGTCATGTTTTATTTCGGCGCCTTCTGGAAACCCGGCGCCTTCGACACTTTCGCCGCCTCCTATGACCTCGTGCACTGGACCAAGTGGGACGGCCCGCACCTCGTCGAGCCGGGCGAATCCTACGACAAGCAGTTCGCCCACAAGCCCTGGGTGCTGAAGCACGACGGCGTCGTCTATCACTTCTACTGCGCCGTCGGCGACCAGGGCCGCGTGATCGCCCTGGCGACATCGAAGGACCTTCGACCGAAGGAGGAACAGCGTGAAAACTGATAATCGGGCATCAGCAATCTGAAATCTCGATCCATTCCATGACTCCCGCCTCCGTCATCCTGAGCCGCGCGAAGGATCCAAGCCCGAGACGCACGTCCGATGTTCCCCTTGGATCCTTCGCAGGGCTCAGGATGACGCGGTTCCAGATCAGATTCCCATTCCTGTCATTCTGAGCGCAGCGAAGAATCCAAGCTTAAGCCCCGAACTCCAATCTCCCAACTCTCAACTCCTAACTCCGAACTCCGATTTCCGAACTCCGACCCGTGTCCCGCACCTCCTACCCCACCCGTTTCAGCTACGCCTCGACCGATATCGCGTGCCAGCTCGTCTTCGCGCCGATCTCGTTCTACCTGCTGAAATTCTACACCGACGTCTATGGCCTCGCCGCCGGCGTCGCGGGCACGATCATGCTGGTGGCGCGCTTCATCGACGCGGCCGACGCGCCGCTCTGGGGCATCCTCTTCGAACGCACGCGCAGCCGCTGGGGCAAGATCCGCCCGTGGTTCCTCTGGCTCTGCGGCCCCTTCGCGCTCTTCGGCATCCTGACTTTCGTGACGCCCGACCTGGAGGGGAGCGCCAAGATCGCCTACGCCGCCGGCACCTACATCCTCGTCAACATCCTCTACACCGGCATCAACACGCCGGTCACCGCCATCCTCGCCGTGCTGACGGCGAATCCGCAGGAGCGCGTCGTGCTGACCTGCTTCCGCATGTTCGGCTCCAAGCTCGGCGTGCTGCTCGTCAACCTCAGCTTCATGAAGCTCGTCGGCTGGCTCGGCGAGGGCGACGACCGCCGCGGCTACCTGCTCACCGTGCCGATCTACTGCGCGGTCGCCGTCGGCCTCTTCCTGCTCGCCTTCCGCAACCTGAAGGAGGTCGTGCCCACGGAGGAAAAACGAACCCCGATGCTGTCGGGCTTCGGCGCGTTGCGCGGCAACTGGCCATGGTGGATCATCGCCACGAGCAGCCTCCTGTTCTGGATCGCCTTCATCGCGCGCGTCGCCGCGGCGCCCTACTTCTTTGAATACACGCTCGGCCGCGCGGACCTCATCCCGCTCGCCTTCGCCCTCGACTTCATCTCGCTCGGCACCGTCCTCGGCCTGCCCTGGCTCTGCCGCACTTTTTCCAAAACCACCGTGTGGGCCGCCGGCCTCGCCGGCCTGATCGTCGGCCAGCTCATCATGGCCTGGGGCCTCGCCCAGGGGAACTCACTCCCGATCGTCATGACCGGCTGGGCCCTCGGCTTCCTCGCCAGCGGCGCGGCGATGGCCATGCCGTTCTCGATCCTCTCCGACAGCGTGGACTACGGCGAGTGGAAGACCGGCATCCGCGCCGCCGGCCTGCTCGCGGCCATCGGCGCGGCGTTCTGCCTGAAGGCCGGCGCCGGCCTTGGCGGCGCGCTGCCCGGCTGGATTCTCCAAGCCTGCGACTACGTGCCGAAAGCCGCCCAGACCGCCACCGTGCTCCGCGGCATCGAGTTCAGTGTCGTCTGGCTGCCGGCGATCGCCTTCGCCGCCGCCCTCGGGCCCGTGCTCTTCTACGGCAAATACGAGCGCCAGGAGGCGCAGATCCACGCCGACCTCACGGCCCGGCGGGAAACAGGGAAGTGAACCGTTTGTCATCCTGAGCAGAGCGTAGGATCCAGTCGGATGTGCGCCGCCGGCATTCGCTCCGGTAGTCTTGCTGGATTCTTCGCTGCGCTCAGAATGACAGCTGCTGTGTTCATCGCGGAATCCGGGTAACTTCAGCTCCGCCCGCCAGACGTCGGGCGATTCGGCCACCGCGGGGGCCGACGCGCCCGCAAATTCGTAAAAATTCAACCCTTGAAACCGAGGTTAGAATACCGAATATTCCGGCCGTATTCTGGGAAGAATCTCCCGTTACCCCGTGGTATAACCGCTATGGTCCCCTACCACCCTTTACCCTCGGGACGGAGCGCAGGCTCCTTCTCACCCTAACCCCCAAACCCACGAGAATCGTATGTGCTGCACATCCCTTAACCGGGCCGGTCTCTTCGCGTCTACGCGCGGACTGATCCGCTCCGTCGTATCCGTGCTGGCGGCGGTCGCACTTTGCGTGCCGGCCTTCGCCCAGTCACCCGCCACCGGTGTCATCCGGGGCAAAATCCAGAACGCCTCAAATGGCGCCTACCTCGAAAACGCCACCGTGGAAATCGAGGGCACCAGCCGCATCGCCGTCACCAACGGCTACGGCGAATTTGAAATCCGCGGCGTGCCTGCCGGCGAGGTCACGCTCAAGGCCAGCTACGTCGGTCAACCCGTCCAGATGGCCACCGTCACCGTCGCCGAAAATGGCGAGGTGAACCAGGACTTCACCTTCCGCGGCGCCGCCGGCAAGGACGGCGTGGTCCAGCTCGACCCCTTCACCGTCAACGTCGAGCGTTACTCCAACGCCCGCGCCGTCGCCATCGCGGCCGAGCGCAATGCGGTGAACATCAAGAACGTCGTCTCCATCGAGGAGTTCGGCGAAATCCCGAGCGGCAACGTCGGCGAGTTCGTGAAGTTCCTGCCCGGCATCCAGATCGACTACGGTTCTTCCAACGGCAACAACCAGGGCTACTCCGAAAACCGCGCCAACGGCGTCTCCGTCCGCGGCTTCGGCCCCGAGGACACCACCATCCTCATCGACGGTCTGCCCGTCGCCGCCACCGTGCCCGGCAACCTCACCCGCCAGGTCGGACTCGACCAGATGTCCATCAACAACGCCTCCCGCGTCGAGCTCATCAAGGTCGCCACCCCCGACATTCCCGCCAACTCCGTCGGCGGCCAGATCAACCTCATCACCCGCAGCTCCTTCGAATTCCCCAAGCCGTCTTACAGCGCCAGCTTCTTCTTCAACTTCAACCCCGACTACTTCGACTTTGAGAAGACCCCCGGCCCGGTGAACAAGAGCACCTTCAAGATGTCGCCTGGCACCAACTTCAGCGCTTCCTATCCGTTCTCCAAGACCTTCGGTGTCACGCTCTCCGGTTCCATCCAGCAGGAATACTCGCAAAACTTCCGCGCCCAGCCGGTTTGGAACAACAGCTGGAACGCCTCGTTCAACAACGCCACCGCCATCGTCAACGGTGCCGGCGTGCGTGCCTCCATCGCCAACCCGCTGATGACCCGCTATCAGGTGACCGACGCACCCAGCATCACCGACACGCAGTCGGCCAACCTGCGCGTTGATTGGAAGCCCTCGCCCAACCAGAACCTGCGCGCCAACGTCCAATACAGCACCTACGAGACCGCCGAGGCCCAGCGCCGCCTCGACTTCCGCCCGACCCTGGCCGCCGGCGCCGACTGGAATGAGTTCCAGTCCATCGGCACCACCGCCAACAGCACCACGGCGATGACGCTGACCACCCGCGACCGCATCGGCGATACCGTCAGCGCCTCGGTCAACTACGACATCAACCTTCTCGGCTTCAAGATCGAGGTCGCCGGCAGCACCTCCAAGTCGGTCAGCGACTTCAAGGACGAGGAGAATGGCCACTACTCCGGCCTCGACCTGAACCTCAATCCGAGCCGCGTGGCCCTTTATCTCGGCGAAGACGGCATCCCCTCCAACGTCGAGACCTACTGGCGCGCCGGCGGCACCAACACCACCTCGACGATCAAGGACTACACCCAGATCGCCAACTGGTCCATCGCCGACGCCAAGGCCTTCTCCGGCGAGTCGCACAACGAGCGCACCATCAATCTCTACAAGGTGGATGTGTCCCGCGCGATCGACTTCCTCCCCTTCCTCCAGCGCAACCCGGTTAACCTGAAGTTCGGCGCCCGCCGCGACGAAGAGGAAAACGTCAAGGACGGCCGCGGCACCGGTTACCGCCAGGTGCTCAAGACCGGCGCCACCTTCGTGACCGCCGACATCATCGACGACCACTACGTCGGCTACTCCCCCGGCTTCGGTCTGCGCCCGCAGCAGTGGGCCTCGACCTACAAGCTGTTTGAACTGAACAAGGCCAACAACCTCTTCGAAGAGCCCCTCGACGGCGCCGATGCGGTCAACAACTACAACAGCTTCGTCAATCAGAACAAGCAGCTCAAGGAGACCACGGATGCTTGGTATGCCATGCTCACCGGCAGCTTCCTCGATGGCCGCCTGTCCCTCGTGGGCGGCGCCCGCCAGGAAAGCCGCGCCCGCGTCGGCCGCACGCCCTTCACCGACAGCAAGTGGAATTACCTGAAGCAGGCCGACGGCTCAATCTGGACCAACGCCACCCTCGCGCCCAACGGCGTGCGCATCAACAGCACGGCGGACAATCTCTTCGCCACCGGCGCGACCGGCGACGCCCTCCGCGCCGCCCTCACCGCCGCCGGCATTTCGTTCCCGACCGCCATCTACGGTGCGCAAACCACCGACATCCGCTCCGCGAAGCTATTCAAGCAGCCGCTGCGTGAGATCAACCAGAAGGTGACGGGTGACCCGTCCTACAGCCTCAACGCCGCCTTCAAGCTGACCAAGAAGATCGACCTCAAGGTCGCCTACTCGCGCTCCTTTAAGCAGCAGCCCCTGGAAGACGGCAGCGTCGGTGTGCTCTCCGGCAACAACCTCACGATCGTGGAATACACGGTCGCCGAGCAGGCCAGCCAGAACGGCGCCCTCGGCCAGATCACCGTGGCCAACCCGGGCCTCAAGCCCGAGACCGCGCAGAACTGGGACTTCGAGGTGGCTTACTACACCGACAGCGGCGGCAAGTTCACCGCCTCCTACTACACCAAGGAAGTGAAGAACGCCACGCAGAGCTTCACCACCTACTCCGGCACGCCCGGCTTCGACCAGGCGCTCTCCGCCCTCGGCTTTGCCCCGGCCGAGTTCGACGGCTGGCGCATGGTGACCTCCGCCAACAGCACGCGCCTGCAGAAGACCTCCGGCTGGGAATTCTTTGCCAGCCAGGACTTCAGCAAGCTCGGTGACTGGGGTCGCCGTTTCTCGGCCTTCGTGAGCTTCGCCATGACCGACTTCCCGCCGCCGTCGCCGGCCGAGCCCTACACGATCACCAACCCGAACGGCACGACGACCACGCTCACGCCGGCCATCGCCACCGTGACGCTGCGCGCCGACCGCTTCGGCGGCGCCGGCCTGCAGTTCTCAGGTGAACGTTTCAGCGCCCAAATCCGCGGCACCTACCGCAATGACAACCAGAACGGCAGCACCACCGTGCTCAATGATGGCACCGAGATGCGCCGCATCGATCCGGGCGAAACCCGCATCGACGTGAACTTGGGCTTCATGATCTCGAAGAACTACAGCCTCTTCGCCAGCGGCCGCGACGTCTTCAACGGCGAGCGCGACCAGATCTGGCGCCACAGCGCCGGCCTCCTGCCCGACTACGCCTCGCTCGCTGACCGCAAGCGCTTCGGCGCCGCCTGGTCGGTCGGTGTCCGCGGCACCTGGTAATCAGCCCGCTTGTCACTTCCGAGGCCCGGTCTGATTCCAGACCGGGCCTTTTTTATCGGTTAGTTGCGGCATCGTAACTTCCACGCAACCTTCGCCCGAAATCCCCGTCTCCCCCGTATGCACCCCCGTCTGTTGCCCGCTCTGCTGGTTATTCTGCTGTCTGTTGCCCCCGCCCTGCGCGCCGGCGACACCCCGCCGCCGCCCCCGCCCGAGCTGGTCCAGCGCGCCGACAAGATCGTCGCCGCCCTCCAGCTCGCCGACGCCGCCCAGGCCGCCCGCGTCAGTGACCTCGTGGCCCGGCAATACGCCGCCCTGCGCCTCGTCCACGAAACCCGCGACACCGGCCTGAAGCTGGCCGGTGAGCTCACCGACAAGACCGAAGCCGAACAGGCCAAGGCCCGTATCAAAGACACCGCCACCGCCCGCCAGGCCGCGCTGCACTACGCCTTCGTCGCCGCGCTCTCCGCCGAACTCACCCCGGCCCAGGTGGACGGCGTTAAGGACGGCATGACCTACGGCGTGCTGCCCAACACCTTCAAGGTTTACCAGGAAATGCTCCCAAACCTCACCGCCGAACAGAAGCGCCAGATCCTCGCCTGGCTCACCGAGGCCCGCGAACACGCGATGGATGCCTCCACCTCCGACGAGAAGCACGGCTGGTTCGGCAAATACAAGGGCCGCATCAACAACTACCTCGCCCAGGCCGGCATCGACATGAAGCAGGCCGAGAAAGACATGTTCGCGCGGAAGAAAACCAAACAAGACAACTGACCACCGTCCACGGACCACCCGACATCTTCACTTCCCAGTCTGTAGTCTGTGGTCTGTGGTCTGTGGTCTGTGGTCTGTAGTCCTTCGTCCCTCTCCCCCCATGCGCTCCCTCCGCCCCACGCTCGTTCTTTCGCTGGCCTTCACACTGGCCGTCTCTGCCTTCGCGCAAGGCTACCCCAAAGTCCCCCCCGACCTGCAGGCCGCGATGAACGCTCGCAAGGCCGCGGCCGACCGGCGTTCCGACGAAATCTTCGCGTCGCACCAGGCCGAACTCGCCGCTTGGGCCGCCCAGGGCAAACCCTACCTGCCAGGCGCCGCCAAGCCCGCCGATCTGCCGCAAGCCTCCATCCCCGCCTTCCCCGGCGCCTGGGGCGGCGGCATGTATTCCTTCGGCGGCCGTGGCGGCAAAATCTACGTCGTCACCAATCTCAACGACTCCGGCCCCGGCTCCTTCCGCGAGGCCTGTGAGGCCGCCGGCCCGCGCACCGTCGTGTTCAACGTCGCCGGCGTCATCCACCTGAAGGAGCGCATCCGCATCCGCGCGCCCTACATCACGATCAGCGGCGCCACCGCGCCGGGCGACGGCATCTGCTTCGCCGGCAAGACCGTGGAGGTCGAGACGCACGACGTCGTCATCCGCCATCTCCGCTTCCGCCGCGGCAACACCGACCCGGCCGACCGCGACGACTCCCTCGGCGGCAACCCCGTGGGCAACGTCATCGTGGACCACGTCTCCACCTCGTGGAGCCTCGACGAAAACATCTCGATGTATCGCCACATGTTCGACCACGACGGCGACCCCCGCACCCCGGCGCGCAAACTCCCGACCGTCAACATCACCATCCAGCACAGCATCTCGTCGGAATCGCTCAGCACCTACCACCACGCCTTCGGCTCCACCATCGGCGGCCACAACAGCACCTTCCACCACAACCTCTGGGCCAGCAACACCGGCCGCAACCCGAGCGTCGGCATGGACGGCGACTTCACCTTCGTGAACAACGTGCTCTTCAACTGGCGCCACCGCACCGTGGACGGCGGCGACCACCGCAGCCGCTACAACATCATCAACAATTATTTCAAACCCGGCCCCGGCACGCCCGACAACGATGTGCGCTACCGCCTCCTCAAGCCCGAGTCCGAGCGCAGCCAGACCGTCGTGAACAATTTCGGCCGCGCCTTCGTCGCCGGCAACGTCGTCGAGGGCAACGAGCGCGTGACCCGCGACAACTGGGACGGTGGCGTCCAGCCCGATGTCGCCACCCGCGAGGAAAAGCTGCGCGACCTCCTGCCCTTCGCCCCGAAGGACGAGGCCAAGCGCGCCGACTACCTCGAGAAGAGCAGGGCCAAGGTCGCCGCCCTCAAATTTCTCACCGAGGATCCCGCCGAGGCGCTCGCCGCCATCCGCGTCAACGAGCCCTTCCCGCACGCCCTGCTGCCCGTCGTCTCCGCGTCGGAGGCCTACGCCTACGTGCTCGCCAACGCCGGCGCCACCCTCCCGCGTCGCGACTCCGTGGACCAACGCATCATCGAGAGCGTCCGCACCGGCGTCATCCCGCCGCGCACCGTGGATGCCGGCACCGCCGAGAAGGCCCGTTTCTACGGCTACGAAGAAAAGTGGGTGAAGGCCCTGAGCGAATACGTCACCAAGGGTTACGTCACCCACCCCAACGAGGTCGGCGGCTGGCCCGACTACCAGGGCACGCCCTATGTGGACTCAGACGGTGACGGCCTGCCCGACACTTGGGAAAGCGCCCACGGCCTGAACCCTCAGGATCCCGCCGACGCCTCCGCCGATCTCAACGGCGACGGCTACACCAACATCGAGGATTTCCTCAACGGCCTCGACCCCCGCGCCCCCAAGACTGACTGGACCGACCTGAAGAACAACCGCGACCCGCGCCACACGATGTAGGGCCGGTCTTCGACCGGCCGCCTAGCCGGTATATTTCACCCGCAGTCATGTCCACCCCACGCACCCCGTCGCTTCGCGCCACCCCTCTTCATGAGGGGATCCAAGCTTTCGCAGCGAAAAATCCCCTCTTGAGAGGGGTGCCCGCAGGGCGGGGTGTGGAGAAACCGTCCGCCGGCCGGTGAAATATTCGGGCTAGTCAGCCTCTTATTCTCCCAATCTCTGAACACCCCTCACCCCATGAAATCGAAAATCGAGAATCAAAAATCGAAAATTCTCCTCCCCTTCCTCGCCGCCTTCGCCCTGGCCTGCGCCACACTCGTTCCTTCCTCCGCCGCGACGATCGACGCCGCCACCCAGAAGCGCCTCGACGGCAAAACCACGAAGATCATCGGCGCCCTCAAGCTCGACGATACCGCCAAGGTCGAGCGCGTGAAGGTCCTGCTCGGCGACTGGTTCGTCACGCTCTGGGCCTGGCACGAGCAGCATGACCCGCAGCTCAAGGAACTTTGGACCAAGTGGAACGCCGCCCGGGCCGTCGTGCCCAAGGACGAATTCCCCGCCGAGGTCATCGCCTACCAGATTGACGACGTCTATGCCTCGCTCCGCCCGGCCCGAGACGCCTTCATCGCGAAACTCGCCGCCGAGCTCACGCCCGAGCAACTGGATGCCTTCAAGGAGAACTGGAGCCGCAGCCCCGGCCTGAAGCGCACCTATAACGCCTTCCTCGAAATCGCCCCCGACCTCACCGAGGAACAGAAGAAGGTGATCTTCGACCACCTCAACCGCGCCCGCGAGGCCGCCCTGCTCACCGACGCCGACAAGGAGATCGTGAACATCTTCAAGCGCCACAAGGTCAAGGCCGAGGCCTACGTCGGCACCCTCGAGTGGGCCAAACTCCACCGGGCCTTCGCGAACAAGGGGAAGTGAGCCGGTCCCCCGTGGGCAGCGCGCTTGGCGCGCCAAAAGGTGGAGCCCGCGCTCCGCGCGGGCTGGTCCGAACTGGAGGCGGGACTGTTTGTAGCCGCGCTTGAGTCCCGCGCCCGCGGGACGAAAGCGTGGCCGAACCCGGACCACCTTGTCGCTGTGCTCCAAGGCGGCTACGGCTGGCGGACGCATCTTGGGCGGAGCCGCGGATTGACCCACGATCGACTCTCCTTCACCGCTTCAGCCTCACGCGCACCGGATTAAGCAACCGCACGGGACCCAGCAAGCCGGAGGCGAGCAGCGGTTCGTCCTTGTCGTAGAAATTCCACGTGGTGAAACCCACGCGGCCGCCGGCGGGCTTCGGTTTCCCGCTCCGATACCAGTCGGGCAGCACCGTGATGCCGTGCGGGTCGTTGCCGTGCTCGTCGCGCAGGCCATAGTCGTTTTCCGGCGGGAGCTGCTCGTCGCCGATCAGGCGGTTGGGCCAGAGCGTGGTCACGCGCACCTCAAGGTCGTTGGCGCCGGCGCGCAAGAAATCCGTCACGTCGAGGCGGTAGGGCTCCTTCCACACGTCGCCGACCCGTTTGCCGTTCAGCCACACCTCGGCGAGCACCTCGACGCGGCCGAGATCGAGCACGACCCGGCGGTCCGCGGCGAGCCAGACCGCCGGCACGTCGAGCTGGCGGGTGTAAGAAGCGGTGCCGGCGAAATGTTTCACACCGGGCTCCGCGTGTAGATGCAGCGAACGCAGCGCGGGCAGCGTGATCCCCTCGGGCGCGCCACGCCCGGACTGGAACGTCACGCGCCACGGGCCTTCCACTGCGACCGGCTCGGGCACCGCTATGCTGACGGGTTTCGCCACGTCGAGGGCGTAAGCGCCGCTCTGCCACACCAGTGCGCGGGCACCCCCTTCTTCCTGGCTCAGCCCGGTCACCGTGGGGATCTCCGGCGCGGGCAGACCGGCGGCAAAGAGAGCCTTGATCTCATCGGCCGCCATATCCTTGAGCTGCTGCGGACGAACCAAGTTGCCCTCGAAGAAATAAACCTGACCCCGCGACGGCGGCGGCGGTTCGCCCGTCGCGCGCGTGAGCGATTCGATCGCCGGGAAGTGCAGCACGTAGTCCACGGGCGGCCGGTGCGAATTCGTGCCACTGAGCACCGTTTTGCCCGAAACGAGGCCTTCCTTGATTTTCTCGCCGTTTACAAAGAGCGACGGCCGGCCGTCGCGATACACGACCGCCACATGCGTCCAACCCGACACCTTCATCGGCGCAACGAGCACGGCAGGGCAGCTGTCAAAGGACCGCTCAACCACAAAGATACCGTTGCGCCCGACCGCCAGGCCGGCCCGGGCGAAGTCCGACCCGCGCTCCCCGGGCGCAGCGGGGATCGCGTAGAATTTGCCCGTTTCGTCGATGCGGCCCGTCGTGGACTCCTTCGGCATCACGCGGAGATCGGTGTCCGGCTTGACCCAGATCGACATGGTGAAGCTCATCGCGGGCTCGCGCATGCCGCCCAAGGTCGGCGCCGGGGTGGCAATCGGCTGACCGTCCCGCACCAGGCTGCCGAAGGCCGGATCTGCCGGACGGCGGAAGAGCACGAACACCGACTCGCCGGGCTCGAGCCTCAGCGGCAGTTCCACCCGGCCGAACGACGTTCCGAACAGGGCCGCGTCGCTTCGTTCTCCGGTCTCCGGCCTCCAGATCTCGGGCTGCCGACCGCCCATGCCGCGGAAGGAAACCGCGACCTCTTCAACCCGTCGCTGGCGGTTGCCGAGAAAATAGAGATCCCCGTCAGGCAGACGGCGATGCTGCCACGAAAGCGCGGCGCCTCGCTCGCGGCCGCTGTACTCGACATCCGGCATCACCTGGAGCCGCGCAAGCGCGTCGCCGATCGTGCCCGTGGCAAACACGCGGCCCGGTCCCTTCCGGTCCGGTGCCCAGACCTCGTCGGCGAGGCGGAGCATTTCCGTTTCGCTCTCCGGGTAGCCCTCGAGCGTGGGCGAGAAGACGGGCTTCGGCCCCAGAATCGCTCCGCCGGCCGCGACGAATTCGTGCAGTTTGCGCATCAGTGCCGGGCGCATGGCCTTCAGGTTCGGCGGCAGCACCAGCAGCCGGTAGCGTCCGCCCTCGGGCAGTACGTAGTCGCCGTCACGCACGCTGAGGCGGTTGAGCAGGACGTCGGTGTTGACGAGGTCGTAGGTGTAACCCTCCGGCAGCACCGGCATGGCAAACGACGACGGTTCCGGCGAGCGCTCGCCGGTGAAATACAGCACGTCGGCAACATACGTCCCCTGTTGGAGCAGGAAGTGCGTGCGCGCGAGCGTGTCGAGCCAGGGCTTCGCCGAGGCAAACCAGGTGTTGGTGCGCGCGAAGGCGAAACCGTAGGGCCCGAGCGTCACGGCGGGCGCAGCGCTGGGATGCGGCTGGTGGACGTAACTGTGAAAGACAAACCGGTTCACCCCCGCCGCCGACATGTCGTCGCCGAGGATCTTCAGCGAATACGGATACTCCAGCCACCGCGAGGTGCGGAACTCGCCGGTAAACGCCTCGGCCCCGACCACGGGCTTGCCATAGACGTGCGCGGCCGAGGTGACCATTTTGACCACGCGGTTCGGCGTCCAAGGCGTGCGCGTCCAAAACTCGGTCACCGGCACGTCGGGCGAGCCGGCCACCTTGAGTTCGTCGAAGTTGCCCGAGCCGTAGCCCTCGACGTAGAACGGCAGCCCGCGGTCCCTCGCGAGCGCGTGCATGCGCCCGTAGTAATTCTCCGCCACCAGGTCCGCCTGCACGCGGCGAAAATCGAACAGGAAGCGCTCCGTGATGCCCGCACTCCCCACCACGCGGCCAAACAGCGCCGGCAGGTAGCCCGTGAGATCGTAACCCGCGCGCCGGCGGAACTCCGCGGGGAAGTTCGTCGTCCAGTTCTGCAGGCCGGCCTCGTAACTGTCGATCGTCAGGAACCCGAGGCCCTTCGTGCCCGCCGCGCGCGCATCCGCCTGCACGCGGTCGATCACGTGGCGAAAGTGGAACTCCGCCGCGGCGGGATTGAACTTGTCCACCTCGAGGCCGCGGCCGGCGGCGGAGGCCGCGACATTGGTCTTGCCCGTGGTCGTGTGACCGATGCGCAGAACGGTCCACTCGCCCGCGGGCGCGTCCCATTCCAGCCGGTCACTCTGCAGCCGGGACGTGAGGTCGATAACGTGGGCGGGAGCGACGGCCGCCGCGGCGGGGACCTCCGCCGGCAGCGCGAGCTGGCCGGTGACCCGGTAGCGGTGATTGGCCTTCGTCTGCCAGTCCGCCACGCGCGAGGCGTCCGGCGCGAGCGCGGGGACGGCGATGACGTAGGCGTCGCGGTAGAAATCGAGCGTGGCCGGGGGCCGGGCCAGATCGAGGACCACCCGTCCGCCGCCAGTGACGTTGGTCTCCGTCCAGACAAGCTTCTGCATCGACATTTCCGGGGTGACCCACGGGCCGCCGCTGCTGGACCAGCCGGGGCCGTTGTGCATGCCCACCTCGAGGCCGAGCCGTTCGCCCTCCTTGATCGCGTGGGTCATCAGCTCGCGCCAGTGCGGATCCAGGTAGTTGGCCGGACCGGCCGGCAGGTAGTCGCTGCCGTCGAAGATCATCACGCCCGCGACGCCGACCTTGGCCATCGCCTCGAGATCGAGCGTGATGCCCTCGCGCGTGACGTTCCCGTTCATCCAGTGCCAGAACGTCTGTGGGCGGGCCGTCTTAGGCGGAGCATCGAAACCGGCGGCCAACGGATCACTTTCCACAGCCCATAGCAATTCTGGCAAAAGTATACTCAGCGCTCCTAGCAGCGTCATCCTGAGCCGCGCGAAGGATCCAGAGAAATGTCCGTCACCCTTTCCCGTTACGCGTATCCGACTGGATTCTTCGCTGCGCTCAGAATGACAGGGATGGGTCATGACAATTGAATCGAAGGCCAAGCCGGCGCTCACCACGCCGTCTCAAACTCGTGCGTGCCCGATTCCACCGGCTGGCCGACCGGGGAGCCTTCCTTCACCGGCAGGTAAACCGTCGCGGTCGTGTTCGCGGGGATCGTGACCTTCAGCTTGAACTTCCCGTCGGCGCGGTCCCAGCGGACCTTGATCGGTCCGTGCACGGACTGGTGCGTGGCCTCGACCCAGCTTAGGTCACCGGCGGGCTGCGGCCTGATGATGACGTGCTTGAAGCCGGGCGCCTTTTCGTCGGGCTGGATGCCGGCGAGGTCGTGGTAGAACCACTCGGTCACCTGCCCGAGGAAGAAATGGTTGTGCGAGGCGCCGAGGTAGGCGGGCCAGGATTCGGCGAGGCTCGTCAGGCCCTGCTTCACCTGCAGCGCATAGCCCGGCATGTCGGGATTGGTGATCAGGCGGAAGAGCCGGTCCATGTGCCCCTCGTCGGTGAGCACACGGAACAGATAGCGCGTGCCGACCGCACCGGTCGTGGCGTGGCCGCGCGCATCCATGTCCTTGAACACCGCGGCGAGCAACGCGGCCCGGTCCGCCGGCTCGGCGAGCCCGAAGGCCAGCGGGAGCAGCTGCGCGGTCTGCGAGCCGCTGCCGTAGAGCTCGGGCGTGCCGGGCTTGAAGAGCTCGCGGTTGAAGACGTCACGGATTTCCGCCGCCTTGCCGGTGAAATCCGCCGCTTCGTCGGCGAGCCCGAGCGCGGTGGCGATTTTCGCCAGGGTGCGCGCGTTTTCGTAGAGGAAGGCCGTCGCCGTGACCGCGGGCGGCGTGAGGTTGGGCCGGCCGGTCTTTTCGAGGATCACGTCATACCAGTCGCCGAGGCCGTCCTGAAGCAGGCCGCCGGCGGCGCGGCTCTCGAGATGGGCGAAGTAGCGCTTCATCGCCTCGTAATGCTCGCGCAGCAGCGAGTCGTCGCCGGTGAAGAGATACTGCTGCCACGGCACCTGGATGAACGAGGCGCCCCACTCCGCCGCCGTGCGGAAGGTGTTCTTGAAGGTCACGTATTCGGGCGCGATGTTCGGCAGCAGGCCGTCGGGCTCCTGCGCCTCGGCCATGTCGCGAACATTCTTGGCGAATAGCCGGGTGACGTCCCACTCGTAGCGCAGCGCGGGTCCGCAAAGGTGGTTCTGCTCCAGCCAGCCGAGCTTCTCGCGGTGCGGGCAGTCGGTGAGGATGGAGACCATGTTCGACCGCTGCGCCCAGCGCACGAGGTCACGGATGCGGTTGAGCAGCGGGTCCGACGTGGCGAACTGGCCGGCCGGCGCGGCGGTCGAATGGACAATGACCATCTCGACGGAATCCACCGTGGGCAGCTCGCCGCCGGCCACCGCCGGGATCAATTCCGTGTAGAGGTAACGCGAGCCGAGGTAGTAGAACTGCGGGAACCAGATCTCGTCCAGGTCCGTGGACTTGGTGTATTGCCACCAGGCGCTGCCGCGGTGCGCGCCGCCCATCGTGCCACGGTTGATCGTGCCGTCGGCGTTGACAACCTCGCCGGCGGTCAGCTTCACGACGGAGCCGGCCGGACCGCTGACCCGCAGGCGTGGCATGAAGGAGGCGTTCTGGCCGAAATCATAGAGCACGACTCCGGGCGCCGGGCGACGCGAGGCCTTGACGACCCGCGTCTCGATCGGCGCCACCGGTTCGGCCGCGAAGCTCAGTCCGCGCAGCACACCCTGCTCCCCGGTGAACTCCACCGCCGCCGGCCAGGCGCTGTCGTCGAAGCCGGAGCGCTTCCATCCGGGCGGCACAAGGCGCGCGTCGAAATCCTCGCCGCCGAAGATACTGGAGAAAGTGATCGGGCCGGCGTGCGTCTTCCAGCCCTCGTCGGTCACGAGCGTCTCGACGGTGCCGTCGGCATACTCGAGCCGCAGGTGCAGGATGGCGCGCTGCGGGCCCATCGAACCGACGAATTTGGCGAAGCGCCCCTCCGGCCGCACGACGTGCAGCATGCCGTTGCCCAGCGCGAGCCCGACGGCGTTTGGGCCCTCGTAAAGGAATTCGGTCACGTCCTTCGTGTCGTAGAGGATCGTGTCCCGATAATCCGTCCAGCCGGGCGAAAGCACGTCGCGGCCGGCCTTGGCGCCATTGAGGAACAGCTCGTAGTGGCCGAGTCCCGTCACGTGCGCCAGCGCACGGCGCAGACCGGGCTTCACCACGAACTCACGACGCAGCAGCGTGTTTTCCAAGCGGGCCTCGCCCGCCGCCGTGATCCACTTCGCCCCCCAGACCGTCGCGACTTGGTCCGTCGTCTGTGGTCCGTCGTCTGTGGTCCGGGGCATGGCCCCGACCAGCCCCATCGTCCACATCGCCGGGGCGCTCCAGGCGGAGGGTTGGTCGGCGCGATCCCAGCTGCGGACCTTCCAATGCACCTGCTGCGAGGAAACGAGCGCCTTGCCTGCGTAGCTCACAAAGGTTGTGCGGTCGCCCTCGACCTTGCCGCTGTCCCAGAGATCGCCCTGGTCGGACGCGAGCGCTTCGGCCGAGCTTGCCACGAGCACCTGCCACGCCCTCTGCCGCTGGCCGTTCTCGTCCGACGCAATCTGCCATGACAACCGCGGCTGCGCGGCATCCACACCGAGCGGGTTGACGGCGAGCTCGCATTTGAGCGCAGCCACCTCGTAGGCGGCGCTGAGCGGCGCGGTGAGCAGGAGCGCCGCGCAAACCGCCCACACACCCCGTCGCTTCGCGCCACCCCTCTTCCTGGAGGGGATCCAACGCGCCGCTTCCATGATCCCCTCTTGAGAGGGGTGCCCGCAGGGCGGGGTGTGGTGTTCGCTCATCTTCACAGCTTCTTCGGGTCGAGGACGACGTGTTTGATCTTCTCGCGGTTGAAGGTGTAGGTGATGTGCACGAGGCCGTCGGTCGTCTGGATCACGGCGGGATAGGAGTAGCCACTCTGGCACGGCTCGGTGTCGAGCGTCACGACTTTGTTCCAGCTCAGGCCGTCGGCGGAAACGGCCACGGCGATCGGGTAACGGTTGCCCTTCGCCTCGTGCGGCCGGTGGCCGGTGGGATTATAGACGATCAGCTGGCGCCCGTCGGCGAGCGTGACGGCATCGGTGCCGGAGGCGGGATTCGGCAGCTCGGTGGCGGTGAACGGGCTCCAGGTCTGCCCGCCGTCCTCGGACCAGGTCTGGCCGACCACACCCTGCTTGGTGCGCGTCAGCACCTGCAGCTTGCCGTCCTGGTGAAACAGGATGCTCGGCTGGATGTTGTCGAGCGAGGGGCCCTTCTTCACGGGGCCGATCATTTCCCAGGTCGCACCCTGGTCGCGCGAGCGCTCGAAGTGGACGAGCCAGCCGTCCTTGTTGCCCTCGGTGCTGCTGGGCGAGAGCCACGAGCCGTCGGCGAGCACGACGGGCTTGTTCTTGATCGGGCCGAGAAAGCCGTCGGGCAGGCGGCGCGGCTTGCTCCAGGTTTTGCCGCCGTCGGTGGAGGTGATGACCTCGCCCCACCATTCGCGCGGGTTCGGGCCGACCTTGTAGAAGAGATGCAGCGGTGCGCCCTTCGGCGCGAAAAGCACGGGATTCCAGCAAGGCTGACGCGTAGCCTCAGCCTTGCTGCCCTGAGCCTGTCGAAGGGCTGGCTGCACGCCATTGGCCACCTCGACGGCGGGCTGCCACTGGCCGCCCTCGTGCCGGGCAAACCAGATGACGACGTCGGGATTGCGCTCCTTCGTGCCGCCGAACCACGTGGCCGCGAGCCGGCCGGGCGCCAGCTCCACGATGCTCGAGGCGTGCGACTCCGGGTAAGGTGGGTTGTCGTTGATGAAACCGGCACTGACGACGGCCGGGTGCGAGGCGGCCGAAGCGGTCAGCGCGGCGGCGAGGAGGAGCAGGAGCATTTTCATAAGGCGGAAACAGGGCGGGGCTCGGACGACGGCGGACGCGCCGGTGCCAGCAGCGCGGCGAGACCACCGGTCGCGAGGATGGTAAGCGTGCCGAACACAATGACGAGCAATCCGTGAAAGGGACTGCGCAGCGCCTCGGGCCACCAGGCGAGCTTGGGCGACAGCGTGAGCCACAAAATCACGACGATACCCGCCGCCACGCCTGCGAGCCCGGCCCGGCCGTCGGCCCGCGGCAGAAAGCGCCCGAGGAGGAACAGCCCGAGCATGCCGCCGCCAAAGATGCCGGCGAGCTCCCACCAGACGTCGAGCGCGCTCTTGATCGAGATCATGGCGAGCGCGGCGCCCACGCAGATCACACCGAAGCCGAGGGTCGAGGCGTAGAGCACGCGCATGGCCTCCTTCTCCCCGGCCTGCGGGCGCAGGTAGCGCCGGTAAAGGTCGTTGAGGAAGAGCGTGGACATGCAGTTGAGGTTCGAGTCCATCGCCGCGGCACACAGGCCGGCGATCACCAACCCGGCGAGCCCGGCTGGCAGCTGCGTGCTGATGAAGTGGGGGAACACGGCGTCGGGCTTCAGGCCGGCGGGCAACAGCTCCGGCTGCACGGAGTAAAAAGCGAACAGCCCCGTGCCGATGAAGAAGAAGGCTGCGCCCACCGGCAGGTAAAGCAGCGCGCCGAGCCACACGCTGCGCGCGGCGGCCTGGTCGGACTTCGCCGTCACGTAGCGCTGCACGTAGCTCTGATCGATGCCGAAGTTCTGCAGGTTGATGACCAACCCGTAGATCAGCACGACCCAGAACGTGGAGCGCGCCAGGCTGCCGTCGAGGCTGCCGAGGCTGAACTTGTCCTGCGCCGCTGCGACCGCGAACACCTCCGCCGCGCCCCCGGGCATCTGGAACAGAATGACCGCCACGGCCGCCAGCGCCCCGCCCACCAGCACGACGGCCTGCACCACGCCCGTCCACACCACCGCCTCGGTGCCACCGACCAGCGGGTAGATGATGACGACGCCACCGGCCACGAGGATTATCAGCCGGATGTCCCAGCCCGTCAGCGGCACCAGCGCCAGCGCGAGCAGGTAAAGGATCGTGCCGAGTCGCGCGACCTGCGTGAGAATGTAGCAGAGCACCGCATAGGTGCAGGCCCAGGAACCGAAGCGTTTTTCCAGATGATGGTAGGCCGACAGGTCGCCCGAACGGCGGTAGAAGGGCACGAACCACTTCACCGCGATGAACGCGGCCACGGGCAGCGTCAGGGCAAAGACGAAGGCGTTCCAGTTGTCGGCGTAGGATTTCCCGGGGTTCGCGAGGAAGCTGATGCTGCTCACGTAGGAGCCGAAGATGGACAGACCCACCGCCCACCCGGGTAGCGACCGGCCCGCCGACATGAAGCGCTCGCTCTCGCGGTTCCGGCGGTAGAACCAGCAGCCGAAGCCGGTCACGCCGACCAGGTAGGCCAGCAGGACGGCGAGATCAGGGATGGACAGCGAGTGCGGCACGAAAAGTTTCAGGGCTGCTGCACCACGCCGAACGGGACTTCCTTCCCGACCGCCACGCCCGTCGTGCCGTCCGCGGGATGCCCGCCGGTCACGCTGGCGGAAACGGCGCCGGTCTTGGCGCCGTCCACCCGGAGATAGACCTTGCCGCCCGCGGGCAGCCGTCCGCCGGTCAGCACGACGTCGGCGGTGTCCACGAGACTGACCACCGGTGCGCCACCGACCGGCGGCGTGGTGGTGGCGAGGTTGTCGAAGTGAAGGCGGCGGGAGTTGGTGAACACGAAGGGCGATCCCGCCTGCGCATCGATGCGGATGTCGTGCAGTTCGAGGTCGTCGGCGGCATCGGCCACGAAACCGGCCTTGCCCGTGCCCTTGAGGTCGGAGATGCGGACTTGTTCGACCGCCTGCTCGGACAGGCCGGCGATGCCGACGACGGTGGCGGCGTTCACCACGGTCACGTTGCTGATGGAGATGTTGCGGAAGGTCGGCGTGCGCTCGGACTTCGGCTCCTCGGCCATCTTGGAGTAGTTGCTCGTGATGTGGATGGCCTCCTTGGGCGCGTCGATGATCACCCAGTTGTCGAAGCGGAGGTTCTCCACGACCGCGCCGCGGCCGCGCTGGGTCTTGAGCCGGATGCCGCGGTCGGTGCCGCGGGTGACGATGTTGCTGGCGGTGATGTCGCGGATGCCGCCGGACATCTCGCTGCCGATCACCACGGCGCCATGGCCGCGATACATCACGCAGTTGGTGATGGTCACCAGCTCGGTCGGTCGGCCGACGCGCCGGCCGTCGGCGTCGCGGCCGGACTTGATCACGATGCAGTCGTCGCCCGTGTCGAAGAAGCAGTCGGAGATGCGGACGTTGCGGCAGGAGTCGATGTCGTAGCCGTCGCCATTCGGCCCGCGCGAGACGAACGAAACGCCGCGCACGGTGATGTTCTCCGAGTAGATCGTGTGCAGGAGCCACATCGGGGAGTTGGTGATCGTGACGCCCTCGATGAGGATGTTTTTGCACTCGTAGGGCACGACCAGCGAGGGGCGGATGAAGTTGGCCGCCACGACGAAGTCCTCGCGCGTGACCTTGGCGCCGTCGCCGGCCTGGATGCGGTCGCGCAATGCGACCCAGACGGGGCGCGCCGCCTCGGCGAGGTCGCGGCGCGGGGTCTTGTCGGCCGCGCGCCACCACCAGTGCTGGCCCTGGCCGTCGATGGTGCCGCGGCCGGTGATGGTGATGTTCTCCTTGCGGTTGGCGTAGATCAGCGGGCCGTAGGTCCAGGCCGTCGTGCCCTCCCAGCGCGACTCCACGAGCGGGGAATCGGCGGGGTCGCCGCTGTAGAGCAGCGTGGCGCCGGCCTCGAGGTGCAGCGTGAGGTTGCTCTCGAGGTGGACGGAACCGGTGAGGTATCGCCCGGGCGGAAAATACAGCGTGCCGCCGCCGGCCGCCTTGATCTTCGCGATCACAGCCGCGATGGCCGCAGTGTTCTTGGTCGTGCCGTCGGGCACGATGCCGTGCTCGACCGCGTTATAGACCGCCGGGGGCGCGGCGAAGGCGCGGAGGAGACCGAGGGCGAAGAGGAGAACAATCAGGCGGAATTTCATGGGGTTTGGGGTAGGACCGGTCTTCAGGAACTGGAATGTAGGGTCGCTGCTTGCGGCGACCTCGGCGGTGAGGCCGGCGCAAGCGCCGACCCTACAAAGACGGGCGCAGAGCCTGGTCGGTTCACGGCTTGAGCAACCGCTCCACCACCGCGCGGGGCACGGCGAGGATGCAGCCGTGACGCGCCTGCGGCGGGAAGGTTACCCGGTCGCTGACATCCTCCCAGGTCTTCAGATCGCGCGAGCGGACGAGACCGATGAAATCGAGCATGTGCTTGTCGAAATACACGCGGTATTCGTCGCCGACCTTGATGGCGGCCGGGCCCTCGGCCCAGTAGTTGCCGGTCAGCGGCGGCGACACGGGGTCCCACGGGCCCTCGGGCGTGCGACCGCGCACGAGGCGGATGTTCTTCTGCGTGACGGGGGCGAAGGTCTCGTCCTTCACGAACATCAGCCAGTCGCCGGTGCCGTCCTCGGCGGGAATGATGTTCGCATCGATCACGTTGTAACCGGCGTCGTAGAGGAGCTTCGTGGGCGTGAAGGTCACAAAGTCCTTCGTCGTCGTCGCGTAGATGCGGTGGTTCCGCTCGCGGCGGCGGTTGGACATCTCCGTCTCGGGAAACTTGCCGAGGATGGTCGTGGACCAGTGGACGAGGAAGTGCTGCTTCGCCGGGTTCCAGGTGATCTCGGGGGCCCAGCAGTTCTGCGCCTCGGGTTCGTGGGCCATGACGGGCAGGGTTTTCTGCTCCGACCACGTGAGGAGGTCCTGTGACGAGGCGTAGCCGATCGTCTTGCCCGTCCAGCCCGTCGTCCACACGAGGTGGAACGTGCCGTCGGGTCCGCGCAGCAGGTGCGGGTCGCGCATCAGCTTGTTCTCGCCGGCCGTGGGCTTGAGGTAGCTCTTGCCGTCATTGAGCATCTTGAACTCGCGGCCGTCGGCGCTCCACGCGAGGCGGAAACCATCGGCCTCCTCCTTGTGCAGGAAGTAGGCGAAGAGGTAGCAGGTTTCGGGAAGGGCGGGCTTGGCCGGCTCGGCGGCACGAAGAGGTGATGAAGCGCCAAGGATTAAAAAAACAACTCCCCAAACCGTCATTCTGAGCGCAGCGAAGAATCCAAGTAAACCCGCACCTGCCCGGTCTTTCCCGCGAATCCCCTTGGATCCTTCGCGGGGCTCAGGATGACGGATCGAAGCTGTGGGGTTGGTTTGGCTCATGTCCCCTCCCGCTGCAGTTCGAGTTTCACGGGCTGGCCGTCGGCGCCGATGCGGCGCACGCGCACGGCCATGCCGGGCTTGCCGGGAAGCTTCACCTTCCGGCCGGCAGCGTCGCCGAAGTGGTAGTTGTTGAGCTTCTTGGTCACGAACTCGCCCTCGACGGGCGTCACGGTCATGGCCCAGGTGTCGATGACGTCCACGACGTAGCGCTGGCCGTCCTCGACGCCGTTCTTGTAGAGCTTGAAGGTCCATTCGGTCGGCTGCGCGCGGCCGAAATAGGTCAGGTAGTAGGTCCCGTGCACGCCGCCGGTGTTCGGGTCCTGCCACTTGTCGATCGGATCAATCCCCTGCGCGGGACCGTCCTCGAGAATTTTGCGCAGGAAGGCGAGGCGGGGCGCGCTCTGGCCCCTCAGCGTGCCGCCGAAGGACGTCCAAGTGTCCTCGTTGACGAGGAAGTAGTCGCCGTGGCCGACGTAGGTGCCGGCGACGGTGCCGCACCAGAAGCGGTGCACCATCTCCTCGCCGCTGAGATCGCCCCAACGATAGGGGCTGCTGCCCTCGTATTTGACCTCGTCATAGACGACCGGCCGGCGCCAGACGCCGCGATACATCTCGGCGCGGCCGGGCTCCTCGACGGCGGCGCCGTTCTGGATCGAGGCGTGCGTGACCCAGGGCTGGTTGTTGTCGTAGAGCAGCGAGCCGTTGTGGATCGAGCGGAGGTGGTTGTAGGGATCGACGGCCTGGACCAGCTCGCCGATCCGCGTCCATTCGGGTTCGGTCTTCACCCGCTGGAAGTCGTATTCGTTGGCCAGCGACCACCAGATGTTCCGGTAGGCGCCGAGCCGGGCGATGACATAGCGCACATAGCGCTCGTCGGAAGCGGCGTCCATGCTCTCAAAGCCGAATTTGCCGTAGGGGTTGAACAAAATCACGTCGGCCTCGATGCCGAGGTCGCGCAGCTGGCCGATGCGTTTCTCCAGGTGGCGGAAATACTCGGGGTTGAAGCGGGTGAAGTCCCAGCTGGTCGGCGGCGTGCCGACGAAGGGCCAGCGCGGCGGGGCGAATGAATTCTGGTAGGGCGTGGGCTGCGGCGTGAGCAGCATGCGGATCTTGTTGAAGGGCGCGCTCGCAAGCGTCTTCAGCGTCTCCTCCTGCACCGCCTCGGGCGTGTCGGTCCAGTTGTAGATCGTGGTGCCGATCTGCTTGAACGGCGTGCCGTCGGCATAGGCAAAGTGGAAGGTGTGGGCCACGCGCACGGGGCCGTGGTTGCCCTTGGCCGGCGGCGTCACGACAAAGCTGCCGAGCTTGCCGGTCAGCGGCCAGCGGTTGGCCTTCGTCTCGTATTTCCACTCGCCGGTGGCGGACGGCATGAAGCGGACCTTGTAGCTGCCGTCGCCGTCGTAGAAGCCGGGCACTTCGACGGTGGTCGCACCGTTGGTGAACACCGCGCCGAAGCGCACTTCGGTGAACGGGTTGCCCTCGCTCGGGCCCTTGAGCTCGAGCTCGAAGATGCCCCATTTTTCAACAGTGACGGGCGCGGCGTTGAGCAGGGCGGCGCCCAGACTCAGGAGGGAGAGGAGACGGAGGAGTTTCATGGGGAAAGAGGGCTGGTGGATGGCAGATGCAGAAGTTGATACAAGAGCCACGTCACCTGTCATTCTGAGCGGAGCGAAGAATCCAGCGGCACGTTCGCTAGCGTGCATGCTCTTGGATTCTTCGCTGCGCTCAGAATGACAGGCAGGGTCATGACCATTTGATCGAAAGGGGCGCTCACGGCTGCACGTCCCCCGCCTGGTCCAGGCCGGTGATCACGGCCTTGCCGGGGAACTTCGCGCGGTATTCCTGCGCCATCGCGCGGATCGAGGCGGCGCTCGGGCGTCCGCCCTTCCATTGGCGCAGGTGCTGGCGCGGCGCGAGCGACATTCCGCCGGCGGGGGCGAACTCCTCGCCCTTGTCGGTGCGGAACCAGTAGGTCAGGTCGATCACGTCCACCACCGCGCCGCGCACCGGATCGGCGAGGATGGCGTCCTGCACGTCCTTGGTCGCGCTGAGGGCGATGAGCGGCTGCTGGCCGGTCTCGCGCTCCCACTCGGCGACGACCTCGAGCCAGAACTGCATGAAATGGAGCGGGCCGGTGTTTTCGGCGCTGAGCGTGTGGATGACGTTCGGCTCGTCGGCCAGGCTCGCGAGGCACTGCCGGATGTAGGCGCGGTGCAGCGCGCGGTAGGCCGGTTCGGCGAGGTCGTAGAACGCATCGGCCATCTTGATCGTGTCGCCGGTGAACGGCGGCGGTTCGGGAAACGGCGTGCCGTTGACGTTGTTCACCGGGCGCCACGGCGAATCCACCCAGTGCGCGCCCGACTCGATGATGTTGTGCTGGAAGTACATTTCGTTGATCAGCACGACACCCTCGCGGCGTGCCTCGGCGGCGAAGGCCTTCAGCCGGCCGAAATACCACGGGTTGTATTTCGTCAGGTCATAGCGGCTGAGTCCGTCCCACGCCTTCCCCTGCCCGCTCCGCGCGAAGGGCTGCTCGAAGAACGGCGGCCACACGTCGGCATCCGGCCGGCGGATCATCTGGTGGTCGATGCGGCGGCGGTCATACCAGAGTCCGTAGTGGTGACGGAGCACCGCGGCGCCCTCGCGCTTCATGCGCGCCACGACGGCGGGAATCTCATCGGTCAGCCCCGTGCCGGTGCGGCCGGGCGCCCAGCGCGTGATCGCGGGGCCGGGTTCGGAGGCGCGCGCCGGTTCGAGCCGGCCCAGCCACCAGGCCAGGGCCTGCTCCTTGCCGGAGAGGCGCTCCCCGCCGACGGTGAGCACGCCGTTCACGAGGGCGAGCGGCTTGCCGGAAGTTGCGACGCTTTCGGAGCCAACCCGCGCTCCGCGCGGGTTCCACCTTTCCAAATTCGCGGCGGCGGCCGGATAGATTCTCTTTTCCAACGTGACCAGCGCGGCCGGGCCGGAGCGCTCGGCGAGCTGCGCGCGGTAAAGCGACGCGGGATTGGCGAATTCGTTGGTGCCGCTCCAGCGTCCGTCGCCCACGTATTGCGCCCAGACCGCCACCACCCAGTTGTGCGCGCCAGGGGGCTGGCGGCTGATGATGACGCTGGCCTCGGTCTGCCAGATCATGGAATTCGCCGCCGCCCAACCCACGCCCTGGTTGAAGGTCTCCAGATTGTCCTGCCGCAACACGCCGCCGTCGAGCTTCACGCCGTCGAAGAGCAGGCCGGAACTCCACGCACCGATCGAGCCGCTGAAGCTGCTCATGCCGGTCGCGATGCAGTCGAGGAACACCACCGGACCGGCCGTTTGGTAACCGGTCGTGAAATCGTTCCGCCCCTGCTCGCTCCGGCAGCGCAGGAAGAGGACCTGCTGCCCGCGCGCGTGGAAGGCCATGCGCCGGTAACCGGCATTCTCCGAAACCGGCGCGAGCGAGGCACTGTCCTGCACCGTCACGCGGGCCACGCGCGCGCCGACCTGCACGGCCGAGCCGGCAAAATGAACGGCCGTCACATCCGCCACCCAGCCGTCGCGCACGGCGTGCAGGTCAATCGCGTTCCACGCGTGCTGCTCGTCGAGTGGGTTGGCGCGGTCGTAGTCGGCTTCGCAACGCAGGTTCTCCACCCCGACGTCGCTCAGGTAACCCGTCTCGGCGTAAGGCGTGACTTTGCCGCCGCCGAGCTTCGCGTCGAGCGAGGTGGTGAGCGGGGTATCGAGCGTGATCTTGTCGCCCTTGATCGCCGTGATCACCCGGTCCCAGCGGATGTTCACCGTGCCGGGTTTCCACAGATAGGGCTGCCGGGCCGGGGCGACATCCATCCCGAGCTGCGCGAGCCATTCGGCCGGACTCGGCCGCTCGATCGTCACGCTCTGCCCCACGGCCAGCCCGGTGGCGTCAGCCACGCGGAGCTGCGTCGCGCCGACCGGCACATAGTCGTCCGCCACGGCGCGCGCGGAGGCGAGGTCCTTGCGCTCGTAGCGCCCGGCCACCTCGATCAAGGGGCGGCGGTCGGTGCCGGTCGCGACCAGGACCGTGCCGTCGGGGCCGGAACCTGCGCCGCGCAGCACGACGCCGCTGGCGGTGATTTTCAGCTGACCGGCAATTTCATAACGACCGGCCTCCAGTTGCACCGCGCCGCGCTGTCCTGAAGCGTCAGGCGCCAGCGCGGAAACATGGTCGAGAGCCGCCTGAATGCGCGCGCCGTCTTCACCCTCGGCCGGAGCCACCAAAATCCTGGCGGGCAACATCGGCAGCGGCACGCCGCCGCCGCGGTAGCCGGCATGCGAATAATCCGGCACGCGGTCACCACGCGCGAGAGTTTCATAGACGAGCTTGCCGTCCTTGCCCGGCGCCACCGGCGAGGGAAATTCCTTGGCCAAGGCCATGGCCCCCACCCAACCGGCCAAACTCAAGATACCTGTCATCCTGAGCGCAGCGAAGGATCCAGTTCGATTGACGCCCCTGGATGGGAGTAGGGCACGTTCCGCTGGATTCTTCGCTGCGCTCAGAATGACAGTCGGTGAGGATCTCTGGAAAGTGTGCCTCATGGCAGTTTGCCGGTGACGCGCTGGAGCTTGGCAGCCTTGGCCACGACCTGGCCATCCACAATCACCTGCAACCCCGCGCCGCGGCCGAAGCGCTGGCCGTCCTTGTCCCAAAGGATTGTCACGTCGCGGCCGTGGTAGCGCACGTTCTCGAGGCAGAACCAGTCCCATGTCCCTTCCGGCAGCAGCGGGGCGACCTCGATGACGTTGTCGGCGCGCGGACGCAGGCCGGCGAGGCCCGTGATGAGCAGGTCGGCGTAGGTGGAGTGGTTGTAATAGAAGCTGCGCGGGTCGCGGCCCTTCAGCCAGGCACCGGTGGACTCGTCCTGGTATTCCCCGAGGTAGGGCAGGCCGTCATAGACGTGGCTGCGGGTGTAGGTGACAAAGGCGTCGAACCAGTCGCGGTTGGTCACCGCGTTCTGCGGGTAATCGCGCAGCACGTTGCCGAGCGCGGTGAGCGTCTGCGACGTGGCGAAGGGCCAGACCGCTCCGTCCCATTCGCAGGTGCCGGTGCCGTGCGTGCGGAACTTCGGGTGCCGCCGCTCCGCCGTCGTGAGGCCCCACGGCGCCTTGAACCCCTTTTCGTCGGTGAGCTGCTTCCAGGCAACCTCGTAGCCTCGGCCCGTCTCCGGTAGGTGAAAATACCACGGGATGAACCCGATGGCCTCGCGAACGGCGATGGGCTGGAGCTCCTCGGTGACCGAACCGAAAAACTGCAGCTCCGGATTCCAAAGCGTCTTTTGCGCGAGCGAACGCAGGTGCGCGGCCTTGGCGGCAAATTCCTCGGCCAGTTCCGTGCGGCCGGCGCGGCGCGCGATCTCGGCGAGCGCGGTGGCGTTGCCGAACATGTAAACACTGATCGTGGGGCGCACGTTCTTCACCTTCCGGCCGCCGCTGATGGACTCCTCCATCGCGTCCCACACGTCGGCCTGCCAGAAGAGACCGTCGGGGCGCATGCGCTCCGTCTCCCAGCGGCGGTAGTCCGCGACGAGTTCGTCGAGGAGCCCGGTGAGCGTGGCCGTGTCCTGCGTCACGAGCCAGCGCGACCACAGCGCGTGGTGCAGCCATTGCGAGTAGCGGTGAAACCGTTCCTCGGGCTGGCCGTCCTTCCCGCGCAGCCAGAACCGCACGTAGTCGTCGTGCCAGGCCTGGTTCCGCAGCCAGCGGCCCTCCATCAGGTGGTGGCCAAGCGCGCTGCTCACGGGCCGCTCGCGCGTGATGAACTCGGTGAACACCCAGCGGCCGGTGCCCGCGTCACGCCGCAGGTGCTTGCGCAGCGCCCACCAGCGGAACCAGTAAGTCTCCTCCAGCTGCGCGTCGGGGCACGCGAAGCGCGGCACGTTCGCCTCGAGCCAGGCCTGCGCCTCGGCATTGGGCACGGCGTTCACCACCGTCTCCGGTTCCATCGTGTTGAACTTCGCGATGTGCGGCGCGAAGGCCGCGGCGGACACGAGCGGGGTCTGGTCCGCGGCGGTCGCACAGCCGGACAGAAACAGCAGGGCGCAGGACAGCAGGCTCAGGCGGGGCAGAAACATCACGGGGAGGGTAGCGGCGTGGAGCGCCAGGGTTTTAACGCAACAGCCTATCTAACCACTCCTTTCATTTCTGCCACGATGAAGAAAATTATCTCCGGTATCATAACCCTCCGCGCCCGCGGCCTTGGTCTCGCCCGCGTCCGCGTCCGCCGGAGCGGAGCGGGCCGCTTCGCTGACTCGCACGCTGTCAGCGATTAACACGCCCGCGCCTCCCAATCCCGTTGCGGCCGCGCCCGTCGGCCCGCGAGGCGGGTGCCGCGGAAACTTTTTTCACGCGCGACGCGCGAAAACTTTCTGCGGTTGCCAAAGCCGGATGCGGGGATTCTGGCTACTCCACCCCACCCCGCATGATTGTTCCGACTGCCATCACGCTGCTGCAGCCGCCGCGCATTCACTTCGGCGCGGGCTGCGCCGTGGAGGCGTGCGCCGCGCTCGCCCGCGCGGGCCATCGCCGCGTCTTCGTCATCACTTCGCCTTCCGTGCGGACCCCCGCCGATGCGCTCGCATCGCCGTTGCGCGCGGCCGGGGCCGCGATCGAGACGGTCACCGGCGTGCCGCCCGAGCCGACACTCGCCTGCTGCGAGCAATTGCGGGCCGCGGCGAAAGCCTTTGCCCCCGACCTCGTGCTCGCCGTCGGCGGCGGCAGCGTGCTCGACGTGGCCAAGCTCGTCGCCGCGCTGCACGACCGCGCGGAACCGGCCTCCGCTTTCTACGGCGTCAACGTGCTCGCCGGCCGCCGCACCGCCCTGGCCTGCGTGCCGACCACCGCCGGCACCGGCAGCGAGGTCTCGCCCAATGCCCTGCTCTTCGACGAGGCCGCCGTCGCGAAGAAGGCCGTGATCAGCCCGGCCCTCGTGCCCGATGTCGCCATCGTGGATCCGTCGCTGATGCTTTCGCTCCCGCCGGCCCTCACCGCCACCACCGGCCTCGACGCGCTCACGCACTGCCTCGAGACCTATGCCAACCGCGCCGCCCACCCGGCCGTGGATCTGCACTCGCTCGAGGGCGTGCGGCTCATCGGCGCGCATCTCGCGCGCAGCGTGGCCGACGGCTCCGATCTTGCGGCGCGCACCGCCGTCGCCCTCGGCAGCCTCTACGGCGGCCTCGGCCTCGGCCCGGTCAACACCGCCGGCGTCCACGCCCTCGCCTACCCGCTCGGCGGCGAGTTTCACCTGGCCCACGGCCTGTCCATCGCGCTGCTGCTGCCGCACGTCGTTCGCTTCAACCTGCCCGCGCTGCCCGCACGCCACGCGGCGCTGGCCGATGCCCTCGGTTGCGCGACAACCGCGGACCTGCCCGACCGGCTCCAGCAGCTCGTGGCCGCCTGCGGGATCGACGCCCGCCTCTCCGCCCACGGCATCCCGCGCGACGCGCTGCCGCGCATGGCCGACGCCGGCATTCAGGTCACCCGCCTCCTGAAGAACAACCCGCGCGAGGTCACCCGCGCCGACGCCCTGCGTATCTACGAAGCCGCTTTCTGACATGACTTCCTTTCCCCGCCATCATGGCGTGATCGTCCCCCTGGTCACGCCCGTCCAACCCGACGGTTCCCTCGACGAGGCCGCCGCCGAACGCCTCGTGGACCACCTCGCGAGCAACGGCTGCGGCATGCTCGTGCTCGGCACCACCGGCGAGGTTGCCTCCCTGCCCGCCGCCCTGCGCCTGCGCTACGTCGAGATCGCCGTGCGCGTCGCGGCCAAGCGCACCCCCGTCTTCGCCTGCCCGGCGTCGAACTGCGTCAGCTTCTCCCTTGAGTCGGGCAATGCCTACCTGAAGGCCGGCGTGGACGCCGTCGTCGGGATTCTGCCCAACTACTACAAGCTCGAGGCCGCCGAGATGCTTGCCTACTTCGAGCGCCTCGCCGACGGCATCCGCGGCCCGCTGATGATCTACAACATGCCCGCGACGACCGGCATGTCGCTCCCGCTGGACGTGATCGAGACGCTCGCCCGTCGGTCGAACGTCACCGGCCTCAAGGACTCCGAGGGCACCGCCGGCCGGCGCGAGGAAGTCGCGAAACGCTTCGGCGGACGTCCGGACTTCTCGCTCTTCATGGGCATCGCCGCGCACTCGATCCCGGCCCTGCGCCTCGGCTTCGACGGCCTCGTGCCCAGCGGCGGCAACCTCTACCCGGAACGCTGGTCCGCGCTCTACCAAGCCGCCCGCGCCGGCGACTGGGCCAAGGCCGAGCAGCTCCAGACGCAGCTCGACGCCATCGGCGCCGTCTTCCAGCGCAACCGCACCCTCGGCCAGTCGCTCGCCGCCCTCAAGGCCGGCCTCGGCCTGCGCGGACTTTGCGGTCCCGCCATGGTGCCACCCCTCCTCCCGCTGAGCGCCGCCGACCAGGAAGCCGTCCGCGCCGAACTCGTGCGGTTGGGCTAAACTCAACCTGTCTCCTCTGTCCCGATGAACCAGTCACCTTACCCTTCCGTCATCCTGAGCCGTGCGAAGGATCCACGGGAAAGGACCTGCTCTCGCCCCGGTCTTGGATCCTTCGCGCGGCTCAGGATGACAGCAGCGAGACTTGGGTCTTCATCGGTGGGAAACTGCCTTCTTGCCTAATCAGACTCTGTCCATGCCCCACCGACCCCACATCGTTCTCGCGGATGACCTGACCGGCGCGGCCGAGATCGCGGCCATCGCCCACGAAGCGGGCCTGCGCGCGGTCGTGCTCACCCACCTGCCGACCGTGCCCATCGCGGCCGACGTGCTCGTCTTCGACACCGATTCGCGCCTCCTCGCGCCCGCCGCCGCCGCCCGCAAGGTCGGCGCCTGGGCCAAGTGCCTCGCGCATACGCCGCACCGGGGTTTCTTCCTCAAGGTGGACTCCGTCCTCCGCGGCTCCGTGCTGGTCCACGCCACCGCCACCGCCCGCGCGCTCGGCCGGCACCGCACGCTGCTGTTGCCCGCGAACCCCTCGCTCGGCCGCACCATCCGCGACGGCCGCTACGCCGTGCAGGGCGTGCCGCTGCACGAAACCGCCTTCGCCCGCGACCCTCACCACCCGCGCACGAGCGCCGATGTCCGCGTGTTGCTCGGTCGCGCGCCCCGCACCCCCGTCGTCAGCCTGCCGCCGTCCACCAGCCGCCTGCCGGACCACGGCGTCGCGGTCGGCGACACCACCTCGCCCGCCGATGTCCGCCATTGGACGGATCTGCTGGACTCCGTGACGCTGCCCGCGGGCGGCGCCGATTTCTTCCGGGCCTGGCTCAGGTCGCAGGGCCCCTCGCGCCACGCCCGCGCCCGCGCGTCGCGCCTCGTTGGCCCCGCGCTTTTCCTGCACGGCTCCGCCATGGCGACGAACGGCTCGCGGCTGCTCCGGTTCCGCGGACAACAGGCCCCCACCGTCGCCCGCGTCGCCGCCGCGCTGCAGCGTCACGGCGCCGTCGCCGTCGCTCCGCCCGATGCACGGCTGGCCGGACGTGACGCGCCGGCCGCCCTGGCCCGCGGTTTTGCGGACCTCGCCTGGAAGCTGCACGCCCAACACGCCTTCACCCACCTGCTGATCGCAGGCGGCGCCACCACGGCGGCCGTGTTGTCCGTGCTGGGCTGGACCGACCTCGAGGTCATCCGCGTCTGGGGGCCGGGCGCGGTCACCCTCCGGCCGGTGCGCGATCCCGCATTTGCCGTCACGCTCAAACCGGGTAGCTATGCCTGGCCCGCCAACCTCCGCCGCGCCCTGCCCGCCGGCCTCTTCGACTGATCCCATGTCCGGTCTCCCCCTCCTCGCGATCACGCTCGGCGATCCCGCCGGCACCGGCCCCGAGCTGCTCACCAAGGCCCTCGTGCTGCCCGAGGTGCGCGCCCTCTGCCGCCCGCTTGTCATCGGCGACGCCGCCGTCTTGGCGAAAGCCTGCGCCTACACCGGCTCGGCCGCCCGCGTGCGTGGCTTCAGCTCACCCGAAGAAGCCCAGTTCGCCGACGGCGAGATTGCCGTCCACGACCTGAAAAACGTGGACCTCGCCCGCCTGCAACTCGGCAAGGCCGACCCGCGGTGCGGCCACGCGGCCTACGAATACGTAAAGACCGCCGCCGAGCTCGCGCTCGCCGGACGCGTCGGCGGCATCGTCACCTCCGCCATCAACAAGGCTGCACTCAACGCCGCCGGCCACCACTTCGACGGCCACACCGGCCTGCTCGCCGAGGTCTGCAAGGCACCCGGCGCGACCATGATGCTCGTGGCCGACAAGCTCCGCGTGAGTCATGTCTCCACCCACGTCTCGCTCCGCCAGGCCATCGACCGCGTGCGCCCCGAGCGCATCGTCAAGGTGCTCCAGCTCACGAATGCCGCCGTGCAGCGCCTCGGCATCGCGCAGCCCAAGCTCGCCGTCGCCGGCCTCAACCCGCACGCGGGCGAGGGCGGCCTGTTCGGCGACGAGGAGGAGAAATTCATCAAGCCCGCGATCGAGCAGGCCCGCGCGCTCGGGCTCGACGTGAGCGGCCCGTGGCCGGGCGACACGATTTTCTTCCGCGCCTCCCAGGGCGAGTTCGACGGCACGGTCGCGATGTTTCACGACCAGGGCCACGTCGCCGCCAAGATGCTCGGCATCTGGCGCGGCGTAAACGTCACCCTCGGCCTGCCCATCATCCGCACCTCGGTGGAGCACGGCACGGACTTCGCCAACGCCGGCACCGGCCGCGGCGACCCGCGCAGCCTCGTGGAAGCCATCAAGCTCGCCGCCGCGCTGGCGCGCAACCCCTCCGCCAGAGTGTAACGTCATCTGTTACCAGTTCCCCCCGCCATGAACTCGCCCCACACCCCGCCCTTTCGGGCACCCCTCTCCAGAGGGGATCTAAGGCAGCGCTGCCAGGATTTGGGTCCCCGCTGGAGAGGGGTGGCGCGGCGCGCCGGGGTGTGGCGATTGGTTGCCGCCATGTTGCTTCCGTTTGCTCCGCTCTCCGCCGAGCCGCCCGTGCGCTTCACCGGCTCGCTCGACGTGGCGCCGACGGCGGACGGTGGGCTGCGGCCGGTCGTCGGGGTGCAGAACATCCAGGTCTATCGCGCCAACCGCACCGCGCCCACGCACGCCGACGGCCTGACCGACACCTACCTGCACGCGCCGATGCTCGCCCACTGGCGCGGCCATTTCTATCTGGAATATCTGAGCGGCCCGCACGCCGAGCACGAGCCGCCCTGCTCGACCTCGCTGACGCGCTCCGCCGACGGCCTCACGTGGGAGGCGCCGCGCGTGGTGTTTCCGGCCTTCACCCTGCCCGACGGCAAGCAGACGATCGCGCACCAGCGCATGGGTTTCTACGTCGCTCCCGATGGAAGACTCCTCGTCCTCGGTTTCTACGGCCGCTACCCCTCGCCCAACGACGGCACCGGCCTCGGCCGCGCGGTGCGCGAGATCCATGCCGACGGCAGTTTCGGCCCGATCTATTTCATTCGCCCCAACGCCAAGACCGCTTTTCCCGAGCTCAAGCTGCCCTACCCGCTCTACACCGCCTCGCCGGACCCGGGTTTCGTCGCCGCCTGCGACGCGCTCCTCGCCAACAAGCTGATGACCGCGCAGTGGTGGGAGGAGGAGATGCTCGACGAAAGCGGCTTCTACCGCGTCCGCGGCAAGGCCCTGTCCTACGTCACGCGCCCCGACGGCTCCACCCTCGGCATCTGGAAAAACCGCCTCGTCGCGACCACCGCGGACAAGGGCGAGACGTGGACGCCGACGACCTTCGCCGAGAACCTGCCCAACAACGGCTCGAAATACTGGCTGCAGCGCACGGCTGACGGCCGTTACGGCCTCGTGCTCAACCCGACGAACCGCAACCGCTACCCGCTCGCGCTCATGACGAGCGCCGACAGCGCCGAGTTCTCCAACCTCTGGACCGTCCACGCCGAACTGCCTGACCAGCGCTTCGGCGGCTACCTCAAGAACATGGGCCCGCAATACGTGCGCGGCATCGTCGAGGGCAACGGCACGCCGCCCGACGCCAAGGAGGCCTTCTGGCTCACCTACTCCGTGAACAAGGAGGACATCTGGGTCGCCCGTGTGCCCGTGCCGGCCACCGCGACCGCCAGCGGCCCCGTGAACGACGATTTTAATTCCGCCACCCCCGGCACGCTGCCCACCGGCTGGAATGTTTACTCGCCCGCGTGGGCGCCGGTGCGCGTCGCCGCCGAACAAGGCGAGCGCGTGCTGAAACTCACCGACGAAGACCCCTACGACTACGCCCGCGCCGTCCGCGTGTTTCCCGCGAGCCACGGCGTGAAGGTTTCGTTCAAGGTCTTCGCCCAGCAGACCAACGCCCGCCTGGAAATCGACCTGCTCGACGGCGCCGGCCTGCGGCCCGTGCGCCTGGCCTTCGGCGAGGACGGCCGGCTCTGGGCCTGCCATGAGGCGCAGTGGCTCGACGCCGGCGCCTACACCGCCGGCCAGTGGCACACCTTCGAGCTGGAGATCCCCGCCGATCCCAACGCCGACCGCTGCGCCGTGCTCGTGAACGGCCAGTCCCCGCTCCCGCGTCCGGCCTTCTTCACCGATCCCGTCGCCACGATCGAGCGCCTGTCGTTCCGCACCGGCCCGCACCGCGAGCGCGGCTACGGCGGCCGCGACCTCCCCGGCGCCGACCAGAAGGCCCCCGCCGCCACCTTCCTCATCGACGACGTCATCATCGAGCCCGTCGCGGCGAAGAAGGAGTAACCCTTTCCCTGCCATCCCCGTTCCGTCATCCTGAGCCGTGCGAAGGATCCAAGCGCGAGGCGCAACTCAGTCGTTCACCTTGGATCCTTCGCTCCGCTCAGGATGACACGCTGCGCCGCCCTCCTTCTTTCTCTTTCTCTTAATCTTTCTCTTTCTCCCCCAGTCCTGCACCCCGCTGAACCAACGACCAAGAGAAAGAGTCAGCCCCCATACGCCATCTGATTTCCGACCTCTGACATCTGACCTCTGACTTCTGATTTCCGCTTTCTTCCCTCCTCCGGCCTCCAGCCTCCGTTCTCCTTCCCCCTTCTCCCCTTCTCCCCGCTCCCTGCTCCCTTCCGCACCCCATGCCCCATCTCCACTGGTTGGACGTCACCGTCCTGATCCTCTACTTCGCCGGCATCGCGGCCCTGACCCTCAAGGCCACGAAGCGCAACCAGACGGCCGAGGATTACTTCGTCGCCGGACGCTCCATGCCGGCCTGGGCGGTGGCGATGGCGATGATGGCCGCGCTCATCAGCAGCAACACCCTCGTCGGCCACCCGGCCACGGCCTACCAGAAGGGCCTCATCCTTTTGCTCGGCAGTTTCACGCTGCCGCTCGTGCTCCTCTTCGTGGCCCGCGTGATCGTGCCGTTTTACCGCAACGTCGTCGGCATGAGCGCGTATGAATATCTCGGTGCGCGCTTCGGCATCGGCGGACGGCTCTACGCCTCGGGCTGTTTCATCGGCGACCGGCTCTTCGACGTGGGCGTGACCATGCTCACCACCGCCGTGCCGGTCTGCGTGATGACCGGCTGGGATCTGCAGTCGGTCATCATCGGCATGGCCGTGTTCACCGTCGCCTATACCATGATCGGCGGCATGGAGGCCGTCGTCTGGACGAGCGTCGTGCAGGGCCTGATCTTCGTGGCCGCGGCCTTTCTCATCGTTGCGCGGCTGATCTTCGCCCCCGAGTGCGGGCCGACGGGTGCGGTCATCGGCGCGGCGTGGGACGCCGGCAAGTTCTCCCTCGGCAACTTCGACTTCTCCTGGGCCGGGCTCTTCGACGCCAGCCTCACGCCCCAATGGCTGCTGCTGCTCGCCTACACCGCCAACTGGGCGCGGCGCTACATCGCCGACCAGCACATGGTGCAGCGCTACCTCATCGCCAAGTCCGACGCCGACGCCAGCCGCGGCGCGCTCTGGAACGGCCTGCTCTGCGTGCCGGTCTGGGCCCTCTTCATGGTCATCGGTTCCCTGCTCTACGGCTACTACACGCTCAGCGGCGCGCCGGCGCCCGCCGTGAGCGACGAGGTCGTGCCGCACTTCATCGTGAACCACCTGCCGACCGGCATCATCGGCCTGATGCTCGCGGCCATTCTCGCCGCCTCGATGTCGTCGATCAGCCCCGACCTCAACAGCATCGCGACGGCGTTCACGGCGGACATCGTCGGCCACTTCAAGCCCGGTCTCTCCGACCGCGCGCGCCTGCGCTCCGGCCGCCTCGGCGTGGCGCTCTTCGGTCTCCTCGCCATCGGCGTCGCCCTCGTCATGGCCCCCAAGGGCGGGGCCGCGACCATCATGGAGCGCGCGGTCACCGTCGCCGCGATCCTCTCCGGCGGCATGCTCGGCCTGTTCTTCCTCGGCTTCTTCACGCGCACCGCCACGCGCCAAGGCTGCTATGCCGGCCTCGTCGCCTGCGCCGTCTTCACGACCTGGGGCACGCTCACCTCCGGCAAACAGCCGATGGTGGACCTTGGTTTCAACTTCCCGCTCAACCCGATCCTCATCGGCATTCTCGGCCATCTCGTTGTCTTCGGCGTCGGCTACGCCTGGAGCCGCGCGTTCGGCGGCCATGTGCCGGCCGACATCGAACGCCTCACGTTCCGGCGTGCCGGCAGAAATCCGTCGGCATGAAAACACGTATGAACACCAACAGACAAGAAGGACACCTCACTCCCGCCACCGTCATCCTGAGCCGTGCGAAGGATCCAGTCGGTCGGCGGATGCACGTCCTTTCCCTTGGATCCTTCGCACGGCTCAGGATGACGCTTCGGGGGAATTTTCTGATTCGAGCCCAGTAGTGTTCTTTCGTGGTTAAACCAAGTCGCTCCGCTTCTTCCATGATTCCATTCCCTTCGCTCCGTTCCTGCCTGTTGTTCGCCGGTCTGCTTGCTGCCACGGGGCCCGCGCGCGCCGCCGTCGAGGCCCCCGCCGACGCCTCGCCGCGCATCCGCTACGGCATCGAGCGCCTGCAGCGCGCGCTGCCCGCCCAGGCGCCGCACATCATCGTGCGCAAGGAAACCGGCGTCGCCCCGAAGGAAGGCTTCATCCTCGCTTCCGCCGCCGACGGCACGATCACGCTCACCGGTGCCGACGACTCCGGCGTCCTTTACGGCTGCCTGGAGCTCGCCGAGCGCCTGCGCTCGGGCTGGCCCAAGGGACCGCAGCAAATCTCCGACGCCCCCGTCATGGTCCTCCGCGGCCCCTGCATCGGCATGCAAAAGACCTACTACCTCCCCGGCCGGAAGGTTTACGAATATCCCTACACGCCTGAGGAGTTCCCGTTCTTCTACGACAAGGCTTACTGGACCGAATACCTCGACCACCTCGCCGACCTGCGGATGAACACGCTCTACCTGTGGAACGGCCATCCTTTCGCCTCGCTCGTGCGGCTCCCCGACTACCCCGAGGCCGTCGAGGTCAGTGACGAGGTCTTTGCCAAGAACGTCGAGATGTTCCGCTGGCTCACCGCCGAGTGCGACCGCCGCGGCATCTGGCTCGTGCAGCAGTTCTACAGCATCCTCATCTCCAAGCCGCTCGCCGAAAAGCACGGCCTCGATTCCCAGCTCCACGCGTGGAACGACCTCGCCGCCGACTACACGCGCAAATCCATCGCCGCCTTCGTCCGCGAGTTCCCCAACGTCGGCCTCATGCCCTGCCTCGGCGAGGCCCTCCAGGAACAGAACGCGCAGACGCGTTGGATGACCGACGTCATCATCCCGGGCGTGAAGGACGGCATGGCCGCGGCCGGCCTGACCAAGGAGCCGCCGATCGTCCTCCGCACCCACGCCACCGACGCGACCAAGGTCATGCCCGAGGCGCTGAAGGGCTACAAAAACCTCTACACCGAGGCGAAGTTCAACGGCGAGTCGCTCACCACCTGGGAGCCGCGCGGCGTGCGCCAGCAGCTCCACCTCACGATGAGCCAGGTCGGCTCCACCCACCTCGCCAACGTCCACATTTTGGCCAACCTCGAACCCTTCCGCTACGGCGCGACCGAGTTCATCCAGAAATCCGTCCTCGCCATGCGCGACCGCCTCGGCGCGCACGGCCTGCACCTCTACCCGCTCTTCTACTGGGACTGGCCCGTCTCGCCCGACATCACGCCGACCCCCCTCAAGCAATGGGAACGCGACTGGATCTGGTTCGAGGCCTGGGCCCGCTACGCGTGGAACCCCGACCGCGACCCCATCGCCGAGCGCGCCCACTGGACGCGGCGCCTCGCCGCGCACTACGGCGCTGACGCCGCGCCGTTCATCCTCGACGCCTACAATGCCGCCGGCGAGTGCGCCCCGCGCATCCTCCGCCGCTACGGCATCACCGAGGGCAACCGCCAGACCATGGCGCTCGGCATGACCCTCGACCAGCTGGTCCGCCCCGAGAAATACCGCGAGTTCCCCGAGCTCTGGGAATCCCAGTCGCCCCCGGGCGAACGCCTCAAGGAATACGCCGAGCGCGCCTGGAAGAAACTCCCGCACGAGGGCGAGACGCCGGTCTCGATCAACGCCGAGGTGCTCGCCTTTTCCGCCCAAGCCGCCGCCGCCATCGACCGCGCCGCGCCGCTCGTGACGCGGAACCGCGAGGAGTTCAACCGCCTGCGCAACGACGTCCACGCCATCCGCGCCATGTCGCAGAACTACGTCGCCAAGACCCGGGCCGCCCTGGCCGTGCTGCGCTACGGCTACAGCAAGGACCTCGCCGACATGGTCCTCGCCGAGGAAAACCTCGCGGAGAGCCTCGTGTATTTCCGCCGGCTCACCGAGCTGACCAAGGACGCCTACAGCGCCGCCAACTCCATGCAGACCGCCCAGCGCCGCATCCCCGTCCCCGGCGGCATCGCCGGCAAGCGGGCCAATTACCATTGGACGCAGCTGCTGCCGGTTTACGAGAAGGAGCTGACGGAATTCCAGGCCCAGGTCGCCGCGCTGAAAAACCCCGCCGCCGCCCAAGGCCGCACCCACGCCCCGCTGACGCCCGCCGCCTGGAAGCTGCTCACGCCCGGTCTCAGCACCTACACCGTGCAGGTCGGCAACACCGTCTTTCCCGACGCTCCCGCCGTCTTCACCGCCGTCGCCCCCGAGCTGGAGGGCCTGCAGGGCATCGGCCTGCGCCGGGGTGAGCCCGACAAGGTGATCGATTTCGAGTGCAGCGAGCCCGTGCGCGTGCTGATCGGCTACTTCCACGACCGCGGCCCCGGCTGGCGTCAGCCGCCCACGCTGGAAACCGACGCCACCGCCGCCGACCGCGGCGGCGCCGAGCCCTTTATCGTGGACGCCGTGAAGTTCGACGCCCTCCCCGCCGCCACCGTCCACGCCTTCGACTATCCCGCCGGCCGCCACACCCTCCAGGTCCGCGGCACCGGCACCTACCTGATCCTGGGCATCGTCCGACCCATTGCTCCGTGAACATTCCGGTCCGACCGGTGTCCATTCCAGACCCGGATTGAAACCTGCCGCCCATGAAATCACTGCCCCGGCTCGCCTTACTGTTCCTTGCACTTGGCTCCGTTCTCGCCGCCAGCCCGCTGGCGGACAACATCACGGTCGAGGCGCTCATTGTCACCAAGGCGGAACTCCGCCGGCATATGGCGGCCGGGGTTGACGACACGTTCCGTCCGGCAACTTACGACGAACTCGAGGCCTCACGCGGCGAGGCCCAGCCCGACTATCTGGTGGCGCGTTTTCGCCTGAAGCGCCCGGGGCACTACTCCGGGGAAGCCGAGGCCCGGATCGACGGTGCCCGGCAGGGCACCAAGCTCAACGTCGTGCTCCATTTCAACAAAGGCTGGGTCGAGTATTTCATCCCGCTCGACGGCCTGATTTATGGCGGCCGCGGCAAGGAAGGCGGTCCGAAAGTTGCGGTGTCCTGGAACCGCCTTGAAACCAAATAACGGGACCGCCGCCTGGAAGCTGCTCACGCCCGGCCTCAGCACCTACCCCGCCGGCCACCACACCCGCAAAGTCCGCAACCCCGGCACCGACGTGATCCTCGGCATCGTGAAACCGTATAAAGGTGGAGGGCACAGCTTCAGCCGTCGCCGAGCCTATGGCTAGCAGGCCGCACCGGCCGCGATCCCCGTCTTCCGGCTTGCGCATCGGGTCGCCGGATATACGGTGTAGATACAATGAAAACCGGCACCCTCAGACCCAAAGCCAAAGGCACCGGAACCCCGCCCCCCTTGGGTAAGGTGTTCAAGTCGGGCAATTCCGCGGCGCTGCGCCTCCCGGCCGGGCTGCAGGTCCCGGTGGGCAAGACCTTTGAACTCGCGCCCACCGCCTCCGGCTTCATCGCGATTGATCCGGTCGATCTGGCGAAGCGCCGCAAGGCCCTCGCCGTGCTCTTCGGTTCGGCGCCCGACTTCCCGCTGCGCGAGTCCGGAGCGTGATCTACCTGCCCGACACGAACGTCTTCTCCCGTTTCCTGCGGGGAGGTGAGGCCAACGAGGGCCTGCGTGATCGTCTGCTGGCCCAGCTGCCGTTCTGCCGCCTTTCCGCGATTGTCCTGAGCGAACTCGAATATGGCGCCGCCAAATCCGGTAACCCCGCCCATCGCGAACGGGTCGCTCGGCTCCGCAGCATCCTGCCGGACGTGGTCCCCTTCGACGCGGAGTCCGCGACCTGCGCCGGACAAATCCGCGCCCATCTCGCCACGCTCAAACCCAATGCCCAGCCCATCGGGAGCTATGATGTGCTGCTGGCCGGCCAAGCTCTCGCTCTCGGCGCCTGTGTGGTCACCGGCAACTCCGGCGAATTTCACCGCGTCCCCGGCCTGCCGGTGGAAGACTGGAAATAGGCGACGCCCGCCCCACCCTCCAGGTCCGCGTCACCGGCACCTACCTGATCCTCGGCATCGTGAAGCCGTTGTCCCTGGCTCTGGTGTAGGGTCGCCCATGAGGTCGGCGCAAGCACCGACCCTACAAAGTATGCCGTCTCCCGGAGGGCCCGCGTCCCTGCGAGCCGGGTTTTGATCTGGAGGGCCGCAACCATGATCGATCGCGTAGCCCTGCCCGGGAGGGCAGGGACAGGAATTCACGTCAGCACTGCAAAATCCCGCGGCTTCCGCGGCGGGCTACATGGGCAATCACGGAATCTCGGTTCATCCTTCCGTGTCTTCCGTGTGTTCCGTGGGCCAATTCCGGCCACTCACCGCACGATCAACGCCTCGACTTTCACCGCGCCTTTCCCGGGCAGCGTGACCGTGACGGTGTAGTCGCCGGCGTTCATGCCGAGGTCGGCGACCGTGGCGGTGGCGCCGGGGGTGAGCTCCAGCGACAGCTGACCCTTCCCCATCACGGTTCCGTCGAGCGCGGTGACCTGCAGCTCTGCCGTCAGCGGCTCGGGGCCGGGATTCACGTAACGAAGGGCAAAATCGTGGCCGCCTCCGAGGCCGAGCGTGATGGTCCAGCTGAGCCGGTTGCCGTCGCGCTTCGCAGCGGAAACCGGATACGTGGCCTCGCCGAGCGAGAAGGCGGCGTCGGTGGACGGAGCCTTGCTCGTCGTCACGGCCACGGCCGTTTCCGCCGGCGCGCGGGCCGCCGGGTCCTTCGCCGCGATGGCGATGGCGGAGATCACCGCCTGATACGAGGCGACGCGCGGGAACGAAACCTCCAGCCAGCCGCCTGAGACGCGCGCGTTCACAACCTTCTTCACCGCCCCGGCGAATCCTGCCTCCTGCCACAGGTCGAGATTGCGCAGCACGGTGTCGCCGTTGATCGCCACGTCAAAGAGCCGCCAGCCGGCGCAATTGCCCCCGCCTGCGCCATACCACGGCTCCATGAAATAGAGCTCCACGCGATAATCGCCATCCGGCACGGCAAAACGGTAACGCAGTTTCTCGCGGCCGTAGCGGTAGGCTTGGAACAGCGCCTGATCGTCCGTGCCGCGGATCACCTCGGCACTCGCCCGCTGGCTGCCGAGGCGCGGGGCCACGCCGGGATAAGCCATCGCCCAGCTGGTCGAACCCGAGTTCAACCCCGCGACGAAATCACGGTCGGCCGCCCAGCGCACGCCGTTGCCGTCGGTGTAGTCGGGGCCGCCGCAGTTCACGCGGTAGAGATAATTCCACGCCGGGTCGGCGGCGGTGAGATTGGTGACGGTGCCGCGCAGCGTCTCGAGACCGGGCGCGGCCGGCAGGTGCTGCAGCACGACGGCGTCGCGGGCCACCACCTTGCCGCCGACGCGACCCACGGCGGTGAGCACGTTGAAGCGGATGTGCACGTCGTCCCAACGGAACGGCACGCCGGGTCCGCCCTGCCGGCGCACGCCGAGCGATTCGCGGCCATCGGTGCCGTTGAACAGCTCGACTTCCTCGCAGTTCGAATAGACGAGAATGCCGCTCTTCTTCCCCGGCTCCGTCCAACGGTCAGGCCAGGTGTGCGAGACGATGTAAACCATCGGGTCCTTGGCTGCGGACACGTAACTCGCGCGGTAGAGGTGATAGGCGTCGGTCGGTTCACCCCAGAGGGTGAGCAGGCCCTTGTTGTTGGCGGGACCGATGCGGTCGAGCTCGGCCCAGCCGTCGGTGCCCTGCTGGCCCTTCGCGCCGATGGTGCGGCCGGGGTTGTCGTGCGTGGCGAGCAGCCAGTGAAAATGCCCGGGCACCTGGTCGCGGATGGATTCGGCGAGGCGGATCTTCATCGCAAAAATCGCGTCGGCCCGGTCCTCGCTGCGCACGCCGTCGGCGATGTAGCCGCCCTCGCTGTGCAGGCCGAGGCTGCGCCACGCGCCGTATTCGCCGATGAACTTCTGTTTCTTCAAATCCTCGGCATAGGTGGCGGGGTCACCGCCGTAGGTGCCGGTCCAGTTCTGCGGGACGTTCCAGTCGGTGCCCGTGCCACCGTTGCAGGTGGTGACGATGCGCTGGTCCACGGCAGTGGGATCGAGTTCCCGGATGATCGCCACACACTCGCGGGCGAAGTCCTCCGGCAGCTTGCTCTCATTGGCGAGGCCCCAGAGGACGTTCGACGGGTTGTTGCGGCGCTCGCGCACCCACTCGCGGAGGAGGGTCTTGAAGTTCGCGCGAAACTCCGGCGTATCGAACCAGATCTGCGAAATGAACTGCGGCCACCACAGGATACCCTCGCGGTCCCAGTGATCCTGATAGCGCAGATTGTGCGGCTGGTGGGCATCGCGCATGGCGTTGAAGCCCGTGGCCTTGGTCTGGTCCACGCGCGCGGCGATCTGCTCGTCCGTGAACGCATGGCTGTTGCCGAGGAGGTGCTCGTATTCGCAAGTGCCGTTGAGGAAGACCGGCTGGCCGTTGAGCCGGAACGGCGCGGGCAGCGGGTCGTCGGGCTTCGGCCATTGGACGGTGCGGATGCCGAAATACGTGTGGACTGCGTCCAACTGAAGCGAGCCTTCGTAAATCATGGTTACCAGCCCATAGAGACGCGGCGATTCGGGTGACCAAAGTTCGATCTGTTTCAAGTCTATCCTGCTCTTCACCGTGTTCAGGCCCTCGTCTGCCAGAAATTCTTGTTCAATGCCCATGACTATGCGCGGCCCGTCAACAACCACATGCGTGACCTTCAGCTTCCGCGCCAACCCGTAGTTGCGAACCTCGGCTGCGACATGAAGCTTTGCGCTGGTGGCTGTAGCATCACCGTCATTCCACACATGAACGCCGAACGGCTCGACGCGCGTATGGCCGGTTGTCTCGATCCATACTGGTCGAAATATACCCATCGGCTGGCTGCCTTCGGAGAAGCCGACCGCCGTTGAGCAGCCGCCGCAGACCCAAGGCAGGTCGGTGATGCCGGCCGGATGGTCGGCGCGCACCGCGAGCAGGTTGGGGCCATCGCTCTTCAAAAGATCGGTCACATCGAGCGTAAAAGTCGTTCGTCCACCGGCGTGCTTGCCGGCCAATTTGCCGTTCACCCAGACAGTGGCGTAGGAACCTACGCCCTCAAAGAAGAGAAAAGCACGCCGGCCTTTTTCCCATGGTTTGATCTCGAAGCTGCGCCGATACCACGCGTAGCCGTGGCGGTTGCCGTGCACGAGGCGGCGCGCGCCGCCGTAGTCGTCCCAGTTGTGCGGCACGTCCACGCGCTGCCACGAGGAATCGTCATAGCCGGGCTGCTCGAAGCCGTCGTATTTCGTGCGGTCGTCATCGTCGGCGATCGTGCGCCAGCCGGTGTTCAAGCTGGTTGTGTGACGGGGACCTGCCGCCAAGTCCCAAGTGGCATGGACGGTCGTTGCCCAAATGAGCATCAGCACCCACAACTGGAGGGCCCAGCTCCCGCTGGGCCGTGCCTTCGACCGCGGCTCAGCGGGAGCTGAGCCCTCCACGTCAAGCCTCTCCTGTAGGGGCGTGGCTTGACCACGCCCTCCGAGGGCGCGCACAAGGCGCGCCCCTACCCCATCCGGCCGGTGCGGAGACCGGCCCTCCAATCGATCTACGGGAGGCGTTTCCCGGAGGGTCGGTCTCCGCACCGACCGAAGCGCGTTGGGGACAACGCGCTCCACCCACGAAACTCGGCTGCCGGCCCTCATGGCTGGTCCAGCAACCGGATGACCACCGCGCCCTTGACCGGGCCGGTGATGGTCTGCGGCTGACCTTGCGGGCCCAGGTTGGACGGCAGCGACTGCTTCGTGCCGATGGCGGGGATCACCTGATACACACCCACGCCGAGGCGCGGGAGCGTGAGCACGGGGTTGTTCTTGCCGTCGCGCGGGGCATAGACGCCGACAAAGGGCGCGCCACCGTCATTGAGCAGGGCAAAGCGGCCCTCGGTGGTCGTGAAGTCCATCCACTCCCAGCGGGAGAACCAACCCTTGAACTCGGGGAAGTCCCACGTGAGACCCGGGATCGTGTCGTTGTATTCCGTCTCCCAGAGCTCGACATGCCCGCCGCGCAGGCGGTTCTGCCACACCCGATACGGGCCGGCCCCGAGCCACTTCTTCGACTTCATCTTCTCCTCCGGGTAGTCGAAATCCACGCCGAGAATGTCCACGACGCCCGGCCCCTCGAAACCGTAGTCGAGACGCACATCGCCGTCGGGCGTGATCGTCCAGCGTGTGTCACGCACGCCGGCGTCGTGCGTGGCCGTGATGACCGCCGCGCCGTTCTCGATCTTGGCGGTGAAGTTCAGGAGCTTGCCCCTGGCGGGCGCCATCGGAGCGAAGGCGCGCTCGGTGCGCCGGTAGGCCGCGAGCCGCGGACCGTCGCCGAAGGAAATGCGGCGTCCGTCGCGCTCGAGCGCGGCGATCCGACCCGTCGCGCGGTTGAAGCGCGCGGTGTTGCGACCGACCGTGACGACGGTCTCGCCGCCCTCCTCCGTTAGCGCGACCGCGTCTGACGTGGGCGCGGCGTGACCGAGTGCGGCGGCGCCGTGCTTCCAGCGCCATGACCAGGTGCCGATCTCGCGCGCCTGGGCGTCGATCGCCGTGACGATGAGCGCGTCGGCTTCGCGCCAGTCCGCGGGCAAGGGCAGCGCGAGTTCGCCGTCGGCGCGCGCCGCCACGTCGGGACCGGCGAGCCGACCGTAGCCGCGCACCGAGCGATGGAACATGCGCGCCCCGGGCGGGGCGTAGCGCAGCAGGCGCCACTCGAAGGTGACACCGGCGAGATTCAAGAAGTCGTAGCGGTTGCGCACGGGCAGCCGGCCGGCGAAATCCGCGGGCAGCGCCGTGAGCGGAAACTGCACCGGGCTCCAGATGTCGCGCACTGCGAAGTAGCTGCCCTCTTTCTCGTGGCGCGGCCCGAGCATGCCGTCGGGACCGAGGTCGCGGTTGGCGTCCACGCGGCCGCCCTGGTCGGTGCGGACGACGCCCTCGTCCATCCACACCCAGAGGAAGCCGCCGGCGGCGTGCGGCTTCTCGCCGAGCAGCTTCCAGTAATCGTCGAGCCCGGCGCCGTGGCCGCCGTCGAACATGCCGTGCAGGAATTCCGTGGGCATGAAGATGTCCGGCCCCTCGGAATATTTCACGGTGTCGGCGTATTCGCGGTAGTGGTAGGTGTTCATGCCGCGGAACGACAGCGCCCACGGATGCAGCACGGGGCGTTTCTGCGGATCGTGCTTCGCGAACTCGTCGTCGTTCTCCACGTTTTCGCCGCCCTCGTTGCCGTTGTCCCAGAAGAGCACGCTCGGGTGGTTCACGTCGCGCGCGACGAGCTGGCCGATGAGGCGGCGGCCGGTCGGCGTGTCGTAGGCCTGCTGCCAGCCGCCGAGCTCGTTGAGCACGTAGAGGCCGGCCTCGTCGCAGAGGTCGAGGAACTCGGCGTCGGGCGGGTAGTGCGACATGCGCACGGCGTTGAGGTTGGCCTCCTTCATGAGCTGCACGTCCTCGCGGTTGCGCCGGGCCGAGAGCGTGCGGCCGGTGTCGGCCCAGAAGCTGTGGCGGTTGACGCCCTTGAGCGTGATGCGGCGGCCGTTGAGGAACAGGCCCTCGCCGGGGCGCAGCTCGAAGGTGCGGAAACCGAAGCGCTGCGTGAACGTGTGGCCCGACGGCACCAGCGTGCCGGCGCGCAGCGTGAACTCCGCGAGGTAGAGGTGCGGTGTCTCGGCCGACCACGTGTCGGGCGACTTCGCGGCGGCGCGCACGGTCACGCGCTGGCTGCCCGCCGGCACGGCCTGCGCCACCGGTTCGCCGACGGGCGTGCCGTCGGGGCGGCGGAGCTGGACGACCAGTTCGTTGTTGGCCGGCAACGCGCCGCCGAGGAAGACATCGGCCGCGAACGCGCCGTCGGCCTTCGCGTCGATGGCCACGCGGTCGATGAACGCCGCGGGCAGGGCCTCGAGCTTCACCGGGCGGAAGAGGCCGCCGAAGTTCCAGTAGTCGGCGTAGCGCTCGGCGCGGTTCACGCTGTCATTGGCGGAGCGCTTGCTCACGGTGACCTCGAGGAGGTTGGGGGCGTCGAAGCGGAGCTTGTCGGTGATGTCGTGGTGAAAGCGATAAAACCCGCCCTGGTGGACGGGACCGGCGGACTGGCCGTTGATCTTCACCGCGGTGTCGGTCATCGCGCCCTCGAACACGATACGCACCGCGCGCCCCTGCCACGCCGCGGGAACGGTGAACTCGTGGCGGTAGAGACCCTGCTCGCTTGCCAGCGGCGGACGGTTGGGCTGGCCGTCCGACGGACGAATCATGACGCCGTATTCGTAGGCACCGAAGCCTTGCAGCTCCCAGCACGACGGCACAGCGATCTTGGTCCACACGCCGCTGTTGCGGCCGGCCGTGCAGTAGAAGTCCCACTGCACCGCGTCGTCGCTGCCGCGGCCGGAGAGATAGAGGGTTTCGGTGGGCGTGGCGGCCGCCGAGACGACGGCGACGAGCAACGCGAGCAGGCGGGAAACGAAGCGCATAAGCGGAGGGGTTGGGCACCGGCCAAATCGCCGGCAGGTAACGCCAACAACGTTGTCCGCCCCACGGCTCCTGCAAGTCGTTATGCGGTGATTCCGTAGAAAATCCGGCACGCGTGCCTGTGACTTCCGCTATCCTCACTCCACTCTCCCCCGATCCTAACGCGAACCGGAGTAACCACGAAAAACACGAAGCACACGAAAGGATCAGATTGTTAAACGCGGAGCCCGCAGAGCGCGCGGAGGGCCATGTTCCCGCACGGTCGTTCAGATGCATGGAGGGCCGGTCTCCGCACCGGCCGTTCTGGAATGAAGCATCGAACCATGAACCACGAAAAACACGAATCACACGAAAGGATCAGATTTTTAAACGCGGAGGACGCAGAGAGCGCGGAGGGCGCGAGTCCCTGCACATCGTCCTGCCCGAACCGGTCCGCAGAGACGGGACCCTCCGCCCTATTCCTTTTCGTGTGTTTGGTGTGTTTCGTGGTTTCCTATGTATTGGTCACTCCGCGCCCTTCGCGCCCTCCGCGTTTCAAAGGTGTGGTTCATTCAAAAATGCTGGGTGGCCAATTTCCCCGTGCGAACCAAACTTCGACCAGGGACATAGGACCATAGACCAAGGACTACAGACCACAGACCACTGACCTCTGACCTCTGACTACTTCCAACCACCGTCTCCCGTCCATTCCGCCTCAAGCCTCCCTTCTCCCTTCTCCTGTCTCCCGCCTCCCGGCCTCCCTTCCCCCTTCTCCCTCCTCCCTTCTCCCATGAATACCATCCGCATCGCCGTCCACGGCGGACCCGAGGTTCTGCAACTCACCGATCTGCCCGTGCCCACGCCCAAGCCGGGCGAGACGCTCGTGCGCGTGACGACCGCGGGCCTAAACTTCATGGACCTCTACCAGCGGAGCGGCGTCATGCCGATGGCGCTGCCCTTCACCGCCGGCATCGAGGGCCTCGGGGTGGTCGAGCAATCCGACGGCGCGCTCGCGCCCGGCATGCGCGTGATGTGGCCCTCGCACCCAGGCGCGTTTGCGGAGTTTGCCTGCGTGCCGACGTGGAAGCTCATCCCCGTGCCCGCCGGCCTCGACGACCAGACGGCGGTCGCCGCCTGCCTGCAGGGACTCACCGTGCAGTTCCTGACCGAGAGCACCTACGTCGTGAAACGCGATGACGACGTGCTCGTCCACGCCGGCGCGGGCGGTGTCGGCCAGCTGCTGATCCAGGTGCTCAAGCACAAGGGCGCGCGCGTCTTCACGACTGTGTCCACCGAGGCCAAGGCCGCCCTTGCCCGCGCCGCCGGGGCCGACGTGGTGATCCGCTACACCGACGAGGACTTTGTCGCCGTCGTGCGCGAGCACACGCGCGGCCGGGGCGTGCAGGTCGCCTACGATTCCGTCGGCCTCACGACGCACGCCGGCAGCCTCTCGCTCGTGCGCCCGCTCGGCACGCTCGTGCTCTTCGGCCAGTCGAGCGGCGTGGTGCCCCCGATCGATCCGCTGCTCCTGATGCGGCAGGGCTCGATCTTCCTCACCCGCCCCACCCTGATCCACCACATTGCCGACGCCCCGGCGGTGCAGGCCCGTTCCGCCCGCCTCCTCGAATGGCTCCAGACCGGCGTCCTCCGCCCCTCGATCGGCGGCGTCTATCCCCTCGCCGAAGTCGCCCGCGCCCACCTCGACCTCGCCAGTCGCCGCACCACCGGCAAGCTGCTGATCAAAATCCGCGACTAATTCCCGTAGCCGCGCTAGAGTCCGCGAAAGCGTGGTTCGCTGCAGAACGACGACAAAGGACCAAGGACTGCTGTTCGCAGACCACAGCCCTCGGACCTCTGATTTCTGTCGTCTGCCGTCTTCCCCCTATCGTTCGGTTTCAGGTTTCAGGTCTCAGGTTTCAGGTTAGGCCGCCTCCGATCTTCGGCCTCCAGCCTCCCTCCTCCCGCCTCCGTTCTCCCTTCTCCCTCCTCCGCCCACCTCGACCTCGCCTCCCGCCGCACCTCCGGCAAGCTGCTGATCCGGATCGCGGAGTGACTTCATTCCCTATTTTACGTCCGACATATCAGACGCTAATTGACATAATGTCAGATATAGCTGACGTTATGCCTTGTGAGCTCCTCCCCCTCCCTGCCGCTTCCCGCCGCCCACGCCCTGCGCAAGCTGGGTCGGGAGCTCGCTTTGGCCCGGCGGAAGCGCGGCATCTCGACCGACGATATGGCGGCCCGCCTCTTCGTGAGTCGGGACACACTCTGGCGGATGGAACGCGGCGATCCCAAGGTTGCCACTGGCACGCTGGCGACCGCAGCCTTCATCCTCCAACTTCATGACCGGCTCGCCAATCTGGCCACGCCGGGCGATGACACCCTGGGCCTGAACCTCGACGAGCAGCGCCTGCCGAAGCGCATCCGGCGTCCGCAGACATGAGCCTGGAGGTGCATATCGACTGGCAGGGCGCAACCCACCGCGTGGGGCGTCTGCACACCGCGGAGCGCAGCCCGGCGGTAACCTTCGAGTATGCCCGCGAGTGGCTGGCTCGCGATGGCGCCTTCTCCATCGACCCCACCGGCTTGCCCCTGGGCCCGAGTCCGATTCATGGAGCCGCGCTGTTTGGAGCGATGCAGGACTGCGGTCCCGACCGTTGGGGTCGGATCCTGATCGAGCGCGCGGTCCGCAAGCACGTCCTCGACCGCAAGCCTTACCGCGAGATCGACTACGTCATCGCGCTCGACGACACCGCCCGGATTGGAGCCCTGCGGTTCCGCACCGAACCCACCGGTCCTTTCCTGGCCGCGACGACCGGCAAGCTGCCACCCCTTGTGAGTCTGGCCGCCCTGCTCCGGGCCGCCGACGCCATCCATGGTGAAACTGAAACCGCCGCCGACCTGCGCTTTCTCCTCGGCGCCGGCTCGCCCCTCGGCGGCGCCCGTCCGAAGGCGGCCGTCCTGCTCGCCGATGGACAGCTCGCGATGGCCAAATTCCCCAAGCCCGACGACGTGCGGGACATCGCCGCCGGCGAGGTCCTCGCCCTGCACCTGGCCCGGCAGGCCGGAATCAATGTGGCGGAATCCCGACTGGCCAAAGCCGGGACACGCAGCGTGTCGGTCATCACGCGCTTCGACCGCATGCGCGGACAACGTCTGCCCTTTCTCTCCGCGAACAGTCTGCTCGGGTTGTCACCCGGCGAGGCCGGCGCCTACACTCTCCTCGCCGACGGCATCCGTCAGTTTGGCGACGATGTGGCGGGTGACCTGCGCGAACTCTGGCGGCGGCTCGTGTTTTCCCTCCTCGCGAGCAACTACGACGACCATTTACGCAACCACGGCTTCCTGATGCGCACGCCGGGCAAGTGGTCGCTCTCTCCCGCCTACGACCTGAATCCCGTTCCCGAGATCGAACGCTCCCAGCTGCCCAAGACGGCCATCTCGGAAGACAACGCCGAATCTAGCATCCAAGCCGCCCTGGAGGTCGCGCCCCGCTTTGGCCTCAAACCCACGGCCGCCAAGGTCATCCTGCGTGAGGCCTATGCTGCGGTTGCTGATTGGCGACAGGCCGCGAAGCGACTGCGCCTCCCCGCCCGCACCCTCGCCGCCTACGCCACGGCCTTCGAGAATCCGCTGATGACAGAAGCCGAAAAACTCCGCTGAACTCCGCCTGCCGACCCCGGCTCGGCCCAATCTTTCTCGTTCTCTTAATCTTTCTCTTTCTCCCTGCCTTCCCCGCCGGTGGAAAATCCCCTGTTGAAGCCGGGACCAGGGACAACGGACTACCGACCACGGACCACAGACCCCTGACATCCGCCCTCCGACCTCTGACCTCCGACATCTGCCGTTCGGTCTCAAGTCTCAGGTTTCAGGTCAGGCCGCCTTCCGACCTCTGACCTCTGATCTCTGACATCTGACATCTGTCCTCCGGTCTCCCTGCCTCTCGCCCTTCCGCCGCCGCGCGGCGTCTGACCCCCGGGAGGTGAGGCTCAGGCTGCCGTGGTGCGCGAACGCACCGCCAGAACTTCGTCGTGGCGCAGGGCCTCCAGCGAGGACTCGGGCACCGTGATCACGGCCACGGTCTTGCCCGTGGCACTGAACACCTCCAGTGAACAGCCCGGCTCGCCACCCGCCTGCGGTGCGGGATGGTGGTCCACCACCGTGGCCACATCGCCACGGCGGATGCCTTCCGCCGGAACATCGACGGCCAGGGCCACGCGGCTGTAGAGCGGAAACTTCATCGATCGGAATATAGGGTGATAAACTTGGTCACGCCAGTCGCTTTTTCCGTCATCCACACGGAAAGCACGGACAAAGCCCGTCCGTTGGGACCAGTCAAACGGCCACGGATGATATAGCGCCAGCCATAGCGATCCTCCCCCGCATGGACCGCCGCCAAGGGCAGCAATTGCATACGGATGTCCTGCTCCAGCCGGTTCGCATCCCGCACGGTGTATCCTGCCAGAGCCAGAAATCTGGATTTGTCGTGCTCGTCCCGCGGGCGGAGCAGATAGTCGGTAATTTTCTCGGGCGCAATCCGCGCATCCGCAGGCAATAGCATGGCCAGGACGAAATGTGTCTGCACCGCAAAGACGGCGGCGTGCGTCGGCCCGCAACGGAGCAAAGCCACCGGTCGCGCCGTGCCAAGACCAAAGCCGTTTTCGACCCGCGTCGGACAAAGACGTCTGCCGTAGCCGCGCTTGAGTCCGCGAAAGCGTGGCCCGCTGCAGATCGACGACGAGGGACAAGGGACGAAAGACCACTGACTACAGACCTCCGACCTCTGACTTCTGAAGTCTGCCGTCGTCCCCCGACCGTTCGGTTTCAGGTTTCAGGTCTCAGGTTTCAGGTTAGGCCACCTCCGTTGTCCCTTCTCCGTTCTCCCTCCCGCCTCCGGTCTCCGCTCTCCCGCCGCCCGCTTCCTCTCCCTCCCGCCTCCGGTCTTCGCTCTCCCGCCGCCCGCTTCCTCTCCCTCCCGCCTCCGGTTTTCGGCCTCCCGCCTCCCTCCTCCCGCCTCCGTTCTCCCTTCTCCCTCCTCCCGCCCACCTCGACCTCGCCTCTCGCCGCACCACTGGCAAGCTGCTGATCCGAATCGGGAGTGAAAGGTGCTGAATGCTCACTCGCGGACCATAAAGGCAAATAGTAGAGGCCTGACTACACCACCCCCTCCTGTCCCAGCTGCGGCGTGAAGATGGTCACCCGCACCACCAGCAAGGGCCCGAGTGAAGGCCGCGAATTTTACGGCTGACGCACCTATCCCAGCTGCAAACCGACTTTTAAAGTCCCCCAGCCCACCTGAGCACTTGCTGCCCCAATCCATTTGGTGTGACCTAGCATACCTCCCCGCCCGATGATCGTCTATCTCGCCAAAAAGCACGAATTTCTAGATGACGTCGACTCGAACAGAATCGAGGAGCGAATCCAAGCCGAGTTTCGCCGCACACACAATCACTCCGTAGGCGCCTCGGAAAAAGCCTCGTGGAAGAACTCCCTCGGCTTCATGCAGCGAATTCTTGCTGATGAAGAAATTCCACACGACTCTGGAGTCGCGATTGAATTGAGCGTCCCTCTTTCTGCGAAACGAATTGATTTCGTTCTTACCGGCACAAGCCGCGAGAAGCGTCAGACCGCAATTATCATTGAGTTGAAGCAGTGGACCGAGGCGAAGCCCACTCAGAAAGACGCTATTGTCAGGACCTATTTGGGCGGAGCTGAGGTTGAGACGTCGCATCCTTCCTATCAGGCTTGGTCCTACGCGGCATTATTGGAGGACTATAGCGAAACTGTCCGCACCCAAAGGATATCCCTCAAGCCTTGCGCCTATTTGCATAATTGCGCCGACGGCAGCACGATCAACAACCCCTTCTACCGCGAGCACACCGACAAGGCTCCCGCCTTTCTGCAAGCCGACGCGGCCAAGCTTCGTGCGTTCATCAAGGAACACGTTAAACACGGGGATTCCGGCAAAGTTATCTATCAGATTCGCGACGGAAAGATCAGCCCATCAAAAAACCTGGCCGATTCCCTGGTCTCACTTTTACAGGGCAACCGCGAATTCTTGATGATCGACGACCAGAAGCTGGTCTACGAAACCGCACTCCAACTGGCAGGCATCGCCACGCCCAAGCAGAAGCAGGTGTTAATCGTGGAAGGCGGACCCGGAACCGGAAAGTCTGTCGTCGCGGTCAACCTGCTTGTGGCACTAACCGCACGCAAGATGCTGACTCAGTATGTTACTAAAAATGCAGCTCCTCGCGGCGTCTACGAGAGCCGGCTAACGGGGGCATTCAAGAAATCGCACATCTCCAACCTCTTTGTTGGTTCCGGTGGATTCACCGAGACCCCGCCCAATACATTTGGGGCTTTGGTAGTCGATGAAGCTCATCGGCTAAACGAAAAATCGGGCCTTTTTATGAACTTGGGCGAGAATCAGGTTAAAGAGATCATTCAAGCGGCTTGTTTCTCGGTCTTCTTCTTGGATGAAAACCAACGCGTGACATTGAAAGACATCGGGAGCGTCTCCGAAATCATGCGTTGGGCCACTGCAACCGGCGCGAAGGTTTCCCGACTAAATCTTGAGTCCCAGTTCAGGTGCAACGGCTCAGACGGGTATTTGGCCTGGGTCGACAACACCCTGCAGGTCAAAAAAAACGCGAACCCCACCTTGGAGGGCATCGACTACGATTTCGCGGTTTGCGATTCCCCCAACGAGCTCCGCGAGCGAATCCTCCAAAAGAACGCTGGGCGCAATAAATCCAGAATGGTTGCGGGTTACTGCTGGGATTGGAAGAGCAAGACCGACGGGAAAAGCCCTGATATCGAGTTTCCGGAGCATGGGTTCTCGGCCCGCTGGAATCTCACGGCAGACGGTCCGCTGTGGATTATTAAGCCGGAAACGGTCACTGAGATTGGCTGCATTCACACATGCCAGGGGTTGGAGCTGGAGTATGTCGGCGTTATCATCGGCCCCGATCTCGTAGTTCGTGATGGCCGCATCAAGACCGACCCGGCCAAAAGATCCGGCCAGGACTCTTCGATCAAAGGCTTCAAGAAACGCCTATCTGAAAACCGAGAAGCGGCGGAGGCCGCGACGGATGAAATCATCAAAAATACCTATCGCACACTGATGACGCGCGGACAGCACGGCTGTTTTGTTTACTCAGCCGATCCTGAAACCAACGCATACCTGAAGGCCATGGCCTCGCGGAAGCGTTCCATTGCCACTGTCGAGCCAACCGCGTATCCGGGCCTGCCTTTGCGCATATTGGATGGGGCAGCCGCGAAGCCTTTTATCAATGCCGTCCCCCTCTACGATTTGCAGGTCGCCGCCGGTGCCTTTAGTCTGGAACAGTCGGTAGGTGACTGCGCGTGGGTGGAATTGCCCGACGCCTTCACTCCAAGAAAAGACCTTTTCGTCACCCGGGTAGTCGGCGAATCCATGAATCGCCGGATACCCAATGGTTCTTGGTGTTTGTTCAAACGCACACCAGCCGGAAGTCGCGACGGCAAGGTCGTCTTGGTCGAGCTACTTGACCGCCAAGATCCGGAAAGCGGCGGCCGTTACACCGTTAAAGTATACCGCAGCCAAAAACAGCCGACTGAAGACTCCTGGGAGCACACCAAGATTATCCTTAAACCTGACTCAACCAACGCCGGTTTTAACGACATCGTTTTGGAACCGAGTGAAACCGAGAGTTTCAAGACCATTGGCGAACTGGTCGCTGTTCTCGGTAAAGACTAAGACTCATGACTATGACGGACGACATCACCACATTGGCCCAACTCAAGGAAGCCACGGCCAAATTTGCGCGCGAACGGGACTGGGAACAGTTTCATGCCCCTAAAAACCTTAGCATGGCCATAGCTGCCGAGGTTGGTGAACTCATGGAGCATTTTCTTTGGGTCTCTGCCGACGAGTCATCCACTCTGTGCTTGAACAAAGACAAACGGGGCAAGATCGAAGAGGAATTAGCGGATATCATTATGTTTTCCCTGCAGTTTGCCAACATGGCCAAGATCGATGTTGCGTCGGCCATTTCCGCAAAGATCGTCAAAAACGCAGCGAAGTATCCTGTTTCAAAGGCGAAAGGACGTTCGGAGAAATATACTGAACTATGATTGTAACCGCACCCAAGCTGACCAATTAGTCCCGACCGAAGGTTTGCTCACGGTAGCAAGTAACAAACCCCGATCTTGCGAGCCATGCCTATCCAACACGCCCTCTGGAAGATCGGAACCCAGCCGACGCCGATCAGTCTCGGGAAACTCGCCAGCGAGCAGGCGCTGGAGGACATGATTGTCCGCGAGACAGGCATTCTGTCCGCCGAGTGGATGCTCATCGGACGGCAGGAGCAGACTGGCTTCGGCGGGCGTATCGACCTGCTCGCCATCGCGCCCGACGGTTCACTCGTCCTCATCGAACTCAAACGCAACCGGACGCCGCGGGAAATCGTGGCCCAGGCGCTCGACTACGCGGCGTGGGTCGAAAAGCTGACCGCCGACCGGATCGCCCAGATCTACCAACGCTTTTCCAACGGCGACAGTCTGGATGCGGCGTTCCAGAAGCGCTTCGGCACCAAGCTGGACGAGGAGACCCTTAACGAGTCCCACCAGATTGTCCTCGTGGCCGCCGAACTCGACGACGCCACCGAGCGCATCATCCAATACCTCAACGACCGCGACATCGCGATCAACGTCCTCTTCTTCCAAGTCTTCCAGCACGGCGGCGACCTCCTCCTTAGCCGCGCCTGGCTGATCGACCCGGGCCAGACTCAGGCCAACGTCACCACGACCACCAAGCGCTCCGGTGAAAAGGAGCCTTGGAATGGAGAATACTACGTTTCCTTCGGCACGGGCGACTCCCGCACGTGGGAAGACGCCCGGAAGCATGGTTTCATCAGCGCCGGCGGCGGCAGTTGGTATACCCAGACGCTCAAGCTGCTCTCCCCCGGCGACCGGGTTTGGGTGAAGGATCCCGGCGTCGGTTACCTCGGCGTCGGTCGCGTGCTTGAGCCGGTGGTAGCAGTGAAGGACTTCAAGGCGCCTACCCCATCCGGGGAAAAGTCCGCCTTGGACGTGCTCTCCACCGCGGCCCGTCTGCGGCAAAGCGCCGATGACCCGGAAAAGGCGGAGCACTTTGTCCGGGTGCAGTGGCTCGACACCGTGCCCGAATCCAAGGCCGTCAAAGAGCTCGGCCTGTTCGGCAACCAGAACACCGTCTGCCAGCCCACGACACCCAAGTGGCGCCACACCGTCGATCGCCTGAAGCAGCATTTCCCCAAGTGGAACAAGGAACCTAAGGCATGAATGCGTATGGGGAGGTAGCGGTTGAAAGCGTTCGTCTCTGCACCAAACGCGGTCTTGATCCGCGCAACGCGTGGCATGCCGCAGCGAAGCTCCGCTTTCCAGACAGCCCCTCCTCCCAGACGAAGGGCTGTCCCCGCGGCGCCTTCGTGGGCCTATGTGCGGCGGGGTTGGTCCGCGACGTTGCACCGGAAACCGAAGCAGGTCAGTTGGGCAAGAATGCCCGCTATGCGTGCGCGGCGATCAAGATTCTCATCGCCGCAAAACCGACGATTCGGTCGGCAACGGAACTTTGGCGTGAGGTCGGCCAAGGCAAAAGACACAATCATCAAATGGATGTCGTCCTCGCCCTATGGAGCAGGGGCCTGATTCACGGCAGTTGAACCCAAGCCGTGACCGCCGAAACCAATCCAGAGCTCGACCGACAGCGGGAAGCCGTCTTTGCCGAGGTCGGCCGGAATGTCGTCCTGTTTCAGGACATCGAGCGGATGCTGAAAATCGTGCTCAACCACGGACAGGTCACCTTCACGGCGAGTCAACTCAAGGAATGGAATGGTCAGACACCCACGCCCTACTCCAAACGGATGTTGGGTGAACTCATCGAGCCCCTGATCCAGAATCACCTGACCCCGGGTGAGCCGGAGGGACAGGCCCTCGCCAAGGACATAGAGATCGTGATCCGCACCGGATTCACGGTGGATCTGAAGGAGGAGGAGAGAGCGGCTTTTCGGATCCGTTTGGAGGACATGGTCAGGCAGCGAAACGAATTCATCCACCACCTGCTGGACTGGCTGAGACTGGAGACGATGGAGGACTGCCAGTCGGCAATCGATCGGCTGAGCCACCAGAGGGAAAACCTAAAACCGCTCTATCATGACATCAGAAATATTCTGAAGGTGTTTCTGGAGACTTGGGATGAAATGCCGCGCGTGATTGAGGCAATGCGTGCGGAAGAAACCCTCCGTCGCGCCAACCAGAGTTAGACTCTGGCGCCAGGGCGCCGTCCCGGCTTTGTGTTTCTTGGGGAATTTTATGTGCGTTCGCGGTGGGCGGAGGGATTTCGCTCCAAATCTTGGCCCGGGCATGCACCGTGGCGCCCGACAATTCGCTTGGTGTGGGTCCACGCCGTCTGCCTGCCGGCGGATGCGCGGACCTTCGGCCCCATGAAACACCCTTACTACCCCGCCCTCGACGGTCTCCGCACGATCGCGGTTGGCATCGTCCTCTGCGCGCATGGCGGCGTGCCGTGGTTCCGCAGCGGCGGCGTGGGCGTGGACATTTTCTTTGTCCTGAGCGGATTCCTCATCACGACCATCCTCAGCACGGAACGGCAGCGGACGGGCGCGATCGCCTTCCGGAATTTCTACGCCCGGCGCTTCCTGCGGCTGGCCCCGGCGCTGGTCCTCACCTGCGCCGTGGTGGCGGTGGCGAAGCCGGCGTTCGGCGAACCGTTTCCCGGCACGGACATCGCCTTCGCGCTGAGCTACACGGCGAACTGGGTGCAGGCGCTCTACCACTACCACCTCACGTGGCTGAACCACTGCTGGTCGCTGGCCATCGAGGAGCAGTTCTACCTGATCTGGCCGCTGGTCATCCTCGGGGTGGAACGGATCGGACGCTCGCCGGCGGCCAAGGCCGGGCTCCTGCTCGGCGGGGCGGCCGTCATCGCGGTTTACCGCGCGTGGCACGTCGGCGTCTGGACGGATGAGCGGATCAACTTCGGCCTCGATACGCGCATGGACTCGCTCATGACCGGCGCGGCGCTGGCGTATGCGGTGCAGGCGTGGCGCAACGCTCCCGGGGGAACCGGCGCTCCGCGCGGGTTGGCCTGGGTCAGCCCCGTCCTCGGCCGGGTCCTCGCGCCGCTCGCGCTCGTGACGCTGTTTCTGATCCCCAACATCGTGACGTGGTATAGCCCGTGGATGGGCTGGATCGGCTACGTGCTGGTGGCCGGCCTGGCGGCGACGGTGCTGGCGGACCTCGTGTTGGGCCGGCACTCGCTGCTGGCGCCGGTGCTGGCGACGCGGCCGATGGTGTTTGTCGGGAAGATTTCCTACGGGCTCTACCTCCTGCACCTGCCGGTGTATTTCGCCGTGGAGAAACTCATCCCCGAGGCCCCGCTGGCGGTGCGCCTCGGCTGGAAGGTCAGCGTGAGCCTGGCCCTGGCCACCGCCTCGTATTTCTGGCTGGAGCGCCGCTTCCTGGCGCTGAAATCCAAGTTTGATGGGTAGCGCGGGTTAAATTGAACTGTAGCCGCGTTGGACCCCGCGGCCGCGGGAGACAACGTGGTCGTCCCCTGACCACGCTTTCGTCCCGCGGACGCGTGACTCAAGCGCGGCTACAGGTAAACCAAGCCGAAGCCGGCTTCGAGGCAGGGGACCCGCGGGGAATCAACGCCCCCCGCCCAGCCCAGAAAATCCTTGCGCGGCCTAAGGCAGATCGTAGGTTGCGCGACTTCCGTTGAGGGTCCCCATCGTCTAGCCCGGTCAGGACACCACCCTTTCACGGTGAGAACCGGGGTTCGAATCCCCGTGGGGACGCCAACGAAGAAACCCGCCGCAAGGCGGGTTTTTTCGTGGTCGGACCACGGGTGATGAGAACCCTTGGGTTCGACGACCGGAGCGAAGCGGAGGGAGAAGGGGCGCGGCCCAGCCGCGAGTGCGCAGCACCGGTGCCGGTTCGGCGGCACCGCCAATCCCCGTGGGGACGCCAACGGTAAAAGCCTCTCAACCTCCAAGTTGAGGGGCTTTTCCGTAAGCGCTTGGCGAGCATCGCCAAGTTCGAACCCCGGAGGGGTTTGTGGAGGCCGTAGGCCGGAACGGACGAGGCCCAGCCTCGGTCGCGAAGCGATGCCGCCCTCGCGGCACCAATCCCCGTGGGGACGCCAACGGTAAAAGCCTCTCAACCTCCAGGTTGAGGGGCTTTTCCGTTTGGCGCCTGAAGCTAGGCTTCAGGTTCGAACCCTTGGGTTCGACGTAGCAACGGTTCAGGCGAGCCCCAGGCGCTCGCGGCGCTCGCCGAGAAGGGCCAGATAACGGTCCTTCATTTCCGCCGACAGGAAGCTGTTCATGATCCGGTCCGGCCAGGCGGAGCTGGCGGCGGCGAAACGTTTCCTGGCCTGGTCAACCTGGGCCGCGGTGAGACCCAGGCGTTCGCCGGCGAGGTAACCCCAGAACAGCTTCGCCTGCAGGTTGGACTTCCTGCCCTGCAGGGGCAGGGCGAGTTCCTCCCGGTTCTTGGGATTGGAAATCGTCGAATTGAGCAGGTCGTAGGCGGGGGCGAGCTCCACCTTGTCATCGCGGGTGATGAGCGACCAGTTCTTCAGGTGCATGTCCTCGTTGCCGGTGAGAAAGGCAAAGAGGAGTCGGTCGAGAAACTTCCGGCGCTCCAGCACGGGGAAGGTGCAAAAACGATCGATCACCTCGATCAGGTGCTCGGTGCTGGAGTCGTATTTGGTGTCACGACTCGCGCCGCTTAACTGCGCGAAATCCTCCACCGGCAACTTGTCCCAACCCTGGCGGTCGAAGCGCCGGATAAAGTACGAGCGCGTGGCATCGGCGTTGAGCAGGAGACCATGAACCGGAACCTCGATGCCGACCGTTTCGGCCAGCGACATGGTGAGAGCCTCGTTCTCGGGGAGCTCCGGATAGATCATGTGCGGCGGCTTGACGATGAAGCGCCCGCCGTGGTCGACCACGGCCATCCGCCCTTCAGGGACCTTGAGCACGGTGCTGACCTTGGGCTGCATGCCCTGAATGGACATTTTCGACGCCCGCGCGGCCGCCTCGGCAATGAGCTGCTCGCGCGTGTGGGGAAGAGGGGTCAGGGCGGCGAGCCGCCGATCGAGCAGGCGCAGCCCGGCTGGTGAATACGGACCGGGCCCGGCCCAGGGCTCGCTGGTGATCAGACACCTCATTCGGCTGCCTCAATCCTGAGTGAACCGACCACGTCGCGGCCGACGGCGAGCAACTGACCAAAGAGGTCGCCCTTATCGAGCTTGCGCTGCCTGAGGAGGGCATCGAGCTGCCCGCCCTCGGGCAACAATCCCTCGAAGGGGGCGGGAAAGCCCTCGAATTCCCACACCCGGGTCTTCGTTGGCATGGTGAGGGAGACGGGTTCCCCCTGGTATCCCTCGTCGTAGGTGAAACGAAACTTGCCGGAGTCGAGTGACACGAGCAGTCCGGCGAGCTGACGTTTTTGGTAGATGCGGGCCGTTCTCATACCGGTGTGCGCGCCTCCGCCACTGCTGATGAATCAGGTGATGATGATGCCGATGCCGTCGGTGACGATGAAGCGGATGCCATGGCCTCACGCTCAAGCAGGGGGCTGCGCCATTCAGCCGTGATGTTGAGCACCCTGAAGATCTTTAGCAGGGTATCCCATTGCACAGACTCCTTGCCGTTCTCGATATCCCAGATGACCGTCTTGCCCACTCCAGCCAAACTCGCGAGCCCAGCCTGAGAAAGGCCTGCCTTCTTGCGGTGCTTCTGGATGAGTTCTGCGACCGAGGTCATATTACCGTTATGGCAGTATAATCGCACATAAAATGCTAAACTCAATATAGAAAGATATGATTTGTAGATAATAATACCGCTTAGGCGGTAATATTGGATTAATTCTGAACTATCCTGAACAAAGCGCAGAAATCATGACTAAATTTACTGCCTTAGCGGCATATTTCGTCGGTTTTCTATGAACTAAGGAATGCTCACGTAGCAGAGCAAAGATCCTTTGCAGCCCCATGTCATCGGAAGCCACAGGGGGGCAGCTACCACACGGGACCTACCAGCCCGCGCGGAGCGCCGGCTCCACCCCCGATCCAAGCTCGCCCTCCGCGATCTCTGCGGTCTCCGCGTTTAGAAATCCGATTCCTTCGTGTCTTGGTGTCTTTGTGGTGCCATCGGCTCGATGCCTTGATCGCCAAACGGCCGGTGCGGAGACCGGCCCTCCAAGAAAATCGAATCGGCCGCGCGGGAGCTTGGCCCTCCGAGTGTGAATCGCTGGATCCTTCTCCCGCTCCGCGGGATCAGGACGCCGATCGGATTCCGATCGGCGCTTTACGCGGAAAACGGGCGCGGGCTTGGGCTACTGTCTGAATCGTGCGGTGGTTGTCGGCACCGGGTCGCTCCCCCGACCCTCCGCCCCACCCCATGGTCCCCTCCCCGTCCGCCTCCGCGGCTGCGCCGATCGTCGCCCGCGCGGGCACGCTCCACTACACCCGCGGCAACCTCTTCGCCATCTTCGCCTGGCTCCTCGGCGCGGAGGTCGTGTTCGTGCTCATCGACATCATCGAGCCGCAGGTCCTGCCCGTCCTCCTGAAACTCCACGGCGCGACCGACACGCAGATCGCGATCATCATCGGCTCGGTCAACGCGGTGCTCCAGCTCCTCATCATGCCACCGCTGGGCTACTGGAGCGACCGGCTGCGCACGCGCTGGGGCCGCCGCATCCCGGTCCTGTTCTGGGTCACTCCGTTCGTCACGCTCTTCCTCGCGCTGACGCCGTTCTCGCCGGAAATCGCGGCCTGGCTCGCCGGCATTCCCGTCCTCAACCAGTGGCTGCACCTCCTGCCGCTGGCGCCGGTGATCTCCGTCTTCGCTGTGCTGGTGATCCTGTACCGCACGGTCCAGACGGCGACCAACGTCTGTTTCTTCGGCCTGCTGCGCGACGTGGTGCCCGACACGCACATGGGCCGCTTTCTCGCCCTGTTCCGGGTCTTCGGCGCGGCGGGCACGGCCATCGTGAGCTACTGGCTGCTCGGGCTCACCGAGACGCACAGCAAACACATCTTCATCGGCATCGCGGTGCTCAATCTCGGGTGCTTCTCCCTGCTCTGCTGGTTCGTGCGCGAGGGCGAGTATCCGCCGGTGGAGCCCAACGCCGCCGGGGCGGGCGCCGGCCGCGCGGCGCGCCTCTGGGCCGCGACCAAGACTTTTTGCCGCGAATCCTACCGCCACCCGGTCTACCTGTGGTTCTACTTCGTGCGCGTCTGCCTCTACGGCGCCCTGCTCGGGCTGTCGCACTTCACCATCTTCTTCCCCCAGCACGAGCTGGGCATGGACCTGATGAAGATCGGCGCCTACCGCACCTACCCGCTCCTGGTCTGGATCGTGATCGCCTTCCCCGTGGGCTGGCTGGTGGACCGCAAGGGCGCCGTCGCGGTGCTGAAATGGGGCCTCATCATGATCACCCTCGGCTACGTGCTGACCTTCTTCCTCGCCACCGGGCCGCTCAGCTTCCTGGCGGGCAACATGATCTTCGGCGTGGCGTTCTGGGTCGTGATGATGGCCCAGCTCAAGCTGACCGCGGAGGTCTTCCACCCGCAGCGCTACAGCCAGCTGGCCGGCGCCAACACCATCGTGCAGTCGCTGATGATTGCCGTCGTCATCAGCCCCGTCTGCGGCTGGATCCTCGACGCCCTCAAGGGCTGGTCGCACACCCTCACGCTGCCCGGCGCGGGCGAGGTTGTGATCGGGCCCTACCGGCTCGTTTACCTGATGATGGGCGCGTGCTACCTGCTGGCGCTCTTCGGCCTGAACCGCGTCGGCCACCACATGCGCCAGCACACCGGCCCGGATGGGAAGTATCTGGCGCCGTTGTGAAGATTGCTGGGAATGTAGCCGCGTTGGAGCGCAGCGACAACGTGGTTCATCCCCGACCACGCTTTCGTCCCGCCAACGCGGGACTCAAGCGCGGCTACCTGAGCGGGAAGTAGCCGCCTTGGAGCGCAGCGACAAGGTGGTCAGAAGCCCGGTCAGTCCGGCAAAGCGTTCCAATAATTCCACCACGCATCACGAAATGTTGGCTGACGGGGATCCAGACCGGGCAAAGCGCGCACCAGAGAACCGGTGAAAGGCCACTCAGACGGTGTGGAGACAAGCCCGGCACGCACCGGATTCTCGCTGATATAATGGGCCAGCGCCGTGAAGGCGTCGGCCCCGGATTCATTGGTCCGCAAGACATGGTCGTAAGCCTGCTTTTGCAGACTGAAGGGATGGAGCTCCGCATTGAGGCGGCGTCGGACGGCGCGGCTCCAGAGGGTCTGGTCACTGGCTGGGTTCATGCCCGCGGAAAGCACATGAATGTGGTCCGGCATCAGGCAATAGGCGGGAACCGCCACGGCATAGCGTTCCGGATTAATCTCGAGGATTGAGCGAAACGCGGTGTGGAATTTCGGAGTCAACCAGCCGGTGCGCCGGCTGGCGATGCCCATGGTCCAGTGAATGAACCCGCGACCGCGATAGGCGTCTGGCAACAGGCGCGGAAGATGCCGTTGGGGAGCGAGGCTCACACCTGGATCGAGCCACGCTTTCGCCTTCGGCTCAAGCGCGGCTACACAGGAAAAGCGGAAGGTAGCCGCGTTGGAGCGTAGCGACAACGTGGTCGTCTCCGGACCACGCTTTCGCCCTTGGCTCAAGCGCGGCTACACCTGAACGCGAAGTAGCCGCCTTGGAGCGAAGTCCCTCGACAGGCTCGGGACCTTGAGCTTGTCGAAACGGCGACAATGTGGTCGGGAACGTGAAACGCATCTGAGGGCCACGCTTTCGTCCCGCAGACGCGGGACTCAAACGCGGCTACACCAAGTCCTCCATTCACCGAACGCTGTCCGGCAATCCGTCGCAGTCGCGGGTGCGGAGGGCGGTCACGCCGGTGAGCACCCATTCATCCTTGGAGGTCTGGCCGGGCAGGCGGACGCCGGCGAAGTCGGCGGCGCGCACGTCGTCGAGCTCGACCGCGGGGCGCGCGTCGCCGCGCTGCAGGTGCAGGCTGACGTCGCGCACCTGGATGCGCTCGGCGTGGCGCACGTAGAGCCCCCACGCGGGCAGCGGGCCGAACAGCATCGGTTCGGGATAATCGCGCACCATCTCCGGCACTTCGCGCGCGGCGTCGGCCGCGGTGCCACCGCCGCGGCTGTGCAGGCGGATGCCCGAGAGCCGGACGTCCGTCACCGGGTGGCCGGGCAGGCCGGCGATGAAGAGGCCGTGCTCGGGCGCCACGTCGGTGGCGACGACGTTGCTGATGGCGATGCGCGTGGCGGTGCCGGGCTGGGTGGCGCCGGGCGCGCGCAGGCGGCCGGCGAGGCGAATGAAGATCGGCGCGTTCATCACCTCGCGCATGGTGAGATTGGAGACGACGATGTCCTCCATGAATGAGCCGTCCACCTGCTCGAGGGCAAGGCCACGGCAGAAATCGAAGACACAGTTCGTGATGGCGATGTTGCGGAAGCCGCCGCTGGCCTCGGTGCCGAGCTTGATGCGGCCGATGGGGCCGCCGCGGTGCCGGATCACGCGCTCGCGCGTGCCGTCATAGAGCGTGCCCTCGGTGAAGCCGCTGACGAAGCAGTTGGTGACCGTGACGTTCTCCACCGGGCGGAGCACGCCGGCGCCGAAGGAAGACTTGATGCAGATGCCGTCGTCCCACGGCGAGTTGACGGAGCAGTTCGAGATGCGGACGTTGCAGCAGGCGTCGATGTCGATGCCGTCGCGGTTGGTGTCGATGAAGACGTTGTCCACCGTGACGTTGTCGCAGGCGGTCGCGAGGATCGCGAAGTGCCCCGCGTGCAGGATGGTGAGGTCCTGCACCGTGACGTGACGGCAGGCGCGCAAGCCGATCGCCTTGTTGCCGACGCCGGCGGGCAGCGTGTCCTTGGCGTGCGGGTAGCCGAAGGGCCCCGGCGTGAGCGGACCCGCGAAGGGCGCGAAGGCGCCGTCGGCCTCGAGCACGTCGGGCAGGTGGCCGGGGGGCTGCGGGGCAACCTGGCCGACGGGCAGCGCGATGCGGCCGTTGCCGCGGCTGAGCCCGCGGCCGTAGATCACGCCCGGGCCGCGCAACGTGACGTGCTCGAGGTTTTCGCCCCAGAGGAGACTGTTGCGGAAACGCGAGTGGCCGAAATCCTGGAACTGGTTGGGCGGGCCGTCCTCCGGCGCATCGTAGCCACCGGGCTGCCCGGGCGGCGGCGGATCGGCGGCGATGAGCGTCGCGCCGGCCCGCAGTTCCAGCGTGATCCGGCTCTGCAACCGGACCGAGTGGCTGAGGTAGTCGCCGGCCGGGAGAAACACCGTGCCGCCGCCGGCCGCAGAGGCGGCGGCGATGGCGCGGTTGAGCGCGGCGGTGTCGAGCGTCCGCCCGTCGCCGACGGCGCCGTAACGGCGCACGTCGAACTCGGGCGGAGCGGACGACCGCTCCGCCGCGGCTGGAACCGGAGGATTCACGCAGACGGGCGGCTTACCAGTTGATCGTGGTCGTCAGGCGCAGGTTGCGCCCGGGCATGGCGGTGATGCCCGTGCCGGTGACACGGCCGCCGGCGACCGAGATGTAGTGTTTCTCGTCGAGGACGTTGTCGATGACGAGGCGGGTGTGGTAGCGCTCGTTCCAGCGGTAGGAGAAGCCGAGGGTCGTGGTGTACTGGGGCTTCAGGTAGAAACTGACCTGCTTGACCACGTTGAGCTGGGTGAAGTTGCCGTCGGGGATGTCGCCGGCGCGGCGGCCGTTATAGACGATGCCGCCGTTGATCGCGAGGCCCTTGAGGGAACCCTCGGCGATGCGGTAGTTGGCGAGGAAGGTCGCGTTCTCGTCGGCCACGGCGCGGACCTTGCGGCCGAGGGCGTCGCGCATCTTGAGGTGCGACCAGGTGGCGATGAGCGACAGGTTGTCGGTGACGCTGCCCATGACCTCGAGCTCGTAGCCCTTGTTGCTCAGGTCGGAGACGAGCGTCTGCGGCTGGGTCGGGTCGGTCTGGTAGGCGGGGTTCGGGACGGTGACGTTGGTCTGCGCGATCTCAAAGTAGGCGAGGTTGACGGAGAGCTTCCGGTTGAGGAACTCGGACTTCACGCCGATCTCGTCCTGTTCGCCGGAGCGCCAGAGCGGCTGGTTGTTGGCGATGACGGGCGAGGCGTTGATGGAGCGGCTGGCGTACAGCGAGACGTTCTCCCGGATCTTGTAGAGCGCGCTGAGGTTCCAGAGGTTCTTGTCGTCATCGAGGACGGCGGGCGTGGCGCCGGTCAGGACGTTGGCGCCGACGGTCTTGGTCGAGTAGCGCAGCAGGCCGCCGGTGAGGTAGAGGCGGTTGTCGAAGAAACCGAACCGCTGGTTCACGTAGAGCTGCGTGTTGGCGTAGCTGTTGCGGTTGAAGAACGAGAAGGTCGCGCCGTAGGTCGGGTAGAACTCGCGGTCCGGCTGGCTGAGGTCGATGCCGGGCATGGTGCCGGTGCGGCCGCGGCCGTAGGCGAGCTGACGGGAGTAGCCGAAGCCGGCGACGGTCTGCGAACTCGTGTTGCCGAGCATCGTGTTATAGACGAGATCGGTCTGGAAGTTGAACGTGCGGCGGCGGGTGTCCTGACGGTCGCCGCGGTTCGGGATGTTGCCCGGGTTGAAGAACGGCGAGAACGTCGGCACATAGCGGTTGGTCGTGGCGTTGTGCGGCAGCGCGGTGTTCTGCAGGGCCCAGGTGCTGTCCTGGGTCAGCTCGCCGGTGTAGGGGTTGTAGCGGTTGCTCAGGCCGGGCGTGGAGAGGAAGTTCTGGTCGGAATCCTCGTAGTAGTAGCGGCCGTTGGCGGCGACGCGGAGGTTGAGCTTCTCGCTGAGCTGCGAGGTGAGCGTCGCGAACACGTCGGCGCTGTGGGTCTCGACGTGGCTCCAGTCCTGGATGCCGTTGTTCGTCTTGGGATTGATGCCGGGGGCGAAGTAGGGGTCCTTGGTGGCGGCGGTGACGTCGGGATGGATGATCAGCAACGGCTCGCGGGACAGCCACTGCTCGGCGCCGATGACCTTCAGGGTCAGGAGGGTCTTGTCGCTGAGGCGCCAGGCGAACATGGGCGCGAGGGTGCGGTTGCGGACGTAGGAGTCATCCCAGTAGCGGTCGGAGTCCTGCGCCGAATGCACGAGGCGGTAGGCGAACTTGCCGCCGTCGCCAAGCGGGCCGGCCAGATCCAGCATGTATTTCTGCGCGTCGAACAGACCGACGGTGGCGAGGAAGGAGCGCTGCTGCTTGAAGGTCGGCGACTTCGTGATGATGTTGAGCGAGCCGCCGGGCGCACCGGCGGGCGAGAGGATGGCGTTGGGGCCCTTGCTCACCTCGATGCGGTCGATGACGGACTCGACGATGTTGTCGGCGTCGGCCGACTGGAGAAAGTTGTCCACCGTGCGGGCGCCATTCTGGGTCTCGAAGCCGCGGATGATCATGCGGTCCTGGAACTGCACGCCGCGGCCCTCCTGCACGCCGGCGACGTAGCGGGTGACGTCGAAGACGCGCGTCGGCCCGAGATCGTCCATCATGTCGCGCGTGATGACCGAGATGGAGCTGGCCGTGTCGAGCAAGGGGGCGCGGACGCGCACCGCCGAGATGGCCTCGCCGGCGTGGTAGCGGTCGGCCGACTCGGCGCTCACGGTGAACGGGGAGAGCACCACGACTTCGTCATTGTTCGCGGCGGGGGCGGCGGTCTGGGCCGCCAGCGGGGCGGCCGGAAGGACGGACAACAGGGCGAGCGCGGAGAGCGCCGGCGTCAGGGAACGGCGAGCCGTGGCTCGCGTGGGATGCAGCTGGTTCATGGTGGGGTGGGATCAGGGGTTGGCCGGCGGGGCGGGCGGCGGAGCCGCACGCGGGACACCGGCAATCGCCTGGGTAAGGGGCGATGCCGGCACAGTGCAGCGCATGCGCCCGCGGCCAAGTGCGCCGGAACTTTCCACGTAAAATGAATTGCGCCGTTTCGGCCCCGCGCGCACGGTGCGCGCATGGCCTCACCCCGCGCCGCGTCCAATCCTCCCACCCTGCGGGAAATCGCCCGGCGCGCCGGCGTCAGCCACACCACGGTCTCGCTCGCCCTGCGCAACCACCCCTCGATCCCCGAGGAAACCCGCGAGCGCATGCGCCGCCTCGCCGACGAGCTGGGCTACCGTTCCAACGTGCTCGTCTCGGCGCTCATGAGCCAGGTGCGCCTCAAGCAGCACAAGTCCGGCCCCGAGGTCGTCGGATTTCTCACCGGCGGACCCGCACCCGACGAGTGGAAGCACCACTCCGCGAGCGTGGGTTTCTACGAGGGCGCCCGGAAACGCGCGCAGCAGCTCGGCATGCGGCTCGAGCCCTTCTGGCTCGGCCCGGGCGGGGCGCAGGCCGCCGCCACCTCGCGCATGCTGCAGGCGCGCGCCATCCGCGGGAACCTGATCACGCCCTTCGCCGTGCCCGTCTATGACCACGAGCTCGACTGGGGTCATCTGATCTGCGTCGGCCTCGGCTACGTGTACAACCACCTCGCGTTGCACCGGGCCACGCACAACCACTTCCGCGGCGCGACCCTCGCCTTCGAGCGGCTGCACCAACTCGGCTACCGCCGCATCGGCCTCATGCTCGATCAGGACCAGAACCGGCGCGTCAACTACGGCTGGCTTGGCGGCTATCTCGCGGCACAAAGCACGCTCGGCACCGTGCGGCTCGAACCGCTCCTCACCGCTCGCGGCGAAGAGGCGGCCGCGCTGAAGACCTGGTTGCGGACGGCCAAGCCCGACGCCGTCATTGGTTTCGGCCCGAAGCAGTTCCTCGCGCTCGAAGCGGCCGGTCGCCGCATCCCGCAGGACCTGGCCTTCGCCGCGCTCGACGTCGAGCAGACCAACCTCGACCACGTCGAGGAGGTCACCGGCATCAACCAGAACCTCACGCTCATCGGCGCCACGGCCATCGACATCCTCGCCAGCCAGCTCTACCACAACGAGCAGGGCCTGCCGCAGCGCCCCGTTTACTCCATGATCGAGGGCTATTGGGTGCCCGGGCGGACGGCGCCGGCGAAACGCGGCGGGTGAGCCGATAATCGCCTTTGCCTTTCGCAGCGGGTCCGTGCGATGAATTCAGCTTCATGAATTTTGCCGAGATCAAAGCCGCCCTCCCCCAGACCGCCGTCACCACCATCGACGGCCTGCCCTTCCCCAAGATCGCGTCGGGTAAGGTGCGCGAGATCTTCGACCTGGGCGACGCCCTGCTCCTCACGGCCACCGACCGGCTCTCGGCCTTCGACGTGATTCTGCCCGACGGCATCCCGGGCAAGGGCGCCATCCTCACGCAAATGAGCCACTGGTGGTTCGCCCAGACCAGCCACCTGATCCCCAACCACCTCCTGCCCGACCAGGCCGGTGAGTTTGCCCGCCGCGGGATTACCAGCCGCGACCTCCAGCTGCGCAGCATGATCGTGCGCAAGCTGAAGCCGCTCACCATCGAGTGCGTCGCCCGCGGCTACCTGATCGGCAGCGGTTGGTCCTCCTACCAGAAGACAGGCGAGGTGTGCGGCATCAAGCTGCCCGCCGGTCTGCGCCAGGCCGACAAGCTCCCCTCGCCCATCTTCACGCCCACGACCAAGGCGCCCAAGGGCCAGCACGACGAGCCGATCAACGACGCCCAGGGCGCAGCCGCCATCGGCGCCGCGCTCTACGAGAAGGTGAAGGCCATCAGTCTCCAGCTTTACACGTTCGGCCACGAGCGGGCGAAACAAGCCGGCATGATTCTGGCCGACACGAAGTTCGAGTTCGGCACCGACGCGGCCGGCAATCTCTTCCTCATCGACGAGGTGCTCACGCCCGACTCCTCGCGCTACTGGCCCGCCGCCGACTATCGGCCCGACTGTTCGCCCCCGAGCTACGACAAGCAGTTCGTGCGCGACCACCTGCTCGCCATCCAGTGGAACCAGACGCCCCCCGGCCCACGCCTCCCGGCCGACGTGATCACGCGCACGCAGGAAAAATACCTCGCCGCGCTGCAGAATTTGCTGGGCTGAACGGGCGGGCCAGATCGGTCGTTGTAGGGCGGGGTCTCCGTCACCCCGCCTCTGGATTCTTCGCTTCGCTGCCAATGAACTCCCCTGTTTGTCATCCTGAACGAAGTGAAGGATCCAAGATGATGTCCGCTTTCGATAATGCTGCTGGATCCTTCGCACGGCTCAGGATGACGGTATGGGCGTTCTTTGTTGGTCCCACCCAAGCAGGCTTAGCTTGGTCATGAGTCTCAGTATGACTGGGGGGCAGGTATTTTCCGCTGCGTGTCATCCTGAGCGCAGCGAAGGATCCAGCTGATTTGCCGCTGGACTACACCGTTAACGCCATGACGGAACCCGGAGTTATCCTCCACCCGATCCCGGCCGGTGCGGAGACCGGCCCTCCACCTCGATCCGCAGACATCCCCCCGGGAACTCGCGGTTGCCAAACCGGACGCGGGTGATTTGCCTAGGAATCGTGAGCTGTCGTCTGCCGATCCTCGTTGCCTGTCTGCTGCTGTCCGCCGTGAGCACCCGCGCGGCGCTGGGCGAAACGTTGGCCGACCTGCGCAAGCGGTTTGGTCCGCCGGAGCCGCTGCAGCCGCATGCGGCCAAGAACGTCTCCCACTGGTCCATCGAGACGGAGCAGTCGGAGCGGTTGATCTACACCGTGACCTTCAACGCCAAGGGCTTCTCCATCGCCGAGGGCCTCAAGCCCGTGGGCCGCGCTGTGCTGGCCGAGGCGCTGGCGCAATCGTTCGTGGACAGCCAATTTGCCCTGCACCGCAACGCCACCTCCACGCGCACGCCGAAGCCCGGCGAGAAATACCGCTTCGCCGGCCAGGACTTCGTCTGCGCACCCAACGAGGCCGTGTGGGTGGACGAGACCCACGACTTCATGATCGTCTGGGCCAAGGATCCCAAGGGCAAGGGCCTGGTCATGGCGGTGCGGGCGGAGATGCTGGCGCCGGCACCCTGAGCCTGGGGTGTCTCAGGTGGAGCGACCTGCTCCTCAGGGCGCTTGCTGGGAGCGGACACCCTTGGCGCGTTGGGGAGGCGATTCGGCCGGCTCAAGGCCCTCAGCACATCGAACGGGCAACGCGCACCACCTCAACCGCCGCGTTTCCCCTCGCCTGCCATCGCGGCTGTGTTCCAGTGACACCATGCCCGTCCGACTTTTCCTCGCCTCGGTCCTGACGGTTTCGCTCCTGGTGGCCGGCGGTTGCCGCCGTTCGGACCAGTCGGCCTCGTCCGGCTCATCGTCCGCCAACCGCGTGCTCGTCGTCGGTAATTCCATCGAGCCCGCCACCCTTGATCCGCACATCAACACCGGCTCGTCCGAGAGCATGATCCTCGGCGAAATCTACGAGCCGCTGGTCCAGCGCGGCGATGACGGCCTGACGCTCGTGCCCGGCGCGGCCGCGCGCTGGGAAATCTCGCCCGACGGCCTCACCTACACCTTTCACCTCCACCGCGACCGGCGCTGGTCCAACGGCGACCCGGTCACGGCCCAGGACTTCCTCTACTCCTTCCGCCGCATCGTGGATCCGAAGCTGGCCGCGGAGTTCGCGGTGCGCGGCACGAGCATCGTGGGCGTGCCGGCCTACCTGCGCGGCGAACTCACCGACCCGGAGCAGCTCGGGTTCAGCGCGCCGGACACGCACACCTTCGTCATCCGCCTGGCCACGCCCAACGTCGCCTTCATCCAGAATCTCATCGCCTATCCCTGGGTGCCGGTGCACCTGCCCACACTCGACGCCACGGGCGGACGCTACCGCGACAACCAGAAGTGGACGCGTCCCGGCGTGATGGTGACCAACGGTCCGCTGCAGCTCGCCGAGTGGGTGCCCAACGCCCGTGTCGTGCTGAAACCCAACCCGCACCACCCCGACGCCGCGAAGATCCGCCTCGCGGAGGTCCACCTCCTGCCCATCGACAATCTCGACACCGAGGAGCGCGCCTTCCGCGCGGGTCAGTTGCACGCGACCTATTCGCTGCCCCCGTCCAAGGTCCCGGTCTATGAGGCCGCCCGGGACCCCGCGCTCCAGATCACGCCGCGCCTCGGCACCAATTACATCGTGTTCAACACGAGCCGTCCGCCCTTCAACGACCCACGCGTGCGCCGCGCGCTCTCCGCCGCGATCAACCGCGAGGCCCTCACCAAGGTCGCCTACCAGGGCGGCTACCAACCGGCCCGTTCGCTCAGCCAGCCGGGCATGGGCGGATACCAGCCGGTCAACGTCGTCACCGAGGGCCCGGCCGAGGCGCGGGCGTTGCTGGCGGCGGCCGGTTACCCGGGCGGGAAAGGGTTTCCGCGCGTCACCTACCTCTACAACACCCTCGACCGCAACCGCACCGTCGCTGAGGTGCTGCAGGGCATGTGGCGGCAGGAACTCGGCATCGAGGTCGAGCTGGTGAACCAGGAATGGAAGTCCTTCCTCGACTCCCGACGTCTGGGCAACTTCGACATCGCGCGCAGCGCCTGGAATCCCTTCGCCAACGAGCCGACCGACTACTTCGAGCTGTTCCTGACCAACGGCTCCTACAACCAGACCGGCTGGGGCAACGCCCGCTACGACGCCCTCTACGAGCGGGCCCTGCAAGCCCTCGATGTGCCCGCGCGCCACGCGCTCTATGCCGAGATGGACGCCATCCTCCGCGACGAAGCGCCGCTCGCCCCGCTCGTGTTCAGCAGCACCGTCCGCCTCGTGCAGCCCCGCGTGCGGAACTGGCCGAACAACCTGATGGATCAGCGCCTCCTGAGTCGGGTCTATCTGGCCGGCGAAACGCCCGAGTGACCCTCGGGCTGTATCGCCCGCCCAGTCCGGGGATTGTGTCCACCGGAATTCGTTCCGCACTCGCCCGCAGCCCACGGCATGGCACGGTGTCGCCATGAGCGATGACCTCCATCTGTCCCCCGCCGAGCTCGAAGCCGGGCTGGATTACATCCGGCAGTCCCCGGCGGATGGCGGCACGCTGGCCATGATCGTCCGCCGGCCGGAGTCGGACCGGCGGGAGGTGCTTGCGGTGGCGGAGCTGGACCTGACCCAGGGCCTGGTCGGTGACAACTGGCGCACCCGCGGCAGCCGCTCGACGCCCGACGGCTCGGCCAATCCCGAGATGCAGCTCAACCTCATGAACGCACGCTCCGTCGCGGTCCTCGCCCGCCACCGCGACCGCTGGCCGCTCGCTGGCGACCAGCTCTACGTGGATCTCGATCTCAGTGCAGCCAACCTCCCGCCCGGCACGCGCCTCAGCCTGGGCACCGCCGTGATCGAGGTGACCGCCGTGCCGCACACCGGCTGCGCGAAGTTCACCCAGCGCTTCGGCGCGGCGGCGATGAAGTTCGTCAACTCCCCGGTCGGCCGCGCCCTGAACCTCCGCGGCATCAACGCCAAGGTCGTGCAACCCGGAACGATTCGCGAGGGCGATGTCGTGCGGAAAGTCCTGCGCGGATGATTCAACCAGGGTTTCAATTTTCAGTTGCTGCTTCTTAGCTTTGCGGGCGCACCAAGAAAGTCCCGCTGCTCCCGCCTCGAACCACACCCCGATCGCAGAATTAACGCGACGCGGTTTGCATTGAAATGTAGCCGCGTTGGAGCACAGCAACAACGTGGTCGTCCCTGACCACGCTTTCGTCCCGCGGACGCGGGACTCAGGCGCGGCTACATCTCGGTTGAATCTGCTGTCTCTGCGCCCGCCGCCTCAGAGCAGGCGGCAGATCAGCAGCTCGCGCTCGAACATCATCTCCTTCGGCAGGTGGGCGTGCAGGTCGAGGAAGAGTTCCTCGTGGCTGAGCACCTCGGTGCGCCAGGCGGCGCGGTCGATGGCTTGCAGCGCCTCGAACTGTTCGCGGGAAAGATCCAGGCCCTTCCACTCGATGTCGTCGTAGCGCGGCATCCAGCCGATGGGCGTTTCCTTGGCGCGGCCACCGCCGCGGGCGCGGTCCACGATCCATTTCAGGATGCGCATGTTCTCCGAGAAGCCCGGCCACATGAACTTGCCGTCGGCATCCTTGCGGAACCAGTTCACGTGGAAGATACGCGGGGTCTCGTTGATGGACTTCTGCATCTTGATCCAGTGGCGGAAATAGTCGCCCATGTGGTAGCCGCAGAACGGCAGCATGGCCATCGGGTCGCGGCGCACCTTGCCGATCGTGCCGGCGGCGGCGGCGGTCATCTCCGAACCCATGGTCGCGCCGGCATAGACACCCGCGCTCCAGTTGAAGGTCTGGAACACGAGCGGCATCGTCGTCGCCCGGCGTCCGCCGAAGACCATCGCGCTGATCGGCACACCCTCGGGCTTTTCCCAGGCGGGGTCGATCGTGGGGCATTGCGCCGCGGGCGCGGTGAAACGGGAGTTGGGATGCGCGGCCTTGACGCCCTTCTCCTTCGCCAGCGCGGGCGTCCACTCGTTGCCCTGCCAGTCAATGAGGTGGGCGGGCGGTTCGTCGGTCATGCCTTCCCACCACACGCCGCCGTCGTCGGTGAGGCCGACGTTGGTGAAGATGGTGTTCTTCGCCAGGGCGGCCATGGCGTTGGGATTGGTCTTCACGCTTGTGCCCGGGGCCACGCCGAAGAAGCCGGCCTCGGGATTGATGGCGTGCAGGCGGCCGTCGGCGTCGGGCTTGATCCACGCGATGTCATCGCCGACGGTGGACACCTTCCAGCCCTGCTTCTGCAGGTGCGGGGGCGGGATGAGCATGGCGAAGTTGGTCTTGCCGCAGGCGCTGGGGAAGGCGGCGGCCACATAGGTCTTCTCGCCCTTGGGGTCCTCGACGCCGAGGATGAGCATGTGCTCGGCCATCCAGCCCTCGTCGCGCGCCATGGCGCTGGCGATGCGGAGAGCGAAGCACTTCTTGCCAAGCAAGGCGTTGCCGCCGTAGCCCGAGCCGTAGCTCCAGATTTCGCGGGTCTCGGGGAAGTGGACGATGTATTTCTCCTTGTTGCAGGGCCAGGCGACGTCCCTCTGCCCCTTCTTGAGCGGGGCGCCGACCGAATGCACGCAGGGCACGACGCGCTTGAAGTTCTGGTCGATGAGGTCGAACACCTTCTTCCCGATGCGCGCCATGATGCGCATGTTGATGACGACGTAGGGCGAGTCGGTGAGCTCGACGCCGATCTGCGACATGGGCGAGCCGATGGGGCCCATGCTGTAGGGGAGCACATACATCGTGCGCCCCTTCATGCAGCCGTTGAAGAGGCTCTTGAGCGTCTTCCGCATCTCGTAGGGGTTGACCCAGTTGTTGGTCGGGCCGGCGGCGTCCTTGGACAGCGAGCAGATGAAGGTGCGGTCCTCGACGCGGGCGACGTCGCCCGGGTCCGAGCGGGCGAGGAAACAGCCGGGCCACTTCTTCTGGTTGAGCTTGATGAAGGTGCCGCCGTCCACGAGCAGCGAGCAGAGGCCGTCGTATTCCTCCTGCGAGCCGTCCACCCAGTGTATGTTGTCCGGCTTGCAGAGGGCGGCCATCTTATTCACCCAGCGAATCAGATGCGGGTTGCTACACAGGGGGGTGCCAGCGTCCGTTTTCATGTAACCGAGGCTACGGGTGCGCCTTGGAGAGTAAACGGGAAAGGCATCCGGCGCGGCGCGAATTAAATGAAGTGCATGAACTGATTAGTTCCCGGCGCCGCATGAATTGGCCGGCCCGCACGATATGACCCGGACAATCCATGCGCGGAGAAGCCGAGATCACCCCACCTGCGAATCGGCGCGATACTGGGCGGGGGTCTGGCCGGTGGCGGCCTGGAAGAACTTGGCGAAGCTCGCCTCGTCCACGAAGCCCAGACCGGTGGCGATGGATTTGATGCTGAGGCGCGTGCAGCGCAGGGCGTCGAAGACGTTCAGCTCGCTCAGGGCCAGCGGCGCATAGACGCCACCGCCGACGAAGTGCGCGCCCTCGGCCAGCACGGTCTTGGGGCGGCGCTCGACCTCGAGGCTGGCCCGATAGTAGCGCGCGCGGTAGTCCTGCGGCGTTTGCCCGATGAGTTGCCGGAACACCCGGCAGAAGTAGCTCGTGTCGCTGAAGCCGCAGGCGGCGCCAATGGCCTTCACGCTGAGCTGCGTGGTGCGCAGGCCGTCGGCGGCGTTCTGGATGCGGATGCGCGTGATGTATTCGGCGAGGCGCTCGCCCGTCTTGTCGCTGAAGACCCGTGAGAGGTAGCTGGGCGAAAGCTCCAGCTCCTTCGCAAGAAAGCCGAGGCTCAGCTCGCAGTTGTTGGCGTGGCGCTTCACCAGCCACTGGCAGCGGGTGACGATGTCGCGCACCGGCGAAGGCTGGTCCTGCGGCGCTTCCACCAACTGTGCGACCAGTGCGAGTGTGGCGGTGAGCAGTGCGCGGATGGGCACGCGGTTGGCCGCCTCGTCCTCGTGCGCGAGTTCTCCCACGCGGTCCAGGAACGTGATGATGTCGGCGTAGAGCGGCGTCGTGAAGAAATACATGTTGTCCGGCGCGGGCAGCCCGTGGCCGTTGTCGTGCGCCCCGTGGACATAGACTGTCTTGTTGTAGAAATTCACGATGATGGACCGGTAGTCGGAGTCGGTGCGCCGCACGCGCTCGCTGTGCGCGATGCCACCCGGCACGAGACACACCTCGCCGGCCCGCACCGTCAGGCTCTGCGCCGCGAACTGGAAATCGCACTCGCCGCCCGTGAGAATGAACAGCTCGGGGCAGAAGTGGTAGTGCATGCCCGCCGCCGGCTGATAGCGCCGGCTCAGGGCGGGAATGCGCCAGGCATCGGCGCCACCCTCCAGGCGCGCGATCTGGGCGCGCAGCGCGGGCCCCATCTGTTCGAGGGGCGTCTGCACGGCGGACGTGGGTTCCGGCAGGTTCATCGCGGGGCTCCGGCGGGACGGCGCGGCGGGGGTGACCGGCTTCCACGTTATCGCCCTGCCCTCCCGTGCCAAGGACGAGTTCATGCGGGAATTGTCGCCAGTCCGCGCCGGGCACGCGCGACGGCCTCGTCCGCCAGGCGGGCGGATTCGCCGACATAGTTTTCCACCGCCAGGGCGCCGTTGAGGCCCGCAGGCAGATCCTTGCCGCGCACGAGCAGCTGCTCCCGCAGCAGTTCCAGGAAGGGCAACCCCTCGGAAATCGCGCGTTGCGCCACCTCGTAGAGCAGGTGGTGCGCCTCGTGCCGGCCCATGGATTCCGTAAGGCGCATCATCACCGCCTCCGAGACGATCAGGCCGTGGGTGAGCCGAGCGTTGTGTGCCATGGCCTTCGGACTGACCGTGAGCCCGGCCACCAGCCGCTGCAGCGTCTCCGCGAGGCTGACGGCCAGGACCGCAATCTCGGGCAGCGTGACGTCGTTGACGTTCGTCGCCGAGGAGTCGCCCTCGTCCATGCGGGCCATGCACTCCAGGCAGAGCGTGACGCGCGACCGCAAAAGCCGCGCCATCGAGATAAGCATGAGCGAGGTCGAGGGGTTGCGTTTCTGCGCCATCGTAGAGCTGCCAACCTTGCCGAGATGGAAGGACTCCGCGACCTCGCCCACCTCGGTCCGTTGGAGAAACACGATGTCGCGCGCGATCTTTTCCGTGGTGCCCGCAAGCAGGGCGAGGGTGGACAGGTAGTCGCAGATCCGGTCGCAGGAGGCGCGTGCCGGCAGGCCGGCGGCCTGCAGGCCGAGCTTCTCCGCCATCAGCCGTTCCACTTCCGGCCCGCGCGGTCCCATGGCGGCGAAAGTGCCGATCGCTCCGCCCATGCAGACGACAAACGACGACGCAAAGCGCTCCGCCAGCCGCGCCCGGTCGCGGACCAACTCGTCGAGCCAGCCGGCAACCTTGAACCCGAAGGTCATGGGCAGCGCGTGCTGACCATGCGTGCGGCCAGCTTGGAGCGTGAGCCTATGCTCCTGAGCGAGCACCGCGAGCCGGGCGATGGCTTCGTCGAGAAAGCCCAGGGTCAGCGCGTGGGTTTCGGCCATCTGCAGGGCGTTGGCGGTGTCGAAGATGTTCTGGGTGGTCGCGCCCCAGTGGAGGTAGCCGGCGGCGGGTTCGCCACAGAGTTTCTCGAATTGGCGGAGCACGGGGACGAAGGGATGCTGCGCGAATGCGATATCCTCCGTGAGCCGGTCGAGGTCGAAACCGCCAATGTCAACATGCCGGTCGATCTCCTGCGCCGCCTCGCGCGGGATGACGCCGAGTTCTCCCTGGGCCCAGGCGAGGCACGCCTCGACCTTGAGCCAGGCCTGCAGTGTGCCCGTGTCGCTCCAGACGCGGCGGGCCGCGGCGTTATACCAGCCACGCGTGATGAAGGAATCGAAGAGGCCGACGTTCATGGGATAGTAGAGCACCCTCAGGCCGGGCTCGCGGCCGGCATGGCTTGTTTCACGCGCCGAAGGACGACGATGCCCATGGCTAGGATCGCGAGCGGCACCAGCAAGGCCGCCAGGGCGACAAGTCCGCCGTAGTGGTGAAATACCACGCCCAGCAGCGGCGTGCCCACCGCACCGGAGGTCGAGGAGAAGACCACGCTGAGGCTGGCCAGCGTGTTGTGCCGCGCTGCCGGCAGCGTGGTCAGGGCCGCGGAGTGCATTACCGGCCAGATCGGGCCGACAAACAGGCCGGTCAGCGGCAGCAGCCACACCGCCAGCGGCACTTCGCGCCAGTCCGCCACGGCGGACAGCACCACGCCCCGGGCGGCCAGCAGACCGAGCACGAGCACGCCGGCCGCCCCGGCGATGCAGGCGACGAGCACGGGAAACCAGGCGACCCGCTTCAGCACAAAACCCACGCCCACCCGCCCGATGATGGCAAAGATCGCATAGAGCCCGGCCAGCTGAATGCCGAGCGTCGGCACGAGGCCCATGACCTTGGTGTTGAAGGTCGGCAGCCAGTTGATGAAGCCGTGCTCGGTCACAATCGCTGCGAAGACCAGGAATGCCAGGGTCACCGCCACCGGCGTGATCGCAAGACGGGCCATTTCGAGAAACGGCAGATAGAGCGGCTTGGCCGAATCCTCGCGGACGCTCGATTCGTCCAGCGGGGTGGACACCAGGAGGACGAAGGCCACGGCCATCAGACCCGCCAGCAGCGTGTAGGCGTAGGACCAGGAGGTGGAGTGCGGGTCGTTGTTGTTCGTGAATGCGGCGAAGACAATGAACGTGAGCAGGCTGCCGATCTTGTAGAACGACTCGACGAAGCTCAGCAGGCTCGCGTGCTCCTTCTTGCCGGGCGAAATGAGACCGATGGTCGAATACAGCGCGACCTTCATCAGACCGTAGCTCAGGCCCGTCACGAGGAACACGGCCTTGACCGCGGTGAAGCTCACGAAAACCGGCACCGCGACCAGCACGAGCGCGGAGGCCGCGAGCGCGATAAGCATGGCGCGCTTGTAGCCGATGCGCTTGAGGAACGAGCCGGCAATGAGCGCGCCGCTGAGGATGCCGAGGCCCTTGTAGAAGGCCAGCGTGCTGGCCTCCACCAGCGACACGCCGAAGCTCCGCTGCGTCTGCAGCACCGCGATGCCCACGCTGTTCAGCTGAATCGCATAGGCGCAGTAATTCAGGAACATACATAGCCGGAGCTGCAGGGGGGCGGCGGGGGCGCTCATGCGAGGACTCAGTATTTCACCTTGAACTCAACCGTGACGGTGCTCGGCCGGCCGCGGAGGAAGGCCGCGGGCACGTAACTCTCGTCGGTCACATTGTGCCAGTTGAGCGTCAGGCTGGCCGGACGGTCCTGCCACTTCCAGTCGTAGCCGGCCGCGACGTTGACGAGGGTGAACGGGTCGGTGAAGAGCGCGGGGTTGTTCACGCGCTGGGCCTTCGGGCCGGAATAGTTGAAACCGCCGCCGAGCCAGAGTCCCTTGAGCGCGCCGTCCTTCACGGTGTAACGGGCCCAAAGATTGACCAGCTTCTCCACCGTGTTCTCGGGCTGCGAGCCGAGCAGGTATTCCGTGCCGGCCGGGGTCGAGATGACCTTCACGTTGTTGTGAGAGGCGCTGACATAGACCTGGAAGCTGTCCGTGGGTGACCAGGTCACCTCGGCCTCGACCCCCTCGCTGCGGTCGAGCGTGCCCTGCATGCGGTTGACCTGGATGAGGCCGGTGGGGCTGGTGGTGTTGAAATTGATCACGCGTTCGCGCTGGTCGATGGTGAAGACCGAGATCGTGGACGAGATCCGTCCGCCGAAGAAGTCGGTCTTGAGGCCCGCTTCGTAGCCCTCGGACGTGGAAGGCGCCGCGGGGCCCGAGGGCACGTTGGCGATCTGGAGGTTGGCGATGGCGTTCTGGAACGACGAGCTGTAGGAGGCGTAGAGCAGCACGTCGGGCCGCGGCTTCCACCCGAGGCCGGCCTGCGGCGTGACCTTCTCGTGCTCGGCCTTGCCGATGCTGGCGTTCGCGTTCAGGAAGTTGTCGTTGGAGCCCGAGCTGCGCGTGAACCGTGCGCCGGCGACACCGAACATCTTTCCATCGAAGAGATCGGCGTTGAGGATGGCGTAGACCGCCTTGCTACGCCGGTTGCCGCGGTCGAACTGCGTCAGCGGCATGCTGTCGGCGTCGTAGTCCGTGTCGCGGTTCCAGGTGCTGGGGACATACATGTTCCAGGGTGCGGGGAACAGGCCCGCGGCGACCTGGCGCATGCGGGTGTTGTCGCGGTATTCCAGATAGCTGACGCCGAAGAGCGGCTTCAGCTCCGCATGGCCAACGATAAACTTGCCGGCGATCTCGGCCTGCGCGGCACGACCTTCACCAAAGGTTTCCTGGAGGTTGAGCCGGCGCTGCATCTGGGCGTGCGGGGCGTCGAGCGCGAGCCGCGGATTCTTCAGCAGATCGGCGGCATACACGGCGGCGGCGGCGCGGTATTCGGCGGTGTTGCTCGTGGGATAGGCACCGGCGAAATATCGATTGGGCACCGTGATGTTGATCTGACCCAGACCCGTGCCCTTGAACCAGATCTCGTATTCGCTGCGGTTGAAGTTCGCGCGCGCCGTCCAGTGTTCGCCCAGTTGCGCCGTCAGCTCGGCGTTGAAGGACTCCATGACCGAATCGCGCCGGTCGGTGTTGGCCGAGATGGTGAAGTTGTCCGGCAGCGGGTAGAAGTTGCCGAAGCCGCGGTCCTCGCCGCTGTTCTGCTGGAGCACGCTGGCCGTGCTCAGGATGCCCGAGGAGGGCAGCGGCGCCACGATGCGGGTCGTGGGCAGGCGCGTGGCGAAGGGCGGGGTCTCCTTCTTGTCCAGTTTCTGGTAGTCCAGCGTCACGGCCACCTTGTCGGTCACGCGCCACGTCAGCGTCGGCGCGATGACCGTGGTGCTCGCCTCGCCAGGCTCGAAATATTCGAGGTCGTTTTCCCAGGCGGCATTGAGGCGGAAGAGGAGCTTGTCCGCCACCAACGGCCGGTTGAGATCGAGCGACGCCCGCGCGTAGTTGTGGTCGCCGGCGCGCACGGACACCCCGACGAAGGGCTTGGGCGCGGCGCGCTTGGTGATGTAGTTCACCGTGCCACCCGGCGCGACTTCGCCGTAGAGGACCGAAGCCGGACCCTTGACGACCTCAACGCGCTCGATCGTGGCGGCGTCGATGTAGGCCTCGCCGACGAAGCCGTTACGCTGGGGGTTCTGGTTGAAGCCGCGGATGGCATAGGTCGAGTTGCCCGAGGCGAATTCGACCGCCGCGTGCGTCACACCCGGCGCGTATTGGGCGATGTCGAAGAGGTCGCGCGCGCCGATGTCGGCGATGAACTGGGAAGTGAAGGCGCTGATGGAGAACGGCAGGTTCTTGATAGCCGTGTCGATGCGCGTGGCTGAGACGGAGTTGCCGGCGCGGTAGCCGACGTCGGCCTGGGCCGTCACCTGGAAGGTCGAAAGCACGAGCACTTCATTTTTCTTTTCGCCGTCGGAAGGAGTGGGGTCGGCGGTCTGGGCGGAGACGGAGACAGCGAGCAGGAGGCAGCCGGCCGCAAGTGCGCGGGCACTGGGACGGGGCCGTCCGAACATAGCATGGGGCAGGTTCGCGGATTGCATGGATGGAGCTGGGGTTGGGGTGGACCGGCCCAGCCTCGCCCGCAGCGCTTGCGTGGACAAAGGCCGGTCTTGTCTGGGAGCAAACCCCGGGCTTTGCCCCGCGCGAGCGGAAGCGATGGTATTATCCAAGCAAGGATAGGAGAAAATTGCGATAACCCTGATTACCGCATCTCGAACCGCCGCCAACCGGGTCGGACTCGCTAAATCGTCGCCCGTCGACAATCTCCCTCGTATGAACATCCGCGCTCTTCTCGCTGGTCTGTTGATTGCCGGAATTTTCGGGGTCACAGCGCAGGCCGTCGATCCGACTGCGCCCGCCCTGCCCTCCAACATGACCGTTTACTATTTCGGACTGCTGACCCGCGGACCGCAGGCCGACGCCATCCCCAAGGACGAACTCCCGGCCATCCAGGCGGGCCACATGGCCAACATCGAGCGACTGGCGAAAGAAGGAAAGCTCCTCGTCGCCGGCCCCTTCATGGACGACGGTGACTGGCGCGGCATCTTCATCTTCAAGTGCGCGACGCTGGAGGAAGCCCGCGTCCTCGCGGCCACCGATCCGGCCATCCGCGCCGGACGGCTCAAAGTCGAAATCCACCCCTGGCTGACCATGAAGGGCAGTATCCGCGACCCCGCGTTTCCCGCCAGCCCGTAGGGTGCGGCTCTGCTCACTTCATCGGCTCGACGTGGACGGTCACGTCGCTGATGGCGTGCGCGGCAGAGGCGATGAGCGCGTCCTTCACGGCGTGGGCGATGTCGTGGCCCTCGCGCACGGTGAGCCCGCCGTCCACGCGCACCTGGATGTCCACCAGGTGGCTCAGACCGCTCTTGCGCACGCGCACCTTGTCGAGGGCCTGCACGCCGGGCACGGCGAGCGCGAGCGTGCGCACCTCGCCCTCGAATTTCTGCGGCACCGCCGAATCCATCACGTCGCCGAGCGCCTTCGTCAGCATGCCGGCGCCGTTGAACCCGATGATCACGCAGGCGAAGAGCGCCGCCCAGTCGTCGGCCGTTTCCCAGCCCTTGCCGCCGATGAGCGCGATGGCGATGCCGACGAAGGCCGCGGCCGAGGTCATGGCGTCGGTCCAGTGGTGCAGCGCCTCGGCGCCGAGCGCCGTGCTGCCCGTGCGCTCGCCGGCCGCGCCCAGCCGCCGGGAAAAGAGCCACTTCACCACGATCACGCCGGCAAGCAGCAGCAGCGTCCACCAGGCCGGTCCGTGATGCGGGGTCATGATCTCGCGCACCGCGTGCCAGCCGACCCAGCCGGCCATGAGGAAAATGAAAACCGCCACCGCCAGCGCAGCCAGGGCCTCGGCCTTGCCGTGGCCGTAGGGATGATCCGCATCGGGCGGCTGCGCGGCCACGCGAAACCCCGTCCACACCAGCAGCGAGGTCAGGATGTCGAGCAGCGACTCCGCGCCGTCGGCGATGAGGGCGTAGGTGTTGCCGAGGATGCCGCCCGCGAACTTCGCCGCCGCCAGCACCAGGTTGAGCCCGATGCCGCGCAGGACCAGCCGCGCGCCTTCCTCGGCGCGGCGGGCGGTGCGGGCATGCGATTCGGCGGCGTGCATCGGGACAGCCTTGCCGCGGCCCGCGCCGGGCTCAAGGCGGCATTGACCGGCCCCGGCCGCGGGTGTAGGGTCTGCGTCCAGAAACGATGTCCGACACCGCCGCACCTGTCGCCGCTGAGCCCGTGAAGCAGTTCTCCGTCTTCATCGAGAACCGCGTCGGCCGCCTGCACGACCTCGTGAACCTGCTCGCGAAGCACAACATCCACATCATGGCGATCACCACGATCGACCAGACCGACACCGCGCTGGACCGCATGATCGTGGACGACCCCGAGCGCGCCCGCGAACTGATGGCGGCGAACAATTTCTTTTTCACCGAAAGCGACGTGCTCGCGGTGGAGTTCCGCGACGAATCGCAGGTCAAGGACGTGCTCAACGCCCTGCTCACCGTCGAGGTGAACATCCACTACGCCTACGCGTTCCTCGTGCGCCCCAAGGGCCGCTCGGCGCTGGCGCTCAGTGTGGAGGACTACGACCTCGCGAGCAGCGCGCTCAACACCCGCGGCTTCAAGGTGCTCACGCAGCGGGATATCTCGCGCTGACGCGCAGCGCGTCCGCGAAGTAACAAGTAGCAAGGGCCAAGTATCAAGAAGACCTCCGGGCAGGAGTCTTGGCACTTGTTACTTGATCCTTGTTACTTCCGGCGCGAAGCGCCGGTCTCAGCCCTTCGATTCCACCCGACGCTCGCCCTGCAACAGGTAGAGCCCGGTGAGGTAGCCGCCCTCGTAGATCTGGCCGACCTTGAGCGTGCCCTCGAACGTGATCGGCACGTCCATCAACGGCGGCACGCCCTTGCCGTTCATGCGCACGACAACCCACTCGTTGACCTTCGGCATGACGCCGTAGCAGCAGGCCATCGGGTCCTTGACCAGCAGGAACTCGGTGACGAGGCCCTCGTTCATCTTCACCGGCAGCATGAAGCCGGTGACGGCGACCTTCTTGGCGTCGAGCGCCTTCACGGGTGCGGGAATCTGTTTCTCGGCCTCCCCGGCCTGCTTCTCGTCGGGCGGCGCCACGAACTCGTAGGCGGAGAGGTGAACAAAGGTGACCTGGTATACGCCTGCGGCATCAGCCTCGGCGGTGGGTTTGATCTCGGTTGCCGCCGGCGAAGGGGCCGAAGCGGCCGGGCCGATGGCCACCGTCGCCGCCGCCTGGGGCAGGGCCGGGATGGCGGGCTGCAGGATGTCGCGCGACTCAAGGGAGGCGAAGGCAGCGGCCGTAGGCCCGAAATCGTTCATCGCCTTCGGTCCGCAGCACAGGTCGTGGGGGCCCAGATTGCGCAACCAGCTGGGCTGGGCGGAAACGGCCCCGGCCCCCAGCAGCAGGCCGAGGGCGAGGGACGAAAGGAGTTTAGTGCGTGTGACCATGATCCTGATCTTGGACGGAAAAACGGAAGGCGACGTCGTTGAAAGTGACGCCCCGGACCGTAATCGCTTTGATCCGTCCGTCAAAAGCTTTGGCGGTCCGCAGCCACTCGGCCGGCACCTCGAACAGCGAGGTGTCGCCGGCGGTCTCCCCGGTCATCGTGTTGGCCACGGCCACGAAATCCAACACGCGGGCCCGGTCCGCCGCGGTCGCCTGGACCTCGAACTCCCGCTGGGCGATGCGCACGAAATTCTCCGCGTGGCCGTCGAGCACCCACGCCTGCAGGACACCGCGCTTCTCGTCGAACTGGATCTCCAGGTTGAACTGATGCTCTCCCAGTTCAACCAGCACGCCGCCATGCGGGGCGTGGTGGTGGTGACCCTGGGCGGGCGCGGCGGAATCCTTTTTCGAACAGCCGGCGAGCACCAGCAACGCGCCGGTCAGCAAGAGCAACAGGTTGGTTTTCATGGGAAGTGCGACGCAGGGAAGTCAGCCGGTGTCTTCGCGCCAGTCAAACCCGCGCCACCATGCGGACATGACCGAGTCAGGCACACGACGGAAACCCGGACGCAAGCCGGGCGAACCAGGCTTGCATCAAGAGTGACTGGGAAAAACGCACCGGCCGGACAAAACCGGCTTCGGTCAGCAGCTCTTCCATTTCCGCAGCCGGCAGCAATGCCACCTCCCGGCCGTAACTGGCGAGCATCGCCTCAATCTGGGCCTCGCCCGCGCCGATGTGCCGCATCATCTGCGACCACACACCCAGCAGACTCTCGTGCTGGCCCGCCGGAGCCGTGGTCAGGTCGGCCGTGAGCAACAGACCGTCCGGTCGCAGCCGCCGCGCGATCGCGCGGAAGAAATCCGTCCGGCCCGGGCGGTCGGTGATGAACTGGGAAACCAGAATCGTCGTGGCCGCGTCAAACGGCTCAGTCGGCGGCAGCTCGTGCAGGTAGCCGGCATGAAACACGCAGCGCTCCGCGATCCCGGCTTCCGCCGCCTTGCGGCAGCAAACCTCCAGCATCGGCGCCGCAGGCTCCACCGCCGTGAAGCGCCAGCCCGGGAAGAAGCGCGCCAGCGCGAGCAGCTCGGCCCCGGTCCCGACGCCCACGCACAACACGCGGGCCGCGGCAGGCAGCTCCTGGAGGATGAATCTCATCTGCAGGTGCAGACTGTCCCGCAGCGGCGCGAGCGGCGCCCAGCGGTCGTCGTAATTCGCCGCGTGCTGCGCGTCGAAGGGTCGGGGTTGAGTGGTTGCGGACATGGGCGGGGACAACGGACGAGGAGATCAGCCTTGGGGAGGCTGTCGGGTCAGAAGAAAAACCGCAAACCGGCCGTGAAGTTCCGGCCGGGCAGCGGGGCGATGTCCTTAAGGAAGGAGGCGTGGACGCGGGCGGTCTCGTCGAGCAGGTTGCGACCCTGCACAAACAGTTCGCCATGCGCCCGACCGGACTCGAAGCGCCAGGCGGCGCCGAGACTCACGAGGTTGTAGGACGGCGAGACGGTCTCGTTGGGCGCGAGGCGATCCTGCTTCATCACGTGCCGCCACTCGGCGGAGGCGGACCAGGGGCCGCGCTGCCAGTCGAAACCGGCGCCAACCCGCATCGGGCTGGTGCGCGGCAACGGCGTGTTGTCGCTGGTGTTCATCGCGCGCACGCTGTCGGCCAGCAGGCGAAAGTCGGCGATGGACTCCTTTGACTCGTGCAGGTGGAAGACCAACTCGGCCTCCGCCCCGTAGAGCTTGGCGTCGCGCTGCACAAAGGCATAGACGGGCAGCTCGTCCTCCTCGGCCCCGGTGGCTTCCTCGTAGATGTAGCCGTCGAAACGGTTCAGGAACACGCTGACCTCGCCGGTCACGGGGCCACGGCGGACGCGGTAGCTGAGGTCAAGGCCGCGGGACTTTTCCACCCCGAGCGTGGGATCGCCCACCTCGTAGGCGCCGGTGCCGGCGTGCGGACCGTCGGCGTAGAGTTCCTGGGCGTTGGGCGCGCGCTCGTTGGCCGAGGCAGAGAAGGCGATGCTGCCGCCCTCGCCGACGCGCCAGATAAGGCCGGCGGTGAAGGTCTCGCCCGTGTGGCTCCGTGCCGCGAGGCCGGAGGAGGCGGCGGGCGTGATCTTCTGGCGTTCGACGCGGGCGCCGAACTGCGCGGTCCAGTCGCCGCGCACGAGTTCCTCGTAAACAAACACAGCCTGGTTGCGCGTCACGGACGGGGGCATGAAGGCCTCGTCGCCGACGGCTTCGAAGTCGCTGCGCGAGAACTGCCAGCCGAGCGCGCCTTCGACGTCGCCGATCTTCTCGTGGAGCAGTTCCAGCCGGCCCTCGTGCGCGTCGTTGGTGAAACGTGTGCCGATCTCGTCGCCCTCGAGCTCGGTGTGCTCGTAGTCGGCCACGCCGAGCTGGAACTTTGCCGCCCGGAGGATGCCGACCGGCGCCAGCCACTCGCCGTGCCCATCCCAACGGCGCTGGCGCAGGTCGATGCGCACGCCGCCGTGCTCTTCCTCGGCCTCGGCGGCCGCTGCTTCCTCTTCCTCATGGTGATGCTCGTGGCCGGGAACACCGTAGAGGGAATCAAAACCGCTGTAACTGAAACCGAGGTGCCCCTTGCCGTTGATGTAGCTCAGGCCGAAGGATCCGCCGCTGGTCTCGGTGGCGGTGTTGGGCAGCGTCCCGAAAGCGGCCGGACCTTCCTCTGCTTCGTCATGATCCGCCAGCAGGGCCGCCGTCTCGGCGAAATCCGGGATGTCGATGTCCTTGGTCTCGCGCCGGAAACCGTCGAGGCGCCAGGCAAACTTGCCGGTCGCGCCGGTGAGCACCGCCGCGCCCGTGCGTTCGTCGGCGGCGGTGTCGCCGCGCAGCTCGAAACGCCCCGTGATCGCTCCCGCGGGCAGGATCTCGGGGATACGGCCGTCGATGACATTGACCACGCCGCCAATGGCGCCGCCGCCGTAGAGCAGCGCGGCCGGTCCGCGGACGACCTCGACGCGCTCGATCAGCAACGGATCGAGACTCACGGCGTGATCGGGGCTCACGACCGAGGCGTCGAGCGTGCCAACGCCGCCGGTGAGCACGCGGATGCGGTCGCCACCGAGACCGCGGATGACCGGACGACTGGCGCCGGGGCCGAAATAGGTCGAATCCACGCCGGGCAGGCCGGCGAGCGTCTCGCCGAGCGTGCCCTGCTGGCGCCGCGCCAGCGCGTCGGCGGCGAGCACGCTGGTCGGCGCGCTGATTTCATCGGCCGCCCGGGCGAGCGGGCTGGCCGTGACGACCAAGTCGTCGAGATGGAGATGGCCGTTCTCGCCGCTGGCGGCGGCAGGCGGAATGGTCTGGGCCGACGCGAGAGTCGCGAAGGCGAGCGTTGAAACAAGGGAAAGGGAACGGAAATGCATGGCGGACTGGGTTGAAGTGCCGGCGCGCGGACAGGCGCAGCCAAGGCGGGGGACGGGAAACGCACGCGACGGACGCCGCCGCGCACGGAACGGTTCGGTTCAACTCAGGCCGCCGGGGGCGCGTGCGAGGGCACGAGCCGGTAGCGGGGTTGCGCGACGACGAACACATCGGTCGCGCGCAGGGTCAGGCTGGCCACAGTGGGCCGCGCCAGAATCAGCAGGCAGAAAAACAGCAGCGTCATCGCCCCTTGGGCGAACAGCGTCACGGCGCAGGCGTGATCGGTGTCGCCGACCGGGGCGTCCGGGGCGGCATGATCGCAGTCGGCATGCCCGGCATCGGCCATCGCATGCAACCCGGCATGCAGTTCGGGGCTGGCCGCAAACACCGCCAGCAACAGCACGCCCAGCGCCGCCACCAGGGCGGTGGTGCGGGTCAGCGGGCTTTCAGAGCGGGGGGACATGGGCTGGGATAGGAAGCAGGTTAACAGATGCGTCAAGCGGACTGTTTAGTCGGCATCGGTGATGTCTGTAATGGCCAAGACCCGCGCAGCGTGATCCACCCAGTAATCAAAGACAAAACCGTCTGTCAGCAGGTGTGATATGATCCGACCATCGGCATCCGTGCTGGTCAGGTCAGGCACCAGGAAGGGATCCGCCGCCAGCTCCCGCGCCCGGTCCAACAGGCGAATTTGGCGCCGCCGCGACAGGGACACAAAGAACGCCACGGCGGAATCGGCAAATACCGGCCGGTAGCGGGACACCTTATCCACGGCTCAACCGGGCCTCGAGCGATTCGATCGAGGCGCCGCGGCCGGCCTGAATGTCGCGAACCTTCCTGGCCGTAGCCTTTTTCCAAGCCGGCGTCTCGCGCTTCAACCGCAGGAGATACAGCTGAATTTCCTGCCGTTCACGGGCGGACAGCTTGGATATCTGCTGTTTGAGTTCGAGCACGCTCATGGGCGGAAAGCTAACCGGATGCGACCACGGGTCAAGGCCCCCTTGGCCCTCAGTGCATGTGCGGATGAAAGTGAAAATGCTCGGCGACCATGAACGCGATGCCGCAGAGCACGAGCAGCGTGCCCAGCACAGGGGCCTCGCACTTTTCCAGCCACTTGAGACGCAGGCGCTCCACGCCGAGCAGCGTCAGCCAGGTGAACAGCAGCATGGCGGCCCAGGTGCCGGCGGCGAGGATGATGCTCAGCAGCGACACGCCGCCCCAGCCGAACTGCACGCCGGCGAGATAGACCGGCAGCAGGCCCTCACAGGGCGAGAAGGTCAGCATGGTGAACAGGCCGCCGACCGCGGCCCAGTCGCTGGTGCGCGCGACCGGCTTGACCGGTTCGTGGTCATGGTCGTGACCCGGATGGTGGCAGTGGCCCTCAATCCATTCACCGTGCCCGTGCGTCCAGCCCTTCCAGTGGCGGAACAGGATCATCGCCCCCATGGCGATCAGCGCACCGCCGGCCAAAAAGGGGAAAAACTCCGCCCAGTGCTCGTCGATCTGCAGGCCGAACCACGCCAGCGCCACACCGAGACCGGTCATCACCAGCATGTGCCCGCCGGAGCAGAGCGTGACCATCAGCAGAGCGCGACCGCGGGACCAGCCCTGCGCCTTGGCCACGACCACGAAGGGCAGCCAGTGGGTCGGAATCGCCGCATGGATGAACGCCACGGCGAGACCGGTGGCGGCTAAGGTGAAGAAGGCGGCGAGATCCATGGATGCGAAGGTGTAGGCGGACCCACCCTAGCAAAGTCGTCAAGCCCCCTCTGGCCGGCCGATCCTTTGGCCACCACGAAACACACCAAATACACGAAACATCAGTCGATCCATCATTCTGAGACCCTGGACCAAGCCGGAGCCTGCTTGGGGGCGACCGATGAACTTTTCTCTCGTCATCCTGAGCCGGGCGAAGGATCCAGCGACACGACCGATGGCGGGCCTCACCTTGGATCGCTGCGCTCATGATGACACGCCAGCGAGGCTGACAAGCTTTCCAAAGCCTTTCGTGTGTTTGGTGTATTTCGTGGTCACCCCTGCAAAAACGCATAGGCCTCGCGGAAGACGCGGTTGCCACCCGCCTCCACGTTGTGGCCGTGGCCGACGATGATCCGGTCGAAATCCCATTGCAGGATGCGGTCGAGCGAGGCGCGCACCGCCGCCTTGTCCTTCATCAGCCACTTTTCGAGCGGCGTCGGGCCGAAGCGGTTCCACGCGCCATAGGCGCACATCATGAGGGCGAACCACCACGGGCCCTCGGGACCGAGGTTGAACGCGAGGTCGGCGATGATGAGGCTGCGCGAGGCCGGGTGAAAGAACACGACCTCGTTCACCTTCGGCATGCCGCGCACGAGGTGTTGCTCCAGCACGCCGGCCCAGTCCGGGTGCGGCGCGTCGGACAACTCGGCGCCAAAACGCACGTCCTTCTTCTGCGCGGCGAGACCGGGCGCCGCGTGAAAGAGTGCGGACGGGTAGTTGGCTTGAAATTCGCGCAGGCACTCGTCGTGCCAAAGGTTCGGCCCGACCACGTGCCGCACCTCGCCCAGTGCGGCGAGTTCCGCCCGCAGCTCCGGCGTCACCGGCACCGGCGAGTGGATCCACAACCCGCCGCCGGGCAGCCGCACCACCACGAGTTGCCGGCCCAGCGGCATCCCCATCGCCCAATAGGGCACGCGGTGAACCCAGAGATCAGCGTGGAGCGGTTGCAGCAGCGGCATGGCGAGGAGATTTCACCACGTAACCCACGAAAGACACGAAGATTGGCAAATCGCAGATCCTTACTCTGTCATTCTGAGCGCAGCGAAGAATCCAGAATGACGTGCGCTCCGGATGTGCCGATGGATTCTTCGCTGCGCTCAGAATGACGCTTCGGATGTGCTTTCCCGTTTCCGCCCGGTCGCCCTTTCGTGTATTCCGTGTATTTCGTGGTGACCCTCTGGCCTACGATACCGGTGCGATCGTCTCGGCGACGGGGACGCGGTAGGCTTTCACGGCGGGCACGAGGCCGCCGAGCATGCACAGGCCCACGAAGGTCAGCGGGCCCCACCAGAAAACCGGATTCCACTTCAGCGGTTCGAGCACGACGCCGGTCTGCGCCTGGATGATGCCGGTCACGACCGCGGCGAAGCCGACGAACACCGCGAGTCCGGTCACCGAGCCCAACAATCCGATGACGGCCGCCTCACCGACGATGGCGCCAAAGACTGTGCGCCGGCGCGCGCCGAGGGCGCGCAGGATGGCGATGTCGCGCTGGCGGGCACTCATGGAGTTGTAGATGCTCACGAGCACCGAGGCGGAGGCGACGAGTGCCACCAGCCAGGCAAGCAGCGTGAGCACCTTGTCCACCCAGCTGATCTTGTTGAACAGATCGGCCACGATGGCCCCGATGGGATAGGCAAAGGTCATCTTGTTGCCCTGCTTGTTAAGCATCATGTCGAGCATGAGCCCGGCCGTCGGTGCACGCAGCTGGATGAGCACGGCGCTCACGTCGGCGGCCGCGCGCGGATCGTGTCCGCCCATGGTCTGCACGCCGGCGAGCGGAATCCAGATCACGCGGTCGGCAGGCGTGCCGGTGGGCGCGAGCACGCCGACCACGGTGTAAACCTCCTCGTGCTGCGCCTGCGGGTCGAAGGCGAGGCCGTGGTAGGGCTGGAACGTGTCGCCGGTTTTCCAGCCGAGCTGTTTCGCCGCATAGGCGCCGACCACCGCCTCACGCGTGCCGTCGGCGAACAGTTTGCCTCCGGACGCGAACGCGTATTTCCGGCCGGGCAGGTATTCGACGTCGAAGTAAGCCGGCGTCGTGCCGACGATGCGCCAGCCCTGGAAATTGTCGCCCACGGCGATCGGGATCGCGGCCTTGATGGCCGGATGACGGCTGATGGCGGCGACGTCGGCCGCGGGCAGGTTGCCCGGCGAGGCCTCGAGGTGGAAGATGGCGTTGAGCACGAGCTGCAACTTGGAGCCGCGCGCGCCGAGCACGGCGTCGAAGCCCGAGGTCGTGGAGGAGAACACGGCCTGCGACTGCGTCTTCACCACCCACACCGTGAGCAGCAGGCCCGCCGCGAGCGCGATGCTGCCGGCCGTCACGAGCGTGGAGAGCGCGTGCTGGCGGAGGCTGCGGTAGATGAGGTTCCAAATCATTGGGGGAACACCAAGCAGCCAAGGAGCAAAGCATTCTCCTTCAGCAGGGCCTGGAACTTCGCTGCTTTGCTTCTTGGTGTGAAATTCATGGGACCGAAGCTTGGTTGAGCGCCGCGAAATCCTGCACCTGCTCGAACTGCCCCAACACGCCCTCGTCGTGACTCACGAGGAGGAGCGCGGCCCCATTCTCGCGGCAGACCTCGCGGATGAGCGCGAGCGCCTCGCGACTGTTGCGGGTGTCGAGGTTGCCGGTGGGTTCGTCGGCCAGCACGAGCTTGGGCCGGTTGGCGAGGGCCCGGGCCACGGCCACGCGCTGCTGCTGGCCGGTCGAGAGCTGGCGCGGGTAGTGGCCGAGCTTGTCGCCCAGGCCGACGCGTTTCAGCAGGGCCTCGGCATGGGCGCGGTCCACGCCGCGCCCGAACGCCATCCCGAGCTCCACGTTCTCCAGCACGGTGTGGCCCTGGAGCAGGTTGAAGGTCTGGAAAATGTAGCCGATGGTCTCGGCGCGCAGCCGGTCGCGCGCGGCTTCGCCCAGCGCGGCGACCTCGCGGCCGGCCAGTTCGATCCGCCCGGCATCCGGCGCGAGAATCCCGGCGATCAGGTGCAGGAAGGTCGTCTTGCCCGAGCCGCTTTCCCCGCGCAGCGCCACCTGGGCACCCGCCTCCAGCGCGAATGCCGGCACGTCCACCACGCGGTGCGGGCCGTAGGCCTTCGAGAGATTCTGCACGGTCAGGAGCGGCATGGCGGCGGTTATTAGAAACCACACGCGAAGCCACGCGGCCCGAAACGTCAAATGTTACCGCCTCCCCGCGAGGACTTTGAACTGGCCACGAAACGTGTTTATGACACTTTCGCGCCCAATACCCCTACCCCTATGTTCAACACTCACACTTGGAAGAAAGTGGGCGTGACGGCCGCCGCATTGGCCGCAACCGCCGTCCCCGCCCTCGCCAGCGAAGCCGACATCAGGATCCCCGACATCCGCAGCGTGCTGTTCTTCGGCGGCTCGCTCAACGGCATGCAGGTCATGCTGGCCGGTCTCGTGGTCTGCGCGCTCGGCGTCGCCTACGGCTGGCTGCAATACATCCAGACGCGCAACCTGCCCGTGCACGCCGCGATGGGCGCGGTCTCCAACATCATCTGGGAAACGTGCAAGACCTACCTTTTCCAGCAGGGCAAGTTCCTGACCGGTCTCTGGGTGCTCATCGCCTGCTGCATGGTCTATTACTTCGGCGTGCTCTCGCACATGACCTTGGTCCAGGTCGTGGCCATCCTGCTCGCGTCGATTCTCGGCATCCTCGGCAGCTATGGCGTCGCCTGGTTCGGCATCCGCATCAACACCGTGGCCAACAGCCGCGCCGCCTTCTCCGCCCTGCGCGGCAACCCGCTCGCCACGCTCGGCATCCCGCTCAAGTCCGGCATGAGCGTCGGCCTGCTGCTCGTGGCCATCGAGCTGTTCTTCATGATCTGCATCCTGGCCTTCCTGCCCATGGACCTCGCCGGGCCCTGCTTCATCGGCTTCGCCATCGGCGAATCCCTCGGCGCCTCGGCCCTGCGCATCTGCGGCGGCATCTTCACCAAGATCGCCGACATCGGCGCCGACCTCATGAAGATCGTCTTCAACCTGCCCGAGGACGACCCGCGCAACCCCGGCGTGATCGCCGACTGCACCGGTGACAACGCCGGCGACTCCGTCGGGCCGACCGCCGACGGCTTCGAGACCTACGGCGTGACCGGCGTGGCGCTCATCGCCTTCCTCGCCCTCGCGCTCGCCTCGACACCGGCACTCTGCGCCGTGCTCATCGTCTGGCTGTTCGCCATGCGCATCCTCATGGTCGTGACCTCGCTCGCCAGCTACCTGATCAACGAGGCCAACAGCAAGCTGCTCTACGGCGGCTCCAAGGACTTCAACCTCGAACAACCGCTCACCAACCTGGTCTGGATTACCTCGGCCGTCTCCATCGGCGTCACCTACGCGGCGAGCTACGCGCTCCTGGCCAACCACGAGGCCTGCCACCCCGATCTCTGGTGGGGCCTCTCGACCATCATCTCGCTCGGCACCCTCGCCGGCGCGCTCATCCCGGAGTTTACCAAGGTCTTCACCTCGACCGAAAGCCGCCACGTGAAGGAGGTCGTCACGTCGTCCCGCCAGGGCGGCGCCTCGCTGAACATCCTCAGCGGCCTGGTCGCGGGCAACTTCTCGGCGTTCTGGACCGGCCTCTGCATCCTCGCGCTGATGTTTGGCGCCTACCACTTCTCGCAGAACGAGGCGCTGCAGGCCATGATGCCGGAGGCGTTCCGCTTCGCCGCGCCGATCTTCGCGTTCGGTCTCGTGGCCTTCGGATTCCTCGGCATGGGCCCGGTCACCATCGCGGTGGACAGCTTCGGGCCGGTCACCGACAACGCGCAGTCCGTCTATGAGCTCTCGCAGATCGAGGCCAAGCCCGGCATCGCGGCCGAGATCGAGCGCGACTTCGGCTTCAAGCCCGACTTCGAGAACGCCAAATACCAGCTCGAGAAGGGCGACGGCGCGGGCAACACCTTCAAGGCCACCGCCAAGCCCGTGCTCATCGGCACCGCCGTCGTCGGCGCGACCACGATGGTCTTCGGCATCATCATGATGCTGAAAGCGCTCTACCCCGACACCATCGAGAAGCTCTCGCTCGTCCATCCCGAGGCCATCATGGGCCTGCTCATGGGCGGCGCCGTCATCTATTGGTTCACCGGCGCGAGCACGCAGGCCGTCGTCACCGGCGCCTACCGCGCGGTGGTTTACATCAAGGACAACATGAAGCTCGACGCCGCCACCGCCGCGACCGAGGCCTCGAAGGAGGTCGTGCGCATCTGCACCCAATACGCGCAGCGCGGCATGGTGAACATCTTCATCGTGATCTTCTGTTTCAGCCTCTCGCTCGCGTTCTTCGACCCGTTCTTCTTCATCGGCTACCTGATCGGCATGGCGTTCTTCGGGCTCTTCCAGGCCATCTTCATGGCCAACGCCGGCGGCGCGTGGGACAACGCCAAGAAAATCGTCGAGGTCGAGCTGAAGATGAAGAACACTCCGCTCCACGCCGCCACCGTCGTCGGCGACACCGTGGGCGACCCGTTCAAGGACACCTCGTCGGTCTCGCTGAACCCGGTCATCAAGTTCACCACGCTCTTCGGCCTGCTCGCCGTCGAGATCGCCGTGAAGATGCCGCCGGGGCTCAAGCACGCCATCGGCGGCGCCATCTTCGTCATCGGCCTCGTTTTCGTCTATCGCAGCTTCTACAGCATGCGCATCCCGGTGAACGAAAAGGACGGCGAAGTCGTCGAGCACCAGATGCAGAAGAGCTGACGGTCCAAACGGACCGTCAGCCCTGAGCCAGTCGAACGGGCTGAACTACCAGCTGTAGGGCGGGGTCTCCGAACCCCGCCTTACCCGCGCCGTAGGGATCGCACCCGAGCGGGGTTCGGAGACCCCGCCCTACAGTCCAAAAGCTTGGGGCGTTTGGCCTGAGGTCCGCACCAGCAGAGCGCAGGCGTGGTTGGGTGCATTTCGCAGCAAACCAACTCTCCGCGTTTCGTGTCATTTGCGGGCCTTCTGGACGACACGGCCGGCTTGTGCGTCGGGCAGCGCCGGGGTATTTTCCCTCACCCCCGCCCCGCCATGAAATTCCGCCTCCCCACCCTCGGCCTGATCGCTACCCTGCTGCTCGGCCTCACCGCCTGCACCTACGACTTCCCGCTCACGGACCAGCCCACGCAAAATCTCGATCCACGGCTGCTCGGCGACTGGGTGTCCTACGATGTCGACGACCAGCAGGTGCGGCCGCTGCACGTCCGCCGCCTCGACGCCACCACTTATGTCGCCGCCTTCGACGGCGATCTCTACCGCGTCAGCCATTCCGATCTCGCCGGCACGGCCTTCGTCAGCGTCCAGAACCTGCAGGCCGGCGACGACTACGGGAAGTTCACCTACTGCGCGTGGACGCTTTCGCCCGACGGCCGGCAGCTCACGCTGCGCACCGTCCAGTCCCGCGTGGTCTCCGGCGACCTCAAGGACGCCGCTGCCGTGCGGAAACTCATCACCGCAAACCTCGCCAACCCCGCACTCCTCGGCGACCCCATCGTCTTCACGCCGAAGAAGCGGTGAGGGCGGAATCACGTGCGCGACCATTTCGTCAACGGTTCCTGCCGGGCCGAGCGCACGTAGAGGATTCTCAGCGTATCGCCCCGGATGGTATAGGTGATGTGATACTTGAAACGGCGCAGATAACCGAAGCGGATACCCGGGGCAATTTCCGGAAATGAACGCGGAAAGCGACGCAGCTGGATCTCCCAGCGCTCATATTCCTCGAGAAATTCCCTTCCCAAACCAGCCTCGGTCTCGAGGTATTGCGCTGCCGCGACCAGCTCGCGTTCCGCCAATCGGTTGAAACGGACCTTCACCGCAGGCCCGCCCGGGCCCGCTTGAGAACGGTGGCCGAGGGCGTGCCCTCGTCACCCTCCACATCCATTTGCAGTGCCCTCAGCGCGCTGACCGTGGCCAGCTCGACCTGCTCGAACCGGCTCCGGATTTCCGCACCTGTCAGTTTGCGCCCGGACGTCCGGTGACCACGGGACGCTACGGGCTTGGATGCGGTGGCAGAGGGCATGACCAAGGCATATCCGAGCAACCTTCGAAGGCAAGCAACGTCCTTCGCGGGCCCCGCGTCGCTATGACTTTCTTCGGCAAATAAATCATTGAGCCGGGCGCCGTCGGATTGCTTTTTGGCCGGTTCCCGGTCGGGCCAACCGGGGAAACCAAACCAACCTACATCAAACATGAAGAAGTTCGTTTCACTCGCCCTCCTCGCAGCCAGCCTCGCGGTCTCCGCCAAGGCTCTCATCGTCGGTGCCGACGTCGGCTACCTGCTCGACGACAAGGAAGAGTTCATTTCCGCCCGCCTCGGCCACGCCTTCAAGGCCGATGCCTCACTCTCCCACCAAGTGGAGCTTGAGCTGGGTTACTCCTCCCACTCCGAGACCATCGCCCCGCTCGGCGCGCCCATCTCGGCCACCTCCAAGATCACGCCTCTCACCCTCAACTACCGGGCCGAGTCCATCGCCACCAACAAGCTCGGCTACTATTTTGGCCTTGGTGCCGGTGTGGCCCGCACGAGCATCAAGTTCGCCGGCAGCGGCGTGCCCAGCGTTTCCGACCACAGCACCTCACTCGCCCTGCAGGGCTTTGTCGGCTTGAGCTATCAGGTCTCCACAGCGGCCAAGCTTCACCTGGGGGCCAAATACATCTGGATCGACGAGGCCAAGCTGCTCGGCATCAAGGCCGATGTCGGCGATGATGTCGCCCTCTCGGGCGGCGTCAGCGTGAAGTTCTGAGCCGACAGACTCCCTGCGATTTCAGGCCGCGGCTCACGCCGCGGCCTTTTTTGCGCCCGGCTGTCAGTCACGTGGAGCCGACCCTCCGAAATTATTCTGATAACACGCATCAGGTTTATCAACTCACGCGGTGCGCGCGGGCGCGGGTAGAGTCGTCGCATGAACTCCGTCCCTCCCCTCCGCCGTTCCGTTTCCCGTCTGTTCTCCGCCGGCCTCGCCGCCGCGCTCCTGCTCAGCCTCAGTGGCTGCGCCGGTTTCTGGGGCCAGCGCCGCCACCACGAGGCCAGCAGCGTCGTGCAGTTCCTCTACCCGGACAAAATGCCCTTCGTGCAGCCGGAGATTCCCACGCTGCGCCTGCCGCTGCGCGTGGGCGTGGCCTTCGTGCCCTCCGGCAGCCGCGGCTTCACGCCCATCGAGGCCGGTTTCACGGAGCAACAGAAGACCGAGCTGATGCGCCAGGTCGCCGGGCAGTTCAAGGCCCTGCCCTTCGTGCAGGCCATCGAGATCATCCCCGCCACCTACCTGCGCCCGGGCGGCGGTTTCGAAAACCTCGACCAGCTCCGCGCCATGCTCGGCATCGATGTCATCGCCCTCATCGCCTACGACCAGGCCCAGACCTCGACCGACACCGAGGCCAGCCTCGCCTACTGGACGATTGTCGGCGCCTACGTCATCCCCGCCCAGGCGCAGGCGACGCACACATTGATGGAGGCCGTCGTTTACGACATCCCCAGCCGCAGCCTGCTCTTCCGCGCTCCCGGCACGAGCACGGTCAAGGGCCACGCCACGCTGATCCGCAACAGCGCCGAGCTGCGCAAGGATTCGGCCCGGAGCTTCACCGAGGCGGCCGCACAAATGACCACCAACCTCGCGGCGGAGCTGGAGCTCTTCAAGGTCCGCGCCAAGGAGGAACCGCACACCGTGAAGATCGAGCACAAGCCCGGCTACACCGGCGGCGGCTCGCTCGACGCCGGCTTCGCGCTCCTTCTGTTGGTCGTCCTCGGCACGGCCGCCGTGCGCCAGCTGCGCCGGAGCAACCGGCCATGAATCCGACCGCCCTACAGATCGGAAAACTTGTCCGCGCGCCCTTGCTCCTCTTCGCCCTGCCGGCGGTGTTGGTCGCCTTCGCGACCGCACGTCACGGCCAGCTCGTGCTCGCCCGCAACGCCGTCGCCGAGGGCGAGGTCTGGCGGCTGTGGTCCGGGCACTGGGTGCATTTCTCCGCCTCGCACCTGCTCTGGAATCTCGCCGTGCTGCTCCCGGTCGGTATGTGGCTTGAAAGACTGCGTCCGGGGCTGCTGTGGCGGCACGTGCTGGTCGCAACACCCCTTGTCAGTTGCGCCATTCTCACGCTGGAACCGGGTCTGCAGACCTATGGCGGCCTGTCCGCGCTCGCCACCAGTGTCGTGGTGCTGCTCGCGCTGCACCAATGCCGCACCGCCCGCGCCGGCCGCTGGCTGTGGATCAGTGTGCTGGCGCTCGTCGCCGCCAAGATTCTCGCCGAAGCCCGCTTCGGCGGCGCGGGTTTTGCCCGCTACGAGTCAGCCACCGTGCGCACAGCCTGGAGTGCGCATGCGGCCGGGGCATTGGCCGCCGTGTTTCACCAAGCCTGGATGCAGTGGAAGGAAGACGGGGCGTCCGGAAAGGTTACTTCAGCTTCTCCGGGTTGGCCCAGTCGGGCCAGACCTGCTGCGCGTAGCGCTGCATCTCCGCCACGACGGCGCGGACCATCGGGGACGGCTCGCCGTTCCACACCGCCACGAGCTCCATCCGCTTGAAGGTGTCGTCCAGCGGCAGCGCGCGGACCTGCGGATGCTGGGAGAGGGCCGGCACGCCGATATTGACCCCGACACCTTCGCCGTTGGCGACATACTGTGTCACCAGGCCGAGTGAACTCGCCTCAATGCCCGTTGGCCAGACCACCTTGTGGCGCTTGAGGCCCTGCTGGAACAGCTGGCAGATGGCGTCGGACTCCGGGAGGCTGATCAGCGCCTCGGCGGGCTGGCCGCGGGCCCAGAGTTCGGCCGCGGTCTTGTAGCGCGAACGGCGCGGCACCAGGAGCACGAGGGGCAGCCGCAGCATCAGGTGGAAGCGCAGCGGTCGCGTAAGCCGCCGGGCGAGCGGCAGCACGGCGAGGTCGATCTCGCGATCGCGCACCCAGCCCTCCAGCTGCAGCTGCAGGCCGGAGCGCAGCGCGAGCCGCAGTTCGGGGTATTCCTGCTTCACGCGCTGCAGGACCGCCGGAAGATGCTCCCGCAGGATGTTCTCGGGCGCGCCGAGGCGGAGCTGGAGGGCGGCGCGCTGGCGCAGGCGCGACGCGGTTGCCTTCAGGTTGGAGAAGAACGGATCAACAAATCCGAACAGGCGCGTACCTGCCGCCGTGAGCCGGAACGGCTGCCGCTCGAAGAGCTTCACCCCGAGATCCTCCTCCAGCTGCAGGATCTGGCTGCTCACCGCCGGCTGCTGGATGCCGTAGGGCATGTGCCGCACCGCCGCGCTGATGCCGCCGTGGCGGGCCACGTAGTAGAACAACTCGAGGTGATGGATGTTGAGCGCCACGGCTTCAGTCCAGTTGGTCGGGCACGGCCCAGTCCGGAAATGTCCGGTGCGAATAGGCGCGCACCTCGTTGATCACGGTGCGCAGCAAGTCCGTGAGTTCGCCCCGCCAGAGCGCTCCCATGGTCAGCGGTTCAAAGCCCTCCAGCGGCAGCACCCGGATGCCCTTCGCCGGCATGCTCGCGAGTGCCGCGTAGTTCACGATGCCGAAGCCCTCCCCGTTCAGCACATAGCGCATCACCAGCTCGACCGAGGTCACCTCGACCGCCTGCGGCCACGTGATGCGGCGGCGCTTCAGCTCGCGCTGGAAATCCAGCATGAAGCTGGTTTCCGCCGGCTGCGCCACGAGCGGCTCGGGGATTTTTTTGCGGGCCAGCAGTTCCTCCGCGCTGCGCCACGGCGCCGACTCGTGCACGAGCAGCACGAGCGGGATGCGGATCAGCCGCAGTTGTCGCAACCGCACCGGCGGCCGCGCGCCGACCGACGTGATCGCGAGGTCGATCTGGCCTTCGTGCAGCCATTTCTCGACCTGCGACTGGTAGCCCGAGTGCAGGCTCAGCCGCACCTCGGGGTAGCGCGCCCGCACGTTCGCCATCACGACCGGCACATGGTCGCGCAACACCAGCTCGGCGCCGCCGATGCGCAGGTCCGGCCGCGCTCCCGCGCGCAATTCGGCCGCCACCGCCGCGATGTTGCCGAAGAACGGCTCCACAAATTCCCGCAGCTCCTGCCCCGCGGTCGTGAGCTGGAAGGGCTGCCGCTCAAACAGCTTCACGCCGAGCTCCTCTTCCAGCTGCAGGATCTGGCTGCTCACCGCCGGTTGCTGGATGCCGTAGGGCATGCGCCGGACTGCGGCGCTGATCCCACCATGCAGGGCCACGTAGTAGAACAACTCGAGGTGGTGAATGTTCATCGGCCCGCACCCTAACTAGGGTTCCCGCCGGGCCAGGGCAATGCCGTTTGCGCGCATTGGTTCACTCAATGCGCGCATTTGGTTTATCAATTAACGCCCCGCGCGCCGGGTTTGGTAGGCTGTGCGGCATGATCTCCGTCGCCCTCATCCTCTCCGCTCTCGTCCTCCTGCTCGGCGTTGACGCGCAGGAAACCGTCTGAAGCCATGCCTGCCGCCGCGCCCACCTTGCTGGCTTCTCTCTGCCTGTTGTTGCTTACGGGTTGCGCGAGCATCGACCGGATGGCCGTCAACAAGCTCGGCGATGCGCTGGCCGGAGGCGGCACGGCCTTTGCCGGCGACAACGATCCCATCCTGATCCGCGACGCTTCCCCCTTCAGCCTGAAGCTGATGGAGAGCCTGCTGGCGCGGAATCCCCGGCACACCGGCCTGCGCCTCGCCGCCGCGAGCGGTTTCACCCAATACACCTACGCCTTCGTGCAACAGGAGGCCGACGCCACCGAGGAAACGGACGTCGTTGCCGCGGCAACCCTGCGCCGCAGGGCCGTTCGTCTCTATCAACGGGCGCGTGACCACGGTCTCGCCGGCCTGGAAATTCTGCACCCGGGCCTGCGCGACTCTCTCCGCCGCGACCCGCGGACCGCGGTCCGCTCCTGCGGCGCAGGCGACGTGCCCTTCCTTTACTGGACCGCCGCCGCGTGGGCGGCCGCCATCGTGAACGGCAAGGACCAGCCCGACCTCATCGCCGACCTGCCGGCGGTCGAAGCGCTGATCGACCGCGCGCTAGAACTCGACGAAGCCTACGACCACGGCGCCATCCACGCCTTCCTCATCGCCTACGAACCCAGCCGGCCGGGCGCAGAGGGCGACCCGTTGGCCCGCGCCCGGGTCCATTTCGAGCGCGCGCTGGCGCTCACCGGCGGCCGCCACGCCGGCCCTTTGCTCACGTGGGCGGAGACCGTCTGCGTGCAACAACAGGACCGCGCGCGCTTCGAGGCGCTGTTGCAGCAGGCGCTCGCGATCGACGCCGACGCCCGGCCCGAGTGGCGGCTGGCCAACCTCGTTTTGCAAGAGCGCGCCCGGCGGCTGCTCGCACGCACCGACGATCTTTTCCTGCCCGTAGAAACCACGCCCGCCACCCCATGAAAGCCATCACCTGTCTGCTCTTTTGCTGCCTCGGCTCCACCCTGCTCGCCGAGCGCGTCACCATCCGCCTTGGCACCATCCTGCCCAGCGGCACCGCCCAGCACCAGGCCCTGTTGGAGATGGGCGAACAGTGGCGCAAGGACAGCGCCGGCGGCGTGAAGCTCACGCTCTACCCGGACGGCCGCCTCGGCGGCGAGGCCGAGATGGTGCGCAAGCTGCGCATCGGCCAGATCAACGCCGCGCTTTTCTCGGCCGTGGGCCTGTCGGAAATCGACCCCGGCGTGACCGGCCTGCAGATCATGCCGATGGTCTTCAACTCCTGGGCCGCGGTGGACCAGGTGCGCGAGAAGATGCGCGACCGGCTCGAGCAGCGGCTCCGCGCCAAAGGTTTCGAGGTGCTCTTCTGGGCCGACGCCGGCTGGGTGCGGTTCTTCTCGAAAGAACCCGCCGCCACGCCGGAGGATTTCAAGCGCATGAAGGTCTTCGTCTGGGCCGGCGACCAGGCCCAGCTGGAGATCATGCAGTCGCTCGGCTACCGGGCCGTGCCGCTGGAGACGACCGACATCCTGCTCGGCCTGAACACCGGCCTGGTGAACGTCGTGCCGATGCCGCCGCTCATCGCCCTCGCCGGGCAGATGAACACCGCCGCGCCACACATGCTCGACCTCAAGTGGTGCCCCATCGTGGGCGCGGCGGTGGTACGGCGCGAGGTGTGGGAACAGGTGCCGGCCGCGCAACGCGCCGCCATTGTCTCCGCCGCCGAGGCCGCCGGCGCAAAGCTGCGCGCCCGCGGTCGCGAAGAGGACGAAGAATCCATCCGCGTGATGCGCCAGCGCGGCCTGCAGGTGCACACGCTTTCGCCCGAGGCGCGCGGCGAGTGGGAACGGCTCGTGCGCGACATCCACCCCAAGCTGCGCGGCACGAAGGTGCCGGCGGAAATCTTCGACGACGTCATGTCCGAAGTGGCGGTCTTCGCCGCCACGGCCAGCCCGGCCCAGGCTCACGCCGCCGCGAAGCCATGAACGCCACCGCCGACATGTCCGCCGTTCTGATTCCCCCGTCACGTCCGGGAAACTGGCACTTCGCCGAGGAGCTGGTCGGAGCCGGCGCCTTGGCGGCCATGGTGCTGCTGCCCATGGTGGAGATCGGCGCCCGGGCCGCCGGTTGGCCGGGATTGGCCGGGTCGGGCACGCTGGTGCAACACCTCACGCTCGTCGTCGGCATGGCCGGCGCGGCGCTCGCCGCCGGCCGGGGCCGGCTGCTGGCCTTCGCCAGTTCCGCGTCATTTCTGCCGACGCGCTGGCAAAGCCGCGCCCACGGCCTGACTCACGCCGGCTCCGCGGCCGTGACCTTTCTGCTGGCCGTGGCGTCCGCCCGCTTCGTGGCCGTCGAGCGCGAGTCCGCCAGTTTGCTGCTCGATCGCATCCCGCTCTGGTGGGTCCAATCGGTCCTGCCCCTGGGATTCGCCCTGATGACCGGCCGTTTGCTCTGGCGCGCCAGCACCGCCTGGCGTGGACGGCTGCTGAGCTTGGCGCTGGCGATGCTGGTGGTCGTGGCGGGCGTGTGGCCGCCCTGCGCCCGCGAGGCGTTGGTCTGGCCGGGCCTGGTCGGGCTGCTGCTCCTGGCCACGCTGGGCGCGCCGCTCTACGTGCCGATCGGGGGAGCCGCTCTCCTCCTTTTCCAAGGCGGCGGCCTGCCCATCGCCGCCATTCCGGTTGAACACTACCGGCTGGTCACCAACCCCGCACTGCCGTCGATCCCGTTGTTCACGCTGGCCGGCTGTCTCATGGCCGAGGGCGGGGCGGCCCGGCGGCTGGTGGCGCTTTCTCAGGCGCTGGTCGGGTGGTTCCATGGCGGGCCGGCGGTCGCGACCGCGTTGCTCTGCGCCTTCTTCACCGCGCTGACCGGCGGTTCGGGCGTCACCATCCTCGCCCTCGGCGGGCTGCTGATGCCGGTGTTGCGCTCGGCCCGCTACTCCGAGCGGGACGCCCTCGGCCTGCTCACCGGCGCCGGCTCGCTCGGCATCCTGCTGCCACCCTGCCTGCCGGTGATTCTGTATGCGGTCGTCGCCAAGGTCGGCATCAACGAGATGTTTCTCGGCGGGCTTATTCCCGGTCTGCTGCTGATCGGGCTGACCATTGCGTGGGGCGTGCGCACCGGCGGGAAAAACCGCGGCCAACTCACTCCGTTCAACCTCGCGGCCGCGCGCCGCGCGATCTGGACGGCCAAGTGGGAGCTGCTGCTCCCGGTGGTGGCGCTCGGGGCGCTGTTCAGCGGCCGGGCCACGCCGGTCGAGGCCGCGGCCGTGACCGCCGCCTATGCGTTCATCGTCGAAACCTGCATCCACCGCGACCTGCACTGGCGGCGCGATCTCCTGCGTGTGCTGACCGAGAGCGTCCTGCTGGTCGGCGGCATCCTGCTGATTCTCGGGGTGGCGCTCGGGCTGACCAACTACCTGATCGACGTGCAGGCGCCCGACGCGCTGGCCGCCTGGGCGCGCGAACATGTGCCGAACCGCTGGCTGTTCCTGCTCGGCCTCAACGTCGTGCTGATCGTCGTCGGCGGCATTGTTGAAATCTACGCCGCCATCGTGGTCGTGGTGCCGCTGCTGCTGCCGGTGGGACGCGAACTCGGCCTCGATCCCATCCACCTCGGCATCCTCTTCCTCGCGAACCTGGAGCTCGGCTTCCTCATGCCGCCGGTGGGGCTCAACCTGCTGCTCGCCGCCTCGCGCCTCAACAAGCCCGTCGCAGAGACCGCCCGCGCGGTGCTGCCCATGCTGCTGGTGCTTTTTCTGGGCGTGCTGCTCATCACCTACGTGCCGGCGCTGACCACCGCGCTGCCGCAGTTATTTCAGCGCTGAAGTCCGCACGTCTTCCCGCCCATGCACCTGAAACAACTGCCCAACCTGATCAGCCTGTGTCGGCTGGCCGTGCTGCCTCCGCTGATGATCGGAGCCATGGCCGTCGGCGAACGCGCGTGGTTTTTCGGGTTGCTGTGCGTGGCCTGGGCAACCGATGCGCTGGACGGTTTTCTCGCGCGCCGGCTCAACGCCGTCACCGACCTGGGCCGGCTGCTCGACAGCTGGGCCGACTACGTGACGCTCGCGCTGTGCCTCGCCGGTCTGGCCTGGCTCTGGCCCGAGGTGATGGCGCGCGAATGGCGCTGGATCGCCGCGGGCGTGACCGCCTGCTTCGCCGTCGTGATCTGCGGCCTGGTGCGCTACGGGCGGCCTCCCGGCTATCACACGCGTCTGGCCAAGCTCACGGCCATCGCGCTGCCCCTGGCCTTCGCCAGCCTGCTGGCGGGCTGGTCGGCCCGGCCGCTGCACGGGGTCGTGGTGCTGCAGGTCCTGAGCACGCTCGAGGAACTCGCGATTTTCCTGCTGCTGCCCGGCCACTCCGGCGAGGTGTCGTCGGTGAGGTCCGCCTGGCGCCAACGCCAAACCCGGCTGCCCGCGCCACCGTCGCAGCCCCCGGCCGGTCACCCCGCGCGTCCGCCCGCCCCATTTCCCTCCCATCCTTCCACGCCATGACCCTGTCCACCTCCTCGGGCCGCTTCGCCGGCATGTTTCGCGACGCTTACCTGCGCTCCCTTGCCGAGTATCGCTTCTTCTACGACGACATCGCCGAAATCGGCAATCCCACGGAGGCGGAACACGTGTTCTACTTCGTGCCCGGCATCAACGGCACGCCGGGACAGATGCGCTTCCTGCTGCCCAGCCTGGTCCGCGTCTTCGGTCCGCGCTGCTACCTCAAGGCGCTGCATCTGCCGGAGTTCTCCGCGCGGCGGCCGGTCTGGGAGAAATACACCCTGGCGAACGTGGACCGAAAACTCGCGCGCCTGCGGGCCGATTTCGAGGATTTGCTCGCACGGTTTCCGCGCGTGAACGTGCTCTGTTCGAGCAACGGGTTCTACGACTTCGCGGCGGCGGCCGGCGGTCTGTGCGCCACGCTGCCGCCTGGCCGGTTGCACCTGCTGTGGGGCGCCTGCGCGCCGGACCGCTTCAAGCCCACGCCCTGGGAAAAGGTGTTCTTCCCGCTGAACGGGCTGCACCACGACGGGCAGGCCTGGTTCGCCTATCCCAACCACAACCTTCTCCAGCTCTGCAATCCCGAGACCTCCGACTCCTTCGACTGGCGCGAGGGGGACAGCCGCCGGACCTTCGTCAAAGCGGACCTCGAATCGCGCTTCCGCTGCGCCGGCCTGCACTGGTGCTACACATCGCCCGCCCAGATCGGCCGCTGCGTCCGGCACGTCGTGGCGCAGATCGCGGGGCCGCTGGACATCCCGGCCGCCGCCCTGGTCGCCGCGAACGACGGTTACTGGCAGGGCCGGTCGCACGGCGAGATCGAGCGCGTCATCCTCGGCTACCTCCCGCGCTGCCGGATCGATTTCCGTCCGGCCTCCCATCTGTGGGTCGTGACCCCGACCTTCGCGACCGCCCTGCTCGAACGCCTGCGTCATGAGCCCGCTCACCGAACGGCCGCAACCCGCACGGCGGATGCCTTTGCCCGCCCATTGAGTGACTCAATACCGGCATAGGTATTATGAATTAACGGTCTGCGCGCGCCTTCGGGTATTCTCACCGCGCTTCTCCCCACCACGGCCTTCGCCGCCTGCAGTTTGTTTCCTCCTGTCATTCGCACTCACGTCATGAACTCCACCCGCCTCCTCCACCGCCTCGGGGTGATCCTTGCCCTCCTGCCTGCGCTCCTCCCGGCCCAGGAAACCATCCAACTCGACAAGCTCACCGTCACCGCCCAAGGACGCGTCCAGCCTGTCGGCGAGGTGCCGATTCCGCTCACGGCCTACATCGGCTCGTTCCTCGAGCAAAACGGCGTCAGCGACTACGAGGCGCTCGCGCCCTACGTGCCCGGGCTCTTTATCCAGGAACAGTCGCCCAACAATCCCGGCATCAACATCCGCGGCATCACCACCGACAGCGGAGACCCGCGCGGCGAATCCCGCGTGTCGATCTTCCAGGACGGCGTCTCCATCAGCCGCTCGCGCGCCAGCGTGGTCGAGCTGTTCGACCTCGAGCGCATCGAGGTGCTAAAGGGGCCGCAGGGCACGCTGTTTGGGCGCGGGGCGGAGATCGGCGCCGTCTCGATCGTGCAGCGCAAGGCCGCGAACGAGCGCTCCGGTTCGCTAACCGTAGGCTTCGGCAGCGACCGTGAATACCGCGTCGCGGGCCACCTCAACGCCCCCCTGGTGGACGGCAAACTGTTCGGCCGCCTAGCGTTCACCCACGTGCAGCACGACGGATCCATCGAAAATCTCGCCGACGGCTCCGACCTCAACGGCAAGCACACCACGGCGCTGCGGGCCGCGTTGCGGTGGCAGCCGACCGACCGCACCACCGCCGACCTGATCGCCAACTGGCAGCACGACACGCCGCCGGGCACGGCGTTCAAGAGCGGCGTCATTCCCACCTCGCGCGGCGACACCAATCCCTTCAGCGCGGCCGAGCTGACCCGCGGCTCCGCGCTCGGGGTGGACCGCACGGTCGGCGGCCTCACCGGCATCGTCACCCACGAGCTCAACCCGGCCTGGTCGGTCACCAGCATCACCGGCTGGCGCGAGTATGATGCCTACGAATCCTTCGACGCCGACGGCTCCGGCCTTTACCTGCTGGAGTTCGCCGAGGACGCGCGCGGCCGGCAGCTCAGCCAGGAGTTGCGTTTCAACTACGACGCGGACGGACGCTTCGCCGGCTTCTTTGGCGCGAGCTGGTTCCGGGAGAACGGTTCGGCGCGCGTGCCCTTCTCGACCGACGAACGTCAGCTCTGGCCCTTCCTGTCCGGCTCCTTCGCCAGCGGGCTGGTGCAGGCCGGCGTGCCCGGCGCGCTGGTTAACTTCGCCGTGCCCACTCTGAATCCGTTCATCCCGCAGGCCACGCTGCCGGCGACCTTCGCCGCCTTCGCCAATCCCGCGCTGCCCCCGTCGCTGCAAGGCCTCTCCTTCCTCGCCGGTGCGCCGTTGCAGGGCCGCCGCACCGACGAATATACGCAGTCGGGCCGCACCCAGGCCTACGATGTTTTCGCCGACGGCACCTGGCGCGTTACCGACCGGCTCGAAGTCACCGCCGGCCTGCGGGTGACCGAGGAGAAGCTCACGTCCGGTTATGAAGTGAGCAACGGCACGCCGCCCGCCACGCTCGGCTTCATCCTCAACGCGATCCCCGGCTATCCCTACCTGCCCTCGGGCGGAAAGCGCGAGGCGAAGGACTCGCATTCCTCCTGGGACGGCCGGGTCGTCGTCCAATACCAGTTCCGGCCCACGCTGAACGCCTACGCCAGCGTGAGTCGCGGACACCGGGCGCCCAGCCTGCTGGTCGATTCCACCAGCGTCACCACCGCGGGCGAGGAAGAGGTCTGGAACTACGAGGCCGGCTGCAAGGGCACCCTGGGCAACGGCCGGCTGCAGTGGTCCGCCTCGGTGTTTCAATATGACTACGCGCACTTCCAGACCAGCGTGCTGAGCCTGGGCCGCTTCACCGTGCTCGACGCCGGCAACGCCACCGGCCGCGGTTTCGAGTTTGCGCTGCAGGGTGTCGTCAACGAGCGCCTGTCGGTGTTCGCCACCTATGCCCACACGGATGCGACCTTCGACGACAGCGGCGACGACGGCCAGCCGCAGGCCTATGCCGGTTACTCGTTCCGCCTGACGCCGCGCAACGCCTTCTCGTTCGGCGGCACGCTCACGCTGCCCGCCGGCAACGGCCGGTTCTTTGTGACGCCGACCTATCAATATAAATCGGCCCACTGGTTTGAGGACAACAACGCCTCCTTCGGCGGCCGTCTGCGGCAGGACGGCTACGGGCTCGCCCATGTGCGCCTGGGTTGGCGCTCGGCCCAGGATCGTTGGGAGATCTCCGTCCATGCGACCAACCTCTTTGACGAGGAGTATCTGATCGATGCCGGCAACGTCGGCGGCTCATTCGGCATCCCGACCTTCGTGGCCGGCGCACCCCGGCGCTGGGGAGTGCAGGCCGGTTATCGTTGGTAATCGCTCATGTTCCATGAAAGCGCGCTCCCTCCGTTTGCCAGCCGGCGCCGTCGCCCTCCTGCTGGGCGCCGGCTGCGCCACGCGCGAAGTCATGCCGGTCCGCGTCGAGGTGTATGGCGCACTGGACCTGCCCCGGGATTGCTCCGTCGTCGGCATTTCCGCCGCCGGGGTCACCCCGGAATTTTACCTGAACGAACCGACCACGAAGGAGTCGGCCGCTCGGGAAATCAGCGAGGACATGCGGGCCAGCCCGATCGACGCCGAGACCGCCATCCTCCTGCCGGCCGTGCCATTGATCAGCGCGATATTGGGCGGAACATTCGGCGGCGCGATGGGCGTGCGCGCGGCCGAAGTGCAAGAGGGCACTCGCACGATTCAGGCGACGCTGCACGACTACGCCATCGATCGCCGGCTGGAACACACCCTGGTGCAGCACGTCGAGCACCTGCGCCCGGGAGCAATCCAACTTCTCCCGCCCAGTGTGACGCCGCCCAACCCCGGGCGACGTCGCCTGCTGCTCTATGACTACGAGCACCGGCGTTCGACGCCGCGCCCCGAACCGCCCGCCCTCGCACCGGCCGGCCCGCGCGTTGATGCGGTGCTCACCTGGCGCATCAGCTCCTTTGGTTTCTCGGCGCCACAACCCCATCCCAGACCGGGCACCTTCGCTGGGAACGAGTTCAATCCGCCGCTGCGGTTGACCGTGGCCGTGGACTTGCAGGCGGTCCGCACCGCGGACCGGTCGGAACTCGGCGGCGTGTCGCTGATCTATCAAAGCCAACCCCACAAATTCACCCAATGGGCCGAAAACGACGCCCGGCTCCTGCGCACGGAGCTCGATGCGGCGCTGGCCTGCTTCCAACGGGCAATCAACGACCGGCTCGCCGTAGCTTCACTCTACGCTGCTGAAACGCCCGCCGACGGGCGCAGGCCGCTGCACTGATGATCCGGACGAATCCAGAGCCTCGATCCGGCGAAGCCGCAGGTGTCGATTCCCTGCAACCCCGCCAACTGCGTCGTTCCCTTCTCCCCGTGCTGCCGACTGCCGCTTGATTTATCGCGCTGGTCCCGAAGCCAACACCCCACCCTGTCATGCAAATCCACCCCGCCCGGCTCGCCCCGCTTTTCGTTGTGGCGGCTCTGACCCTCACCGGCTGCGTCTCCGCCAAATACAAGCTGGCGCCGAAGTCCCCCGCCCACACCTCGCCTCCGCCCGCCTTGGAGATCACGGCGGCCAGCTCTACGGCCCATGCCACGCTGCACACGGTCGTCGTTTTTCACGGTCCCGGTTCGTGGAAGAGGGATGCGTATTGGGACGAGTATATCGTCACCCTGACGAATACCGCCGAGGTCCCGCTCACCTTCGACCAAGCGGTGCTCTACAACCTCACCGACCATGAGAGCCGGCCGGGGCACAACCCCTGGGAGCTGGATAAAATCAGCCGGCATCGCCTGAAGGTGGCGAAACGCACCGGCCGCAACCTCGCGCTGGGGGTCGGCATAACGGGCGCGTGGGTCGGCTCCCTCTCGCTGGTGGCCTCCAACATCACGATCTGGGGCGGCGTCTCCAATGCCAGCGCAGTGACCGCCGGCGCCGCCGGGATGATCGGAATCCCACTGGTCCTGCTCGGCAGCAGTGTCCGCACCATGGTCGCCCGCCGCGCCATCGCCACGGAATTTGCCCGGCGGGAACTGGACCTCCCCCTGACCCTCGCCCCCGGCGATTCCCGGACCGGCAGTCTGTTTTTCCCGGTCACACCGGGTCCCACGCGATTGTTCCTGCAAGGCGGGGACGCTTCAGGCCATGGCCATGACCTCACGCTGGACCTGACGCCCTTGGCCGGTCTTCACCTCCGGCCGGCGAAACCTGCACGCTGAGCCGCAGGCGCCGCCAGCATGAGTTGCGGGAAAATAGCACCGCCGGGATCCGTGGCGGATTCCCGGCGGCAAGGTTCCGGTTGTTACCCCTAACGACCGGATTGGACACACAAACCTACAGCTAACGACCCTCTTCATCGGCACGTTTCGCCACGCCGCGACTTTTTTTATTCCCCGCGCAGAAATGTAACAGAAGCGGCGTTATCCCCAAGCTTGGTCACCACGACGGAGGCTTGGCGGAGATGGCGAAGCAAACACACGAAAGTTGCTCCAATTCCGCATCCGTCATCCTGAGCCGTGCGAAGGATCCAGCAGCACAACCGATGGCAGATAAAATCTTGGATCCTTCACTTCGTTCAGGATGACACGAGACGGAGGGTTAAAGCCTGTCTTCAACTTTCCGTGTTTTCCGTGTCTTCCGTGGGCCAACCCCTTCACCCGTGCCGGCCCTTGAAGGTCAGCTCGGCGACGCCGCTCTTGTCGAGACCGCCGAGGCCGAGCGTGACCATGCGGTCGAACTGCGCTTTCGTGGCCTCGGCCAACGGGAGTTTCAGCCCGACATCGCGGCCGAGCTGGGCGGCGATGCCCGAATCCTTGGCCGCGTGCGCGCCGGAGAAATAGCAGTCGTGCGCGCGGTTCTGCATGTCCTCGCCATCCGTCTTGAGCACCTGCGAGTTTGCGCCCGTCTGGGCGAACACCTCGCGCAGCATGTCGAGGTCGAGCCCGAGCGCGGCGCCGAGCCCCAAGCCCTCGGCCAGACCGGCGGTGTTGATGTTCATGACCATGTTCACGAGCGCCTTCACTTGCGCAGCCTGACCGGCCGTGCCGATGTAGCGCAGCGCCGTGCTGAGTTTTTCCAGCACGGGCTTCACGCGCTCAAAGGCCGCGCGGTCGCCGCCGCACATGAGGTAGAGCGTGCCGTTGCGCGCCTGCGGGATGGACGACGCCATGCAGCCCTCGAGCGACACCGCACCCGCGGCCTGGGCCCGGCGCTCCACCTCGACATGCGTGGCCGGGGTGATTGTGGCGCAGTTCACGAAGATCTTCCCCTGGGCGCCGGTGAGCAGCGAATCGCCGGACCCGGCGAACACGGCCAGCTGCGCCGCATCATCGGTTACGACCGTGAAGATCAGGTCGGCCGCGGCCGTGACGTCCGCCAGCTTGGTCGCGTGCGTTGCGCCGAGTTCCGTCGCGAGCGCGGCGGCGCCGGCGGTGTTCACGTCGTAAACGGCCGTGACGGCGTAACCGACATCCTTGAGGCGACGGGCCATGTTGGCCCCCATGCGACCGACTCCGACAAAAGCGATTTTGGGATTCATAAAGCAGGAAGGGTAAAGCCACGCCCGGCCCCTCTGGCCACGGCTTTTTTGCAAAAAAGCCCCGCGTCGGGAAAAATTATCGCTGAATATTCATTTCCCGCCACGCCTGCGCGTAACGGCGGCCGAGCTCGCGAAAACCGGGCGACTCGAAGTGCAGCACCTCCGGCTCCTCGGGGCGGCCGGGCAGTCCATCCGACGAAACCAGGGCACAATGCGGCACGAGCGCGGGCAGACTGCGCAGGGCGGCGTTGACCGGGCCTTCGTTGGGGCAGAAACGTCCGATCTCGCCCACGATCACCGGCACGTCGGGCGCGCCGAGGTCGGCGCGGAGTTGCGTGATGAACTTCTTGAAGCGGTCGGCGTAGGTCGCCGCCTGGTCCGGCGCGCGGTCGGATTCGCCCTGGTGCCAGAGGATGCCGGCGAGCTGGCCGCGCTTGAGCGCCTCCTTGGCGCGGGCGACGGCGTTCACGTAGTGCGTCCGCCCCGGCGCCCATTCGTCGAGGGCGCTGCCGCCGAAGGCCGCGGGTACGAGGCCGATGACCGCATCGGGGTTGGCGTCGGCGATGACCGCACCAAAGGTCTTGCCGAGGCCCGTGCCGATGCGCTCGGGCCGGTCGAAGTGCAGCGGGTCCACGGCCGGCACCCAGGCGAGTTCCTTGTTCAACACCCATACCCGCGGATGCGGTGTTTGGTCCCCGGACTCGACCTTGCCGCGTCCGGCCATGTTGGACTGGCCGATGAGCAGGAAGATTTTCATGGAGGCGAGCCCGTTTGCCGGGCTCAGGGCAGGTGGAGTTTGGGCGGGGGCGAGGTTCACAAGCAACAGGCACGCCAGCAGGGCGCGCAGCGGGGCGGGGTGCATCGCCCACAGCCTGTGCGGTGGCAGCGGCGACGCAAGCGGGCCGGCACACCGGCTGGTCACTGGACAACGCTCCTCACCCCGCCTAGCTTCCGGCGCATGAAGCTTACCCACGCGCTTGCCGTGTTCCTCCTGTTGCCGGCCGCCCTCCTGGCCGGCGATCCCGCCTTCGACACCTGGGTGGACGAGTTCTCCGCCGCCTGGATGCGCGCCGACCCGATGGCCGCGACCGAGGCCCAGTATTTCAGCGGGGCCGAACAGGATGCCCTCGACCGGCAGCTCACGCCCTACTCCGTCGCCGCCCGCGCCGCCCAGGTGGCCCGCGCCCAAGCCGGCCTCCAACGCCTGGCCGGCTTCGACCGCGCCCGGCTCGACGCCACGCAGCGCGTCTCGGCCGACATGCTGCGCTGGCAGCTGGAAACCACCGTGCGCAACCTCTCCTTCTCGGACCATGTTTTTGTCTTCAACCAGTTTTCCGGCGTGCAGCGCGAGCTGGTCGATTTCCTGAGCCACACGCACCCCATCCGCAACCGGCGCGACATCGAGAACTACCTCGCGCGGCTCAATCTGGTCGCCGGCTACATGAACGAGGCGCGGGCTCAGGCCAAGGACCGCGGCGACCGCGGCTTTCTGCCCCCGAAGTTCATCCTCTCGGCCACGCTGGCGCAGATCGACCGGTTTCTCGAAGGCGGCGCGGAGAAAAACATCCTCGTGACCACGCTCGACGAACGCGCCGCACTGCTCGGCGACCTGCCCGCCGCGGATCGCGCAGCCTCCGTCGCGGCCGCCGCCGGCATCGTGCGCGACGCCGTGTTGCCCGCCTTCACCCGGGTTCGCGCCCTGCTCGAAGCCCAGCTGGCCGTGGCCACCGAGGATGCCGGCCTCTGGCGCCTGCCCGGCGGCCGCGAGGCCTACGCCGCGGGCCTCCAGCACTACACCACCACCGACCTGACCCCGGAAAAGATCCACGCCCTCGGCCTGGCCGAGGTGGCCCGCATCGAGGCCAAGATGGACGGCCTGTTCGTTTCGCTCGGCTACAAGGAAGGCTCCATCAAGGAGCGTTACGACCGGCTGAACCAGGACCTCCAGCCCCCCGCCGACCCCGACCCGCGCCCCGCCCTGATCGCGCGCCACGAGGAAATCCTCGCCGACGCCGTGAAGCGGTCGGAATCGCTCTTTGACCTGCGGCCCGCCGCCCCCTGCGTGGTGAAGCGCATTCCGCCGTTCTCCGAGAGCAGCTCCGCCAACCACTACACCACGCCGGCCAAGGACGGCACGCGCCCCGGCATTTTCTGGGCGAACCTCGCCGGTCCGGTCTATCGCATCCCTTACATGCGCACCCTCACCTACCACGAGGGCATCCCGGGCCACCACTTCCAGATCGCGCTCCAGCAGGAGCTGACGGAGCTCCCGCGCTTCCGGCGCGACCGGATCTTCGGTTTCATCTCCGCGCACGGCGAGGGCTGGGCGCTCTATGCCGAGCAGCTCGCCGCGGAGAACAACTGGTATGAGGGCGATACCGTCGGCCTGATCGGCCAGCTGGAGGCGGAACTCTTCCGCGCCCGCCGCCTGGTCGTGGACACCGGACTTCACACCATGAAGTGGACCCGCCAGCAGGCCATCGACTACGGCATGCTGCCGCGGGAGGTGGACCGCTACGTCGCCGCCCCCGGTCAGGCCTGCTCCTACAAGATCGGCATGATCCGCATCCTCGAACTGCGCGAGAAGGCCCGGCGGGAGCTGGGCGACCGGTTCAACCTGAAGGAATTTCACAACGCCGTGCTCCGTGCCGGCACCGTGCCGCTCGCCGTGCTCGAAACCGTGGTGGACGACTACATCGCCGCCAAGCAGGGCCGGCAAGTTGCGCTCTATTGAGCGACCGCCGGCAACCCGCCTTTCCCGTTGCGAAATCACCCAACCGGCGCACGGTGCGCCCCTTCCCTTCCTCCATGCACACCCCCGTCCGCGTTTTACTGACCCTCGCCGCCAGCGGCTTTGCCGCCACGCTCCTCGCCCAGCCCGCCCCCCGCAAGGACGTCGCCAAGATCTACCAGGAGATCTGCGCCAACTGCCACGGCGCCCAGCTGGAGGGCGGCCAGGCCCCCTCCATGCTCGACGACCAGTGGGCCAACGGCACCGGCACCGATGCCGATCTCGCCCGCGTGATCAGCGACGGCGTGCTGGAGAAGGGCATGCCGGCGTTCCACTCGCTGATGAGCGAGGCCGACGTCCGCGCGATGGTGATCTTCATCCGTGAGCAGCGCGCCAGCTACAAGCGGCAGCGCGCCACGCAAAAACTCCCCGGCGGCGCCATTCCCACGCAGGAGCACCGTTTCCGCATCGAGACTGTCGCCGACGGCCTGTCCACGCCGTGGAGCATCGCCTTCCTGCCCGACGGCCGCACGCTCGTTACCGAAAAACCGGGCCGGCTCCGCGTGATCGCCGACGGCAAGCTCCAGCCCTCTGCCATCAAGGGCACCCCCGCGGTCCGCGACGGCGGCCAGGGCGGCCTGCTCGAGGTCGCGGCGCATCCCGACTTCGCCAAGAACGGCTGGATCTACCTCGCCTACTCCGACCCGGCCAAGGACAAGGACGGCAAGGAAGTCAGCCTCACCAAGATCGTGCGCGGCCGCCTCAAGGACGGTGCCTGGGTGGAGGAGGAGAAAATCTGGCAGGCGCCGCTCGAGCTGTATCGCCCCGGCGGCGGCGTGCATTTCGGCTGCCGCATCGCCTTCGACGGCGCCGGCTATCTGTATTTCTCGCATGGCGAGCGCGGCCGCCAGCAGGACGCCCAGGACCTCACCCGCCCCAACGGCAAGATTCACCGCATTCACGACGACGGCCGCATCCCGGCCGACAACCCCTTCGTCAACACGCCCGGGGCCTTCCCCTCGATCTGGACCTACGGCAACCGCAACCCGCAGGGCCTCGACTTCGACCCACGCACCGGCCTCCTCTGGGAAACCGAGCACGGCCCGCGCGGCGGCGACGAACTCAACCTCATCAAGCCCGGCGTGAACTACGGCTGGCCCGTCATCACCTACGGCATGAACTACGACGGCTCGCCCATCACCGCCAACACCGCCCGCGAAGGCATGGAGCAGCCCGTCACCTACTGGGTGCCGTCGATCGCCGTGTGCGGCATCGATTTCTACGAGGGCACGCTATTTCCCAAGTGGACGGGAAACCTCTTTGTCAGCTCGCTCGCCCAGCAGGAGCTCCGCCGTCTCGTCATCGCCGGCGACCAGGTCGTGAGCCAGGAGATCGTCCTCAAGGACATCGGCCGCCTGCGCGATGTGCAGTGCGCCCCCGACGGCAGCATCTGGGTCGCCGTGAACGACCCCGGCAGCATCATCCGCCTGGTGCCCGCCGACTGACCCGCCACGGTGGACCTCGACGCGTATTTCGCCCGCATTGGTTACACCGGTCCGCGCACGCCGACCCACGGGACCCTGGCGGCCATCCTGCGTGCGCAGGTGCAGACGATCCCGTTTGAGAACCTCGACGTGCTGCTCGGCCGGCCGATCCGCACCGATCTCGAATCCGTCCAGCGCAAACTCGTTTACGATCGGCGCGGCGGCTACTGTTTCGAGCAGAATCAACTGCTGCTCCAGGCTTTGCGGGCGTTGGGCTTCACGGCCCAGCCGCTGATTGGCCGCGCGCGGTGGCTGGTGCCGGCGGAAGTCATCACCGGCCTCACGCACCTGCTGGTGCACGTGACCCTCGACGGCCGCGACTGGCTGGCCGACGCCGGCATGGGCTCGGTCTCGCTCACCGCCCCGCTCGAAATGCGTGAGGGCCTCGAGCAAGAAACCCCGCACGACCGCCGGCGCCTTGTGCGGCGCGACGGTCATCTCGTCCAGCAGGTCTGCTTCGCCGGAGCATGGCAGGACATCAATCTGTTCCGTCCCGAGCCGGCCGCCCCCGTGGACCTGGAAATGGGCAACTGGTATAGCCACACCCACCCGCAGGCGCATTTCCGCAACAACCTGCTGGTCGCCCGCGCCACGCCCGACGGCCGCCGCACGCTCTTTAACCGCGAGTTCACCGTCCGCCACCGCGACGGCCGCGCCGACAAGCGCGAGCTCGCCACCGCCGACGAGCTCCTCGCCGTGCTCGCCGAGCACTTCGACCTGCACTTCCCCGCCGGCACCCGTTTCGGCGCCCCCGGCGCCCCTTGGCCGGTGTAAACGGAAATTTGTAACGCAATACGTTACACCTCGCTTCGGTTTGGACGGTGTAGCCGCGTTTGAGTCCCGCGTCCGCGGGACGAAAGCGTGGCCACAGCGCCCCACGTTGTCTCCCGCGGACGCGGGATCCAACGCGGCTACCGCTGAGCCCGGACCTTGATATTGGCGCGGGGCCACACCCGGGATTTGCCCGGCACGGCAAGGTCGTCCCAAGGGTCATGCGCGTTTTGTGCAATTTTCGGAGCGCGGTGGATACTTTACCCCGGCCGGTTGCACGACAGTTAAGCAAGCATCACCGGTTGTGTCCTTACCCGACTACCCCTCCCGACCGGCCTCTGGCGGCGCCACGCGCCGTCCGTGCCCCAGGGATCCGGTGTGGTCAGCACTCTAACCCAAACCACATGAACCCGACCAAACCCCGCCTGTTGCCCCGCGCAACCGTCGCGGCGCTGTTGCTCAGCTCCGCCGTCCTGGCCTCCGCCCAGACCACCGCCCCCGAGAAAAAGGAGGACGTCATCACCCTCCCAACGTTCACCATCACGGAAGAACCCGTGAACCCCTACGTCTCCAAGCAGGCGCTCTCCTCCTCGCGCGTCGCGATGGACATCCAGGACATCCCGCAGACCATCTCCGTCGTCACCGCCGACTTCATGCAGGACTCGATGAGCTTCCGCATGCTCGACGCGGCCAAATACGTGACCCCCGTCACCGAGTCCACGCTGCCCACCGGCGGCGACCGCTACACGATCCGCGGCTTCCAGGTCTCGCACGAGTTCGTGGACGGCATGGAAATCTCCGGCGCCGACGGCTACAGCGCCTCGATGATGAGCTACAACATCGAGCGCATCGAGGTCATCAAGGGCCCCAACGCCATCCTCGTCCCCGGCGGCGCGGCCGGCGGCCAGATGAACCCGATCACCAAGTCGCCGATCATGAAGGACCAGGCCAGCTACACGCTCGAGCTCGCCCAATACAAGGGCAACGCCTTCAGCTTCGACGTGAACCGCGTGGTCTCCGCCGACAAGGGCATCGCCGCCCGCGTGGTGGGTGCGGTCTGGAAAAACGACGGTTACTCCAAGAATTACTTCCGCGACGGATTCATGCTGGCCCCGTCCATCTCGATCCAGCTCTCCCCGGCGCACAAGCTCACCTTCAAGGGCGAGATGATGCGCAACCAGGAGACCAATGGTGTCTTCCTGCCGATTGATCCGAGTGTCGGCAGCGACGACTACGCCATCATCGCCAAGGGCCTCCCCCGCGACTGGTCGTTCGGCAACGAATCCGACCGCCGTGACCGCGAGACCGAGCGCCTGACCATGGAACTGCTCTCCGAGCTGGGCGAGCACGTCAGCTCCCGCCTGCAGCTGACCGGCAACCACGTCGTGCGCGAGGACCAGGGCACCACCAGCGGCTCGATCGCCGGCATCACCATCACCCGCAACCCGACCACGGGCAAATATGAGCCGGGCAAGGTTTGGAGCGTGGACCAGACCGGCGCCGTCGCCATCCCGTCCGTGACCAACGTGGCCCTGCCCGATCCGAGCACCTACGTCTATGGCCGCACGGCCGGTTCCGACCATCTCTACTACAACGAGCTGCACCTCCGCAACGACTACGCCATCAAGTTCGAGGGCGAGGGCTGGAAGTCCACCACCATCACCGGTCTCGCCGCCAACGCCGTGAAGACCCACTGGAAGAGCTTCCCCGCCTACAACCGCGGCAACGTCGCCAACAACAACCTCGCGGGCATCACCTACCCCGACTGGTCGTTTGCCCAGCCCTCCGTTCCCGCCAACGGCCAGAACCGCAAGGCCAAGCAGCATGACTACCAGTTCTTCGTCTTCGAGAACCTGAGCCTGCTGCAGGACAAGCTCATCGTCTCCGGCGGTGTCTCGCGCTTCCAGGGCGAGCTCACCCGCGTGGACACGACCGGCATCCAACCCACGCCGTTCCCGAGCTACAGCCTGGCCGACACGGCCAAGAGCTACGGTGTAGTCGTGAAGCCCACCAAGGAGATCTCGCTCTTCTACAGCCACAACACCTCCGGCGGCACCATGCCCGGCTCGCTCAGTGCCGGCAACGTCGCCCCGACCTTCCGCGCCTCGGTCGGCGACCAGGACGAATACGGCATCAAGACCTCGTTCCTCGACGGCAAGCTCACCGCCTCGTTCGCCTGGTTCGACATCACCTCGTCGAACTACGCCGTGCCGAACAGCGAATACTACGTCCTGATCGCCCAGGGTAACCTCGCCGCCGCCAACGCCCTCCAGAACCCGCTCTACCTCGACCTCACCTCCAAGGGCTGGGAATTCGAGGGCAGCTACACCGCCACAAAGAACCTGACGCTCATCGGCAACTACACCGACTACAAGATGCGCCAGCCCACCGGCGTGCGCCTCCGCGGCGTGTCCGACACGAGCTACGGCTTCTATGCCGACTACCGCTTCAGCGAGGGCTCGCTCGCCGGCTTCGGCGTAAACGTCGGCGTGGACTACCGCAGCGACCTCGTGGGCGAGAACGTCAACGCCTTCACCACCACCAAGCCGCTCGCCGGCGGCGTGCTGGTGCCGCAGCAGCCCAGCTTCAAGATCGCCCCGCGCACCATCGTGAACCTCGGCTTCACCTACCGCGCCAAGGACTGGACCGCGCGCCTGCAGGTCAACAACGCCCTCGACAAGGACTACATCCTCGGCGGCATCAACCGCAACTCGATGATGGTCGGCGACCCGGTCAACCTGAAGTTCTCGGTCACCTACAAGCACTGATCCGATTTGGTGGACGCACCCCGCCCTCACCGGCGGGATGCCCTCAGGCCGGCACCGTTGGGGGTGCCGGCCTTTTCTTTGCGCGGGTTCGTCCGGTGGAGCCCGCGCTCCGCCGCGGGCTTGGTTCACGCCATTGAGGTGGAGCGACCTGCTCCCCAGGGCGTCGGCCGCGCCCCTGTAGGGCGGGATCGCCGATCCTGCCTTAGGGAAGGGCCCTCTGCTCCGTTCACTCTGACTGGCCGAATCCCACGGGTCTGGCCCCGCCGGTCTCCGGCCCCAGCATCCGCCCTCAACCCCACCCCACGCCCGGTATGCTCCGCTATTTCGCGAACGGTCGCATTCATTGGAAAGAGCGCATGCGCTGCAACACGCGCACGAACTGGGAATTCTATGCCGTCACGGACGGACGCTGCGCGGTCAGTTTCCGCGACGGCGACAAGCCCGTCTTCCAGGAACGCACCTTCTGGCTCTTCGCCCCCGAGAGCCCGCATGCCTGGCTCGATGACGGCCGCCACAGCTACCGCCGCCTGTCGATCCATTTCAGCAGCGTGCCCTACCCGCTCGACGAGATCGTGCGCGCCCGCGGCGGCTGGATTTCCCGACCGCTCGACGACGCCGCCATCCGGCGCCTCGAGACCATCGCCACCGCCCTGGAGCCGCATTTCTGCAACCCGGTCGTCGCGAGCCCGCTCCACCACCAGCGCCACCTGATGGACCTCTGCCTGCTCCTGCTCGAAAACGATCCTTCGGCGACGCAGCCGCTCACTCTGACCGACGTGGCCAGCTTCCGCGTCGAGCGTGCCCTCTCCTGGTATGCCGAGCACCTGCAGCGGCATCCCTCCGTCAAGGAAGTGGCCGACGCCATCCACGTTTCCCCGAGTCACCTGCGCCGGCTCTTCGCCGAGGTGCGCCAGGCCAGCCCCAAGGAACTCTTCCGCCGCGTGCGCCTCGACAAGGCGCAGGACCTGCTCGGCCGCACCAACCTCACGCTCGACGAGGTCGCCCGCGCCTGCGGCTACACCGGCGCCAGCCACTTCTGCCGCGAGTTCAAGGCCGTGCACCGCTTCACGCCCTCCACGTGGCGCCGCCGCCTGATCGACCGCTTCATCAAACCCCTCCCCGCCGGCATCGTCCCCGTCCGCGAATTCAGCGCCCGCCCCGGCGAGCGCGCGATGCGCGCGTGAGTTTGGCTTGGCTGGGTTCCCGCAGGGTCGCCGCGAGCGGCGTCCTCATTCACGCCTAGGAGGTAAAATGGTAAAGCATACCCCTTTGGCTGCCCTCTGACTTTGATCGTAGATCGTATTCTTAACTCAACCGCTCCTTAAGTAGGGCATTCTTAGCAACCTGAGAAATTGTCTCCGATGTAATTCCCTTTCGCTTACAATAAGCGGAATCAATCCAAACACCAAGGGACTTAACCCCCTTGCTTGCATTACACGAAACGCAACACCTCGCGATGTTTTCTCGGGTAATGATCGAAGCATCGTTTATGATGTGCTCCCAAGACGGAGTCACTCCACGACCCCCAGTGGAAGTTGAAAAATCCACTTGGCAGTAAATGCATCGCGCGTCCCTACCGCTAATTTCTATTTCCAGATATGCGGGAATATTCCAACGATTCATGCAACGAGTAGAATGGCAGCGTGGCGCAAACCTCAAAAATTAGACACGGTAAGACGGAAATGCGGCTTCGAGTTCACCCTTTCATCGCCGGCGGTTCGCGGTCTTCGCTCTGCTCGATCAGGTCGAAGGAAGTGATCGCGGTGAGGTGGTCCCAGCCGGGCTCGGTCTTCACCTTGGCGTTGAAGGCGGCGACGCGGTCGTTCCAACCGATCTTGCGCGAGTGCTCGTTCCACACGTGGGTCTGCGAGCGGTTGGGGCGCAGGCCGGTCGTGAAGATCCACTCGGCGACCTCGACGTCGGTGCGGCCGGCCTTCACCTGCGCCTCGACGTCCTCGAACGTCACGTTGAGGAAGCCGCAGAGCTGGCCGTCGAGGCCGATGGACAGGCCGTAGTTGCGATGAAAGTGCTCGGGCAGCGCGCCCGCCTGCATCAGACGGATCTTGTCGAGCATGCGACCGAGGTGGTGCAGGCCGCCGAGGGTTTTGTCGTAAGGGGATCGCAGGCCTTCAACGCGGGGCATGGCGGGAGAAAAACGGGCGTCGGGAATGGCGGCGAGCGCTTTTCTTCGGCGAGCGGCGGCGGCTCAGACCAAGCGCGCGGGGCATTCAGCCGTTAAAAACGCGAAGATCGCGGAGGACGCGGAGCAAAAAGCTTGGGGATTCACCTCCGTGTCCTCCGCGTTTCAAATGCATTTTTGGGATTCAGGCCTTAGTCATCGTGCGACCGGCCGAGCAGTCGGGGCGATGCGATTGATGCAGCCAGGGTGTAGCCGGGTTTGAGCCGTAGGCGAAAGCGTGGTCAGGGAACGCCCACGTTGTCGCTGCGCTCCAACGCGGCTACTTTTTCATTCTAGCCGCCCTGGCTGGATTGCTTCGTCTCCCGCGGAAGCGGGAGACTCGCAATGACGGTCCGGGCTGAAATCAAATCTCGCCGACGCGGACGCGGGCCACGCCCTCGACGGGCTGGCCCTTGACCAGCGCGGGCTTGAAGAAGGCCTCGGCCACGACGGCGCGGGCGGCGGCATCGTCGATCTTCAGGCTGCAGCTCTCGTCGGCGAACAGGTCGAGCAGGGAGCCGTCCGGCGCGATCCGCGCGTAGTAGGTGCGGTTCATCTGGTCGAGCGTGAGCTCCTTGAGGCGCTCGCGCGGCAGGGTGCCGGGCACGACGAGCGCCGGGGCGGTCTTGCCTTTGTTCGCGCCGATGTGCTCGATCACGAGATACTGCTGCGCCTCGCTGCGCGAAAGCTCCACGCGCTTGGAGGACTTGTTGGTCGCGACTTCCTTGCCGCGGTTGAAGATGTGCACCTCGCAGCCGAGATACTTGAAACCCTGCGGCATCCCGCCCTGGCGCACGCGGATATGTTTGGGATTGGACCCGATGCGGTCGATCGCCTCCGCGTGGATGAGCATGCCCTCCGTGCCCGGCTTGGCGTCGCGCTCCCGGAATTTGAACAGGATCACCATGTGCGGGTTGTCCAGCTCCACGGGGGAGGAGACCTTGAACGACACCTCGAAGGCGTCGTGATTGCCCTCGTCCAGCTCGAGGTTCATCTTGTGGACGTAGGCGGCCGTGTCGTATTGCTGGCTGAGCATGGCGTCGTTGGCCGCGGAGGCCTGCATCGCGCCGGCGTTGTACTCGGCCTGCGCCCCCTGCTGGGCGGCCACCACCATGGGGCGGCTCGCCGAACCCTCGGGCGTGTTGGACACGGCCAGGTTGGCCGCGCCGAGGCTGATCTCCGCCGCGATCATGCGGCCGTAGGCGAGATCCTGCACCGCGGCGGCGCCGCCCGCGGCGCCGGAGGCGGCAATCATCTTGCGCACCGGATCGTTGGCGGGCGTGTAGGCGGGGCCCGCATACAGGCCGTCGATCTTCACGGAAGTGTCCGCCAGCTTCAGGCTGTGGCTCACCTTGAGCCCGGTGCGACGGTTGCGAGTCGGCACAAAAAACTCCTTCTTGCCGATCTTGATCCGAAATTCGCTGCCTTCGACGTTCTCCACCCGGTAATACTTCTTGTCGCGCTGCACGGACAGGTCGGTGCCAAGGAAAAGCACGTAGGGCTTGTCCTCGGCCGGCTTCGCGCCCGGCGCGGGCTTGGCCCCGGCCCCGTGCAAATACGGGACCGTCAGGCACAGACCGATGAGGCCGAGGCGGAGCAGGGGGCAGGGTTGGGGCGTTCTCATGGCAGGTTCAGAGAGTCAGGTCCGCCAGGCGGACGCGCACGGTGCCGTCCATCGGCCGGCCGTTGGCCAGGGCGGGCTTGAAGAGGGCGCGGGCAAATGCCCCGGTCAGGGTCTCGTCGGCGAGCGGCAGACTGGCGCCTTCGTCGGCGAAGATGCCGATGACCTGCCCATCCTTGGCAACCCGGGCGAAGCAGACGCGGTTCAACCGGTCGGCATCCAGCAGCCTGCGGACCGAGGCGGAGAGGCTGCCGCTGACCGGCTGCGGCGGGAGCGTGGCGCCTTTGTTGGCCGCCAGATGCTCGATCAGCAAATACTGCCGGGCTTCGTCCGGGCTGAGTTCGACGCGCTTGGAGGACTCGCTGGTGGCGACCTCCCGGCCGCGGTTGAAGATGTGGACCTCGTGGCGCAGATATTTGAATCCGACCGGCAGGCCGCCCTCGCGGATGCGGACATATTTCGGCTCGGTCCCGATGGGATCGAGGCTCTTCGCGTGGATCAGCGTGCTGATCTCCCCCGGCTTGGCGCCCCGCGGGGTAAATTCCACCAGCACCACCATGTAGGGGTCGTCGAGCGGCTCGGGGGAGGAAATCTTGAAGGAAACATCCACCAGGTCGTAGTTGCCCTCGGCCAGCTCGAGCGCGAGGGCGTCGGCCATTTTGGGCGTGGAGCTGTAGTCCGAGCTGAGGTTGTGGCTGGCGACATCCAGCTGCCCCTGCTGGCGGGAGAGCTCGGTTTCGAGCTGCGCCTCGCGCTCCTTCCACTGAACCGCACCGTTTTTCACCTGTTCGAGCGTGGTGGTGATTTCCTTCACATTGTAGTCGGCCAACCCCTCGGCGGCGGCCGCCCCGGAGGCCGCGCCGCTGCGGGCGTTGAACTTGTGGCGCGGGTCCGCGGCCGGCGTGTATCCCGGCCCGCCCTGCAAATCGTCGAGCTGCACGGAAACCGGCGCCAGCTTGAGTTCACGCTGCACCTTCAGGTGGTTGGCCTGCAGGCGCGTCCGCACGAACCGTGGCTTGCCCCCGACGGTGATCACAAACTCGCTGCCATCCACATCTTCCACCGGGTAAAACTTTTTCCCCTGCTGAACGGAGAGGTCGGAGCCCATGAAGAGCACATATTTCCCCGGGGCGCCCGCGGTGGCCTCGGCGGCCGGCAGACCCGGGGCCAGGGCGAGGGCGGCGGCCACGGGCAGGAAGATAAAACGGCGGGGCAACATGGTGGGGCCGGGGGCTGGACAGCTTGGAAGCTAATCAAACCGGCCGGGCGAGTCAAACGACGGGGTCACGGCGCGGAGGACTCGGGGGCGTCCAAAAGCGTCCTCACCCGCGCGAGGTAGTCGGCCACCTCGTCGGTGTGCCGGAGACTGAGCGCTTTCTGCAGGTGGCCGACGCTGGCGGCGTAGTGGCGGCGGCGCAGCTCGAGGTTGGCCAGCTCCAGGCTGGCCCGGTAGGTGGAATCGGGCACGCGGGCCGCCGCCTCGAAGGCAAACACCGCCCGGTCATCCTCGCCCTCGCCGACATGCACGGCGCCCAGGGCGATCAACGCCGGGCCGTGCAGGGGATCCTCGGCCAGGATGACCTGGAGATCGCGTCGGGCGTCCGCCCACCGCTTCGCGTGGGTGGCGAGTTGGGCCTGGAGGAGCAGCTTGGTCGTGCGGCCGGAGGCACTGAGCGTGGCGGGCAGCGCCCGGAGCGCCGCCTCCGCGTCGGCGGGCCGGTTGGCTCCCACCAGCGTGCGCGCCAGCCGCAGCAGCCGCTCCTCGCCGGCGGCGGGCTCGGGCTTGAGCAGCTTGGCGTAAATGGCGAGGGCCTCCGGGTGCAGCCCCTGCTCGGCGTAGAGATCACCCAGCAACGTGAGCTCCTCCGCCTGGGCCACGCCGGCCTCGGCGCAGAGTTCCAGCACGGCGATGGCCTCGAGCTTGCGCTGCCCGGTGAGCAGGACGTTGGCGAGGATGAGCCAGAAGCGGGCCTCGGTCGGCCGGGTCTTGATCAGCGTGCGGGCAATGGCCTCGGCTCGCTCCACCTGGCGGCCCTGGATGCAGATGCGCAACAGGCCCTCCTGCCAGTCGGCCGAGCCGGGCGCGCCGCTGAGCGCCTGCATGTAGGCAACCTCCGCCGCGATGGAGTTGCCCTCCTTCTCCAGGCTGTAGCCCAGCAGGCCGTAGGTGGTCGGGTCCCGGTCGCCGAGCGCGATGGAACGGGAAAACGCATTCACCGCGTCGGTAAAACGGTCGGTCGTGTAGTAGAGCACGCCCAGGTTGTTCCACGCGCGCAGGAAGGTCGGGTAGCGCTCCACCGCGCTCTTGTAGCTGGCCTCGGTCTTTGCGTTGTCCCCGGTGGCGTAGTAGGCGTTGCCGAGGATGAACTCGAAGGCCGGGCTCGGCTTCTCGCTGTCGTTCATCATGCCCTCGAGCAGGCGCAGCGCGAACGCGGGGTTGGTGCCGAGCATCGTGACCACCTTCTCGTAGAGCGCATATTCCTCGGCGGACATCTCGGGTTCGCGCTCGCGGAGGAAGCCGGACGACTCGTTGATGATGCGCTTCGGGTCGAGCGACGGCGGCCGGTCGCTGCCCAGCGCGCCGAGGGTGCCCAGCTGGGTGCGCTCGAGGATGTCGATGTCAGACTGGGCCGGCAGCAGGGCCGGCAGCAGCAGGAGCAGAAAGGGCGGGAAGCGGCGCAGCATGGTCAGTTCACGTCAAAGGGATTGCCGCCGCGCCACACCACGCGGACGTTCTGCTGGACGAGGCAGCGGACCTTGCGACCCTTCTTCATCGCCGGGGAAAAGACCCAGGCCTCGCGGACGTCGCGCAGGATGATCTCGTCGAAGTACTTGTTGCCCGAGCCCTGGAGCACCCGGAGGTTGCCGACGGTGCCGTTGGTCTCGATCAGGATGAGCACGGAGATGCGGAGGCTCTCGGCGTTGCCCCGGACCGCGGAGGGCACGTTGGGATTGGGCCGGGAGAGGACCGCGGGGCGCTGGTCCACCTCGTGCTGCTGGAAGATGCGGGAGAAGTCGCCGGTGATCTCGGTCTTGGGCTTGAACTCGGTGTGGAGGCGCGCCGGCTCGATCTTCGCCGCGGGCGCGGCGGTGCTGACCGGCATGAGCTGCGACAGGTCCGGCGGCACGACCGCGATGCGCACCGCGCTTTCGGAGGCGCCGATCTCCAGGCCGGCAAAGGGCGTGGCCGCCGTCTCGGCGGGGGCGGACTCCACCGGCCGCGGCGGCGGGGTGTCCATCGGCATCGACATGGCGCGCAACTCGGCGATCTCCGCCTCGGGCGCGGGCGGCTCGACCGCCTGGAAAAGCATGACGCCGATGAACAGCGCGAGCGTGAACGCGGCCCCGAGGGCGAGGCACAGCGCCTCCGTCAGAAACGCGACCGCGGGCCGCTCGTCCTGCAGGATGAAGGCGTCCGCCTGCATGGTCAGGGCCCCTCCGTCCGCGCGGTGGCGAACTGCACCTGCTTGATGCCGGCGCGCTTGGCCTCGGTGTAAACCTGCGCGAACACCCCGAGGCTCGAGGCCTGGTCGCCGCGCACGATGAGCGAGGGCGAGCGGCCCACCGCCGCCTGCTTGAGGACGGTGGCGACCTGGTCGGTGCGGATTTCCTGGCCGTCGAACCAGATGCGGTTGTCGGCGGCGATGGCGATGAGCAGGGCGTTCTGTTCGCTGCTGAGGGCCCCGACGACGTCGGGCTTCTGCACCTCGACGCCGGGGTCGTTCACGAAAGAGCTGCTGACCATCAGGAAAATCACCAGCACCATGATGCAGTCCACCATCGGCACCATGTCGATGTGCGTGGACTCGAAGCGATGCTGGCCGTGCGCGCGCCGGATCATGCGGCACCTCCCCGCCGGCCGGCCGCGCGATCCAGCCGGTTGACCGCCTGCACCTGGCTCTGGACCTCGCGGTGCGCGAGATAGACCAGCAGCATGGCGGGAATCGCCACCGTCAGGCCGGACTGCGTGGCCACGAGCACCTCCGAAATGCCGCCGGCCAGGCCCTCCATGGATTTTTCGCCCGCGATCGACAGGTTCTCAAAGGTCTTCTCCATGCCGCTGACCGTGCCGAGCAGGCCGAGCAGCGGTGCGGCCGCGATCATCGGGCCGATCGCGGCGCGCTGCCGCCGGAAGGAGTCATGCGCCTCCGTCTGCAACCGGTGCCGGGCCGCCGGCGTGGCCGCGGCGCGCAGCGCCCGGCGGATGCGCCCGAGGGAGAGCAGCAGCCGGAAACAGCGGGCGTAGAGCAGAACCGAGAGGGTGATGATCACCGGCATCACCCAGCCTCCGCGCTCGATAAGTTCGACCAGGGCGTTCACCGGACCTCCCCGGCCGGCACCACGCCGCTCTGGGCGGTGCCCGCAGCCGTGACGAACTCGAGCGCCTGCCGCTCCAGCACCGCGAGGTGCTTGTTGATGCGGTGCGCCAGGAAACCGTGCACCACCAGCGAGGGGATGGCCACGGCGAGGCCCAGCTCGGTGGCTACGAGCACCTCGGAGATGCCGCTGGAAAGCTTCGCGGCGTTGCCGGTGCCGAACACCGTGATGAGCGTGAAGGTCTTCACCATGCCGACCACGGTGCCGAGCAGGCCCATGAGCGGCGCGGCGGTGGCGATGACCGCGAGCAGCGGCAGCCGGCGCTCGAAGTGCAGCCGCTGTCCCAGCAGCACGGCCTCGAGCCGCTCCTCCAGAATGTCCGCCGGGGAGTCGAGGTGCCGCAGGCCTTCCTCGAACAGCTCGCGGGTCGTGCGCCCGAGACCGGCCAGGGCCGCCTCCGCCTCGGGGCGGGAGCCACGGGCGACGGCCTGCAGAAACGCGGCGGTCCGCGCCGAGGTGTCCACCCGCATCATCGCCACGTCCCAGAACTTGTGCAGCATGAGGAGCAGGGCGACCACGCCCACGCCCACGATGACCCAGGCAACCTTGCCGCCCTTGCTGATGTATTCGCCCGCGGATCCGGCGCTCTGCTGCAGGCGCAGGGCCTTGCCGCCGGTCGGATCGGCCGGCATCGAGCCCAGTTGGCCGCTGAAAAAGGCCGCGCTCTCTGCCGCCGGCCAGGCCGGTTGCGGATAATAGACCGGCTGGCGGGAACCTTCCCGCATGCGTACCAGGCCGGCCGGTCCGCCGCCCTTCGGGGCGAAGAACACCTCGGGACCGGCGAAGGCCAGCGTGCCCTCCTCGAGGCGGTTGTCGCCCGCGTTGAGCGCCGGCGCGTCCCGCAGCTGGCCGCCCAGCACCCGTTCGGTGCGGGCGAGCATGAAGTCGGCGATGTCCAACGCCACGACCGCCCCGGTGCCGGTGGCGGCGGACGCGTCGAGTTTATCCTGCAGCTGCAACAGGTCGTCCCCGACGAAGGCCTGCTCGCCCGGGGGCAGTCCGGTGGCGAACGCTTTCAGCGCATCCCCGGCCAGCGTGGTCACGTAGGCGGTGGTCTTGCGCTGTTCCTCGATGTCGCGGATCAGGCGGCGCTTGGTGCTCGTGGCGTTTTCCCGGTCGGTGTCCAGGCGGACGATTTCGCGTTCGAACGCGATGATGCTGTCCTCGGCGGCCCGCAGTTCCTTGAGCAGGGGGGATTTCTCGCGGGCGATGCGCTCCCGCGCGCGGTTGAGCTCATCGGCGGCCTGCTGGAGTCGTGTTGTGTAGTGGGTGGCGGCGCGCTTGAGCGCCTCATCGAAATTCTCCGCCGCCGCGGCCGTGGTGGCCAGCAGGCCGGCGAGCAGGAGGAAAAAGGCGCGTGCTTTCATGGGCGATCAGCGGGCCGCGTCCAGTTTTGCGGGCACCGGGATGAGCCGCGGGTCGGCTTCATCGCGCCGGACCGCCAGCAGTTCCGCCACCGCCGGCGCCGCGCCCGCGAGCAGCTCCCAGCGCCAGCCGTCCGGACCGGGCGCTCCGAGCCAGGCCTTGGCGCCCGCGCGATCCAGCGCGTAGCCGTGGCTGAGGCCCCAGTAAATGACCTCCACGGATTTCGCCGCCGGCTCGCCGGGCAGGGTGAGGACCTCCTCGCCGTGGGTGATGTCCATGTTGAACTGCGCGCAGCGGTTCAGCACCGTCATCACCAGCTGCATGCGCTCGCCGGGGCTCAGCTCCTTGCCCGCGAGGCTGCGATAGGACATCTCCAGGGCTTCGGCCAGCCGCGGCGGGAGCTTGGGGCGCAGCGCCTGCACCTTGTCCGCCAGGGCCAGCAACCGCTGCTCGGTGGACACGAGCGTCTGCCGGGCTTCGGTGAGCTTGGTGTTGAGCGAGGCCTGTTCGGTGCGTTCATCCGCCGTGGCGGCGAGCAGGTGGTCGCGTTTCTCCTTGAGCCGCTCCCCCCGCTCCTTGAGCGCGGTCAGGGTGGACTCGAGCAGCACCCGGTCCTGCTCCCAGTCCTTTTCCAGACGGACGGTCTCGGCGCGGGTCTTGACCCACTCGGAGGCGGTCTTGCCGACTTCCTCAATGGGATCCGCGGCGCGGGACGAAACCAAGGGCAAGGCCCAGCCCAGCAGCAGGAAGCCGCAGGCCGCGCGGGGGAGAAGGGGTGTGCGCATGTTGACCACGAAACACCGCACGGCGAAGCGCGGGTGCCGGGGGGGGAGAGGTGAAAGCACCGCCAGAGGATTGGCCGACGCGTCTCGTGTCAATTTTGAACCCCCACCCAGCTCGTCGCACGTTAGAACAGAAGCGGCACACCAGCCCGCGCCGGCCGACTATCGGTTTTCCTTTCGGCCGCTTTCGTGCATCCGTGCTGGCATGCAATCCCGCCCCTTCGGCCGGCACGGCCTCAACTGCTCGGAGATCGGATTCGGTGCGTGGGCCATCGGCTCGCATTGGGGTGCACAAAGCGACGCCGACTCGCTCGCCGCGCTCCACCGCGCGCTGGACCTCGGGTGCAACTTCATCGACACGGCGGCCGGCTACGGCAACGGCCACAGCGAGAAAATCATCGCGCGCGTGCTGCGCGAGCGCGCCGCCGCCGGGAAGCAGGAGCGCGTCTTCGTCGCCACGAAGACCCCGCCGGCCGACGGCATCTGGCCGCCCTCGCCCTACTGCCGGGCGGAGGAGCGCTACTCCGAGGCCTGGCTGCGCGCCAATGTTGCCACCCGCCTCGCCAACCTCGGCGTGCAGAAACTCGACCTGCTCCAGCTCCACACCTGGACGCGCGCCTGGAACCGGAACCCGACGCCGTTCAAGGTCCTCCGCCAGCTCCAACGCGAGGGCCTCCTCGGCCTGATCGGCGTCTCCACCCCCGAGCAGGACCAGAACAGCGTGATCGACCTCATGCGCGGCGGCTGGGTGGATGCGGTGCAGGTGATCTACAACCTGTTCGAACAGGAACCCGCCGCCGAACTGCTCGACGTGGCGCGCGAGTGCGGCGTCGCCATCATCGTGCGCGTGGCCTTCGACGAGGGCGTGCTGACCGGCAAGTTCACCGCCGACACGAAGTTCGCGCCCGACGATTTCCGCGCCCGCTACTTCGAAGGCGACCGTCTGGCCCGCGCCGTGGCCCACGCCGACGAGATCAAAAAGGACCTCGTGGGCACCGGCTACACCCTGCCGCAGGCCGCGCTCAAGTGGGTGCTCGCCCACCCCGCCGTCTCCACCGTCATCCCGGGCATCCGCAGCGTGGCCCAGGCCGAGGCCAACTGCGGCGTGAGCGACCTGCCGGCCATGCCGGCGGCCCTCGTGGAGAAACTCCGCCGCCACAACTGGCGCCGGGGGGTCTGGTATGGCGGCAAGTGACTTCGCGCGCCGCGAAGTCACCCTGAGCCTGCCGAAGTGATCATGGCTTCACAGCCCCGGCGACAGTCCCACGACCACGCCCACGATGGCGCCATAGGCCACGTGACCGGCGAAGTGGCTGAGCCCGACCAGCAGGTCGGCCTCCTTGAATTCCTCCAGCGGGTGACGATCCGACACGACCCACACGAGCATGAGGCTCACGAGCAGGCCATGCAGCACGCCGGCACCGAGCCCGAGCATCAGCGAGAGCGGCATCCGCGTGAGTCCCAGCGTGATCATGAGCAGCGTGTAAACGAGCGCGAAGCCGAGCGCGGCCGTCGCATGCACGACCAGACCGACACGGTAGGCGTTGTCCCGCGACTTGGTCAGCAGGCTGCCGAGCGCGAGGATCATGTCGCCGCGGGCGAGGCCGGCTTTGGCGATCAGCCACATTGCGCCTTCCATCGCGAGACCGCCAAAGACACCGGCGACCAGCGCCGTGCCGAGATAGTTCACCAGAAACATCGCCAGGTTCATGGGATTTCCAGAGGTTGGGTTTTGACCGGCGGGAAGCGCGTGGAACGCCGCCCTCAACGGAGGAAATTATGTCCCGGCCGGCCGGCATTGCCACCCTCAATTTGCCGCAACCCGGGGCTGGTCTTTTCCCGCGCCCCGGAGTAACTCCCGGCCTGTTCCCGCATGAACTTCAACCCCTTCGCCCTGCTCGCGCCGCTGTTCCTGCTGTTTGAGGTCTGGCAGCTGGTCGTCAGCGAGCGCTACATGGGCGTGAAACAGATCCGCGTGAACGCCGACCCGCGCACCCTGCCGATGGCCGGCTGGATGGCCGCCGTCTGGGCGGGCGGCCTGCTGGTGTATTTCAGCTGGATGATGACGCTGCTGATCCACCCCGTCGGCCGCGCGCAGGGCGTGGTGCTGATCGCCATCACCGGACTGGGCTACGCGGTCCGCACGACCTGCGGGTTGAAATGGGTGCTCGTCGTGCTGACCTTCGAGGGCGCCGTGCGCATCGGCATGCTCGTCTCGCTCTTCGCCAGCTCCTGGCGGCGGATGATGCTCTGACTCAGGCGCGCGGCGCCGGGCCGGGCTTGGACTCCACGAAGAACTGCTGCGCCGCGGTGAGCAGCTTCGCATACTGGCCGTAGTCGCCGGCCCAGGAGTTGGGCACGCACACGCGCTTGATCACGCCCGAGCCGACCTTGTCGGGCGCCTCGTGGTCGGGCGTCAGCTCGAGGGTGAACTTCGGGTCGTGCGTGTGCACCACGTAGTGCCGCTCGAGCCCGCGGCGTTCCCGATCAATCCGCACAAAGTGGGAGTAATTCATCGGCTGTGCCCGGAGTCTGCCCGGCCGACCGGCCGGCGCAAGACCCGACTCGCCCCGGGATTTCTGCCTTGAGAAACCGGCTTCGTCCGACGAAAAGGAGCGTGCGCGCGACTCACCCTATGAATCTCGACCCCGCTCCCCGTCAGCCCAAACTGGTTTACCTCGCGATCGATGCCGGCCTGCTGATCACCGCCTTCATCATCGTTTTTTTCGCCAAGGATCCCTACGCCCCCCTGCCTTTCGTCAGCGCCGTGCTCTGCGTGGTGCTCGCCGCGATCATCGGGCTCGTCCCCTTCCTCACCGACTACGCCGCCGATTCCGCGGAGTACGTGCAGGCCGAGCGCGGCCGCGTGACCGACCAGGTGCAGCGGCTGCACGCCGCGGCGGAGAGCCTCAACCGCGCCGCCGCCCAGATCAAGGCGGTCGAGGAAGCCGTCCACAAGACCGCCCACGCCGCCGAGAACCTGCCCTACCGCATGCAGGAGAAGCTTGCGGAGTTCAACGAGGCCCTCGCCGAGAAGGAAACGGAGGACCGCGACGCCCTCGAGCGCGAACTCGACGAGCTGCGCGCCGCCAACTCCGCCAATCTCAAGGGCGTGGCCGACAAGATCGCCAAGGTCGCCACCGAGCTGGCCGCGCTCGAGAAGGACGCGCGCACGCACGTCACCTCCGCCCAGAGCGCCACGGCCCTGGCCGCCGACCGGCTGCAGACCGCCGCGCAGGATGCCGCCACGAAAGTTCACGCCCAGCTGAGTGACGCCCTCGCCAAACTTGACGCCCGCATCGCCGACTTGCGCCAGGCCGCCGCGGCCGCCCCCGTCGCCCACCCTGTCGCACCGCCGGCCAGCGAATCCGCCATCATCGAGCCGCCGGCGCCCGCGGTTGAATTGCCCAAGTCCGAGCCGGCCCCGGTCGAGACCCCGATCGCCGCGCCCGCTCCGGTCATCGAGTCGGTGACGCTCACCGAGACGGCCGCCGCGCCCAGCGAGGAACCCAAACCCAAAAAGCCGCGGGCGCCGCGCAAATCGAAACCGGAGGAGATGCTCGCCTCCATGTCGGCGGAGCCGGCCCCGGTCGAGCCCGTGACCGCCGCCCCCTCGGAGGCAGCCCCCGCCCCGCTCGCCAGCGAGGAACCAGCCTCGGTGGTCGAGGAAGCCCCCGCCAAGGCCGAGTCCTCCGCCTCCTCCGACGGCGCCACCCGCCTGCTCGTCACCGCCTACATCGGCATCGGCAACAAGCTTTTCATCCGCGGTGAGGGTCCCGGCCTGAGCTGGGACAAGGGCGTGCCCATGCAGTTCGTCTCCATCGGCAAATGGGGCTGGGCCTCGCACGAGGCCACCGGCCCGGTGAAGTGCAAACTCTACAAGAACGACGAAACCGCCGCCCTCTCCGGCGAGGTGTCCATCGAGCCGGGCAAGCACGTCGAGGTCTCGGCGCTGTTTTGAACGCTCTCTTTCGTTGTAGGGTCGGCGCTTGCGCCGACCTCGCGCACAAGGTCGTTGCAAGCAACGACCCTACAAAAACGCCTCAATAATGCGGCGGCCTTTCGTCCGTCGGCTCGGGGGCGGTGCCGCCGGATGAATCGCGCGCGCGCAGCACGCCCAGCTCGGCCCGGAGGCGCGCCACTTCCTCGGTGAGCTCGAGCATGACCTTGTCCTGTTCCGCCTGATGGCGTTGCAGGTGCGCGTAGCGCTCCTCCAGCCGGGTCAGTCGTTCCGCATCGTCCATGCCCGGAACATGCAGGTTGCGAGGGAGCAGACAAACCCTAGTTTCCCGCTTCATGCGTCGTCTCCTCCTGCTGCCTCTGCTGACCGTGTGGCTCGGCCTGGTCTCGTGCCAGTCGCCGCAACGCAGCGCGGGAGACGGACCGCTGATCGTGATCTCCCTCGACGGTTTCCGCTGGGACTATCTGGACAAGCATCCCGCGCCGACCCTGCGCCGGCTGGCGGCCGCCGGGGTGCACGCCCGCCGGCTCACGCCGAGCTATCCTGCCCGCACTTTTCCCAACCACTACACCCTGGTGACCGGCCTCCGGCCCGAGCACCACGGCATCGTGAACAATCAGTTCCATGATCCCGCGCTCGGGGCGGACTTTGGCAAGACCAGCACGGCCCCCGCGTGGTGGAATGGCGGCGAACCGGTCTGGGTGACGGCCGAAAGCCAGGGGCGGCGGGCCGCGACCTACATGTGGCCGGGCGGGGAGGCGGAGATCCGCGGCCGGCGACCCTCCGAGCACATACCCTTCAGCAAGACCCCCACGGAGTCGGAACGGGTGGATGCCGTGCTGGCCTGGCTGGCCCGGCCGGTGACAGAGCGCCCCCGCTTGTGCCTGCTCTACTTCGACGCCGTGGATATCATGGGCCACAACCACGGTCCGGAAGCCCCTGAAACCGCGGCAGCCGTGCAACAGGTGGACGCCGCCCTCGCGCGTCTGCTCACCGGCTTGGAGAAACTGGGCCTGGGTGACACCACCAACCTCGTGGTGGTGTCGGACCACGGCCTGGCCGAGACCAGCCCCGAGCGGGTCGTGTTTTTCGACGACCTGCTCGACCTGTCGCTCGTCACCGTCGAAGCCAACGGCCCGCATGGTGGCGTGCGCCCCAAGCCCGGGGTCAACGCGGCCGCCTTGGTTGCTGCCATCCGGGCCAAGGCCCCGCCGCAAGTGCAGGTTTATCTCCGCGAGGAACTGCCCGCCCGGCTCCACTACCGCGCGAGCGAGCGAATCCCGCCGATACTTTTTGTCCTGCAACCGGGCTGGTGCATCGAAGCCAGGACCGGCTGGGCGATGTTCAAGGCCTTCTACAACCGCGGCAATCACGGCTGGGATCCGGCCACCCCCAAAATGGGCGCGCTGTTCATCGCCCACGGACCTGCGTTTCGCCGCCAGGTGACGCTTGCGAACGCCGAGAACGTGGACGTTTACAACCTGCTCTGCGCCGTCCTCGGCCTCACGCCCGCCGCCAACGACGGCGGCGATACGCTGGCCCGCGCCGCGCTGCGCCGCTGAGCGCGCCTATTTCTGCACGCGGGTTACCTGTGGATACGGCGGCGGCTCGACGCCGAGTTTCTGCATCTGCGGCACGAGCACGCGGTCGTAGCAGTCGGGGCACACGCCGTGGCTGAACTCCGAGCCGGTCTGCTTGCCGATGTATTCCTCGACCTGGCTCCAGTAATTGTGGTCGTCGCGCATTTTCCGGCAGTAGCCGCAGATCGGGATGATCTGCTGCAGCTGTCGCACCTGGGTCGCGTAATTCAGGATGCGCTCGGCCACGCGGAGGCGGGCGCGCAGTTCCGCCGTCGTGACCGGCTTGGCGAGAAAGTCGTCCACGCCGGCCTCCATGGCACGGTCGAGGTTCTCCGAGCGGTTGGCCGAATTCGAGAGCAGGATGAAATAGGTGTAGTCGCCGCCCTGTTCGCGCACGCGCCGGCACAGCTCCAGGCCGTCGAGCTCCGGCATCATCCAATCACTGATGACCAGGCGGTGGGGCGACTCCAGAAAGCGCTGCCAGGCCGCGCGACCGTCCGCGGCCATCGTGACCTCCTGTCCGAGGGACTTGAGCGAGGCTTCCAGGACCGCGCCAGCGATCGGATCATCCTCAACGACGAGAATCTTCATGCGTGATTGGCGGGAACCAGCCCGCTGAGGGCTTGTTGGACCGGAATCCACTCCCGGTCAAGGTCGTCGAGCTGCCGGCTGACCTGCGTCCAGTCGCCGGCCTCCGCCGACTTCTCCACTTCCAGCAGCAGGGCGCGGAGCTTCCGGGCGCCGAGATTGGCGGCGGCACCCGCCAGGCGGTGGGCGGTCTGCACGACCGGACGCGCGGCCTGCGCGGAGACCTGCCGGCGCAATTCGGCCAACCCGGCCGGCACTTCCTGGAGCGCCATGCTCGCCAGCTCGTCCAGCAGCCGCGGGCCTTTCCGGCCCGGCAAGGAGCGCAGCTGCGCCAGCTGGGCTTCATCGAGGATGGCGGTGGGCGGACTCGGCGGCGCCGGCGGCTCGGGCACCGGCACGACGAAGCCGATGCCCAGGCGCTGCAGGATCGGCTGGAGATTCTCGAAGCGCACCGGTTTCGAGAGATAGTCATCCATGCCCGCCTCGAGGCATTTCTCGCGATCGCTCGCCATCGCATGGGCCGTGAGCGCCACGATGGGAACAGTCTCGTTGTCCGGACCGGCCGCCCCGGTGCGAATCAGGCGCGTGGCCTCGTAGCCGTCCATGCGCGGCATCTGGCAGTCCATGAGGACGAGGGAATAATTTTCCCGGCTCAGTTCCTCGATGACCGCCATGCCGTCGCCCACGAGTTTGAAGTTAACCCCCATCTTCGTGAGGAGCAGACGCATCACCAGCTGGTTGGCGTGCTGATCCTCGGCCACCAGCAGCCGGGCCGACGGCAGGGCCGGTACCACGGCAGGCTTGGGCTCGGCCGGGGCCAGGGGCGAGGTTGCGAGCTCCAGCTCCAGCTCAAACCAGAAAACCGATCCTTCCCCGGGCCGGCTCTCGCAACCGATCCGGCCGCTCATGAGCTCGATCAGCTGGCGGGAGATGGCCAGGCCGAGACCCGTGCCACCGAAGCGGCGCGTGCTCGAACCGTCGGCCTGGACGAAAGGTTGGAAGAGGCGGTCAATCTGGTCCGGCGGGATGCCGATGCCCGTGTCCCGGACTTCCACGCGAAACGCGTAACGCCCGGCCCGGGCGGAGTCCAGGGGCCGCACCACCAGCGTCACGGAGCCGCGCTCGGTGAACTTCACGGCGTTGCCCAGCAGGTTCACCAGCACCTGCTGGATGCGGCCGGGATCACCGCAGAGGCGCGCAGGCAGGTCGTCGGGCAATTCGCTTTGCAGGGAGATCCGGCCGCTCACGGCGCGGGGCACCATCAGGGCCATGGCCTGCTCCAGCTGTTCGGCCAGGCTGAATTCCTGGGTCGTGAGCCGGAACTTGCCCGCCTCGATCTTCGAGAAATCCAGCAGGTCGTCGATGATGGTGAGCAGGTTGTTGGCGCTCGACTGGATCACCCGGCCCATCTGCCGCTGATCCTCGGTGAGATTGGTGTCCATCAGGAGCTCGGCCATGCCGAGCACGCCGTTCATGGGCGTCCGGATCTCGTGGCTGACGTTGGCCAGGAACTCGGATTTCATCCGCGACGCGGCGACCGCCTCGTCACGGGCCTGGGCCAGGTTGGTCTCCAGCGCCTTCTGCTCGGTGATGTCGTGCTGGATGGCCATGAAATACTCGATCTTCCCCCGGGCGCTGCGAATCGGCTGAACATCGCTGCGGATCCAGTAGGGTACCCCGTCCTTGCGATAGTTTTTCACCTCGACCTGGAACCCTTCCTCCCGGCTGAGACAGGCGCGCATGTGGGCCACCACCGCCGGATCGGTGTCCTTGCCCTGGAGCACCCAGCCCGGAACCTTGCCCTGGATTTCCTCGAAGCGGTAGCCCGTCATGCGGGTGAATCCCTCGTTGACCCAGATGACCCGGCGTGCGGCATCGGTCAGCACCACCGCATTGCTCGTTCTGCTCGCGATGAGCGCCAGCTTGCGCAGCTCCTCATCGGCGGCCCGCTTGGCCGTGATGTCGGAGAAACTGGCCACGACGGATTTCAGGCGGCCGTGTTCGTCGAGCACGGCCTCCGTGTTGACCGTCACCCAAACGCGACTCCCGTCGCCGCGCCGCACGCCCAGAACCACCCCGCGCTGTGGCTGCAAGGTCCGACAGGTGATGGCCGAGGGTATCTGGTCGACGGGGCAGGGACTGCCGTCCTCCTGCAGCAGCTGCCAGCTCGGATCGATTTCGTTCCGACCCAACAGCTGGTCGCGGGTCAGGCCCAGAATCGTTTCCGCCGCGGCATTGCATTCGATGATCCGGCCCGCGGGATCGTGAAGCGCCAGGCCCTCGGCCATGGAGCGGAATACGTCGCTCAGCTGCCGCTGGCTGGCGATCAGCGCCTGCTCGGCGAGATGCCGGGCCGTGATGTCCTCGACTTGCGCAATAAAATGCAGCGGGCTGCCGTCGGGCGATCGCACCACCGTGACGGTCAGCCGCACATTCACGACGTGGCTGTCGCGGTGGAGGTAGCGCTTCTCGATCTGGTAATAGTGGCGGCGGCCGGCCAGCAGTTCCTGCAGGTTGGCCAGGTCCACCTCCAGGTCCTCGGGATGGGTGACATCCTGGAAGGTGCGGGCCAGCAGCTCCTCTTCGCTGTAGCCGAGTAGATTGTGCAGCGCCTGGTTGACCTGCAGCCACCGGCCGTCGGGGGCGACCAGAGCCATGCCGATGCCGGCGTAATCAAAGGCGTTGCGGAATTGCTGTTCGCTCTTGGTCAGGGCTTCGGCCGCCCGCTTGCGATCGGTGACGTCGGTGATCGTGCCCAGGAAGCCCATGATATGGCCGGCCGGGTCGCGCAGCGGCACCGCGGAACCCGCGACCCACCGGGATTCGCCCGTGGGATGCTGGAACCGGTATTCGATGGCCGACTCGCTGCCGCCCTTCAGCAGGCCCATCCAGGCTTTCAACACGTTCCGCCGGTCCTGGGGATGGACGGCCATCGCCCAGTTCTTGCCAATGAATTCACTATCCGGCCGGCCGGTTATCTCGCACCAACGATCGTTGACGTAGAGGCAATGTCCTTTGTCGTCGGTCTGGCAGATGCCGACGGGAGCCAGCTGGGCAAAGGACCGGAACCGCTCTTCCGTAAAACGCAGGGCTTCCTCCGCCAGCTTGCGGTCGGTGACATCGGTGGCGACGCCCACGAGCCAGAACCGGCCGGACTCCTGCCGCCGGATGGCCACCGCTTCCCGCAGCCATGTGGTCTGGCCGTCCCGGATCACGCGGAACTCCTGCACGTAGCCGGCATCGCCGCGCTCCATGGCCGCCCGGCTGGCCCGGTTCATCTCCTCCTGCTCCGGGATTTGAAAACGATACCAAAGACCCGCTCCTTGCTCGATGCCGTATTGCTGGGTCAGGCGGTGGTAGAGACCGGAGGGATAGACTGACATCTGCCAGTTCCAGTCGTCAGGTTTGAGGGCGACTTGGGCCTCCCACACGAGACAGTCCGCATGGCCGAGCACCTCGCCCAGTTTCTTTTCGCTGGCCTGCAGGGCGATCTGCGCCCGCTTCTTCTCGGTCAGGTCCTGGGCGACGCCGAGAAATCCCGTGATCCGACCCTCGTTGTCCCGCAGGGCCGTGACACTCAGCTGCACGGGGAAACGCGTGCCATCCTTGCGCACATACGTCCATTCACGCTCGTCCACCTGGCCGTCGCGGGCGCGGGCCACGAACACTTCAAAACCCGGCTCGATCCTCCGGCCCAGGCGGGCCGACAGCTCCGCGGCGTGGGCGGCCACCTCCCCGTAAACGTGGATGATCTCGGGGGAGCGGAGACCGACCATTTCCTCGCGGCTGTAGCCCAGCATCAGCTCGGCCCCGCGGTTGAATTCGCGAATCGTGCCATCGGGCTCGGTGGCGATCACCGACAAGACGGTGCCGTCGAGCACGGCGCGCTGCAGCGCACTCACCTCCTGCAGGCCGTGCTCCGCGCGCTGGCGGGCGCGGGCCGCCTGGAAGGAGAGCAGGCTGGTGGCCACCATCATCAGCGCCACCATCAGGCCGCCGGCGCCGAGGGCCACGCGGATGTTGGTTTCCAGCACTTGCTGCATCCCGACGCTCCGGCGGTGCCGGGTGTCCTCTTCAGCCAACATCGCCGCGGCCAGGCGCACCAGGCGGCTGGTACGATCCTGGGGCAGCGAGGCCAGAAAATTGGCGGCCGCGGTCAGACCCTCCGTCGCGCGAAGGTTCACCAGTTTTTCCGCGGCCTCGATCTTCTCCCGGGTGAGTGTCCGCAGCTCCTCCAGGTCGGCCTCCTTGCCGGGCAGCGGCAGCAGCAGAGCCGGCAGGCTGTCGAGCTCCCGCCGCATCTCCGCCGCATGCACGTCCACCCGGTTGCCGAAGTCGGATGCGCCGGTCAGGGCATAGGCCCGGGCGGTTGATTCCATGCGGGCAACCCGGGAAATCAGACTGTTGATCGCCGCCCGGGCCTCCTGCGCTTGCGCGATCTCGTGGTTGGTTTCGATCAGCAGGCGGTTGCCCACAACCATGTAAACCGCAATGCAGGTGATGAACGCGGCGGAAAGTCCCGCCAAGAGGCGCGGGGCGCCGTCCCCCTTCAGCTTCCGGCGCCAGTCGATCTGGGCGCCTCCCAGCAGCATGAAACCGCAGGCCAGCGGCAGGCCCATGTTGCGGGAGTGGATGTCGTCACCATAAAACAGGATGATCGTCGCGTAGTGCACCAACGGCAGAAACCCGGTGCCGAACACGAAGCCCGCGGCGAACCGTTCCCCGTCCCGCGAAAACCAGCGGGTGTCCGCCAGACTCAGGCCGATGCCGGCCAGGAGAAAGGCGACCGCGCTGTGCGGCGCCATGCGCCCGGAGACCCACATGTAGGATTCGGGATGCACCCAGAACAGCCGGCTGATCCAGCCGATCCAGCCCGTGAAAAGATCAATGAGCACCGCGGCGCCCAGCAGGAGCAGAAAAACTCCGGCCACCCGTGCGCTTCGCTTCAGCCCAGCGCTGCGCGCCAGCAATCCCGCCGCGCCCACGATGAGCCCCACCGCCGCATTCATCGTCGTGTCCATGGAGCGGGGCGCCCATTGCCGCGCCCAAGGCCAGTCCATCACCCATCCCGCCACGACCACGAGGCCAATGATCAAGATGAGGCTGGCGCAGGAGCGCAGCCACGGAAGGGATGCCGTGGGCGAGGGTGACACGGGAGGGTGTCGCCTAGAATCGGCACAATTTACGGACTGTAAAGCCGACTCCTGCCACAAAGCCTCGTCAACAGCGGGCGGTCAGCCCGGTCCCAGCAGCTGCCGCAAGGCCGCGGCGTCCGTCACCGGCGCCTGACAGGCAAAATTCTCGCAGAGATAGGCCGTGACCTTGCCGTCCACGGGCTTCATCTCCGCCAGATAGGGCCGTTTGGCGCTCAACCAAACCTGACCGCTCCCGGCGTCGGCACAGAGCAAGGCCCGACGCGGTCCAAGTTTGGCGTGCAGCACGGCAGCAATCGCCCCGAAGCCGGGAGAACGCGGATCGCCGGCCAGCACCACGGTGCGCGGCTCGGTCAACGCAAGTTCCACCGCACCCAGCATCTGCGGCAAGGCCTGCGGCAGCCGGCTCCAGCGCGGCCGGAAGGCCTCGATGGTCTGCAGCGCCCGCTCGCGGTAGCTTGGAGGCGGACTGCCCCCACCCCGCGTCAATGCTGCCTCGCCTCCACCTCCCAGCATCCAATCGAGCCGAATAAGGTTCAGCGCCGCCACCGAGTTGGCCGCCGGTTCCGCACCGTCGTAATCCTCCTTCAAGCGCACGATGAGGGCGGAATCGTCGGCGCGGGAGTTGAAGTAGCCGCCGAGCTCCGGGTCCCAGAAAAGTTCGTCCATCTTCGCCTGCAACTGCTCCGCCCATTGCAGCCAGCGGAGCTCGAAACCCGCCTCGTAGAGATCGAGCAGGCCTTGGATCAGATGGGCGTAATCCTCGGCGAAACCGGGAATGCTGCTGCGCCCCTCACGCCAGCTGCGGTAGAGCAGGCCGGAGGTGGCGGCGTAAAGTTCGCGCTGGATAAACTCAGCCGCGCGGGTGGCGGCGGCCAGACGTTCCGGTTCGCCCAGCACCTGCGCCCCCCGCGCCAGCGCGGAGATCATCAGGCCGTTCCACGCGGTGAGAATCTTGTCGTCGAGGTGCGGGCGCGGACGTTTGGCGCGGATCGCTCGCAGCTTTTCGAGGCAGGCCAGCAGCTTCTGCTCGGCGTCGGCGACCGGCAGCTTGAACTGCTCGGCCGTGCGCGCCAGCGGACGCAACTGCCGCAGGACGTTCTTGCCGCCGAATTCGCCGTGCGGGTCGTGCGCGACGTTGCCCTCGGGTTTCACGTCGTAGTGCGCGCAGAAAAATTCCGCGTCCGCGCCCAGCACGGCCTCCAGCTCCGGCTTGGTCCAGACGTAGAACGCCCCCTCGGCGTGTTCAGGCTGCTTGTCACTTGATCGTTGATCCTTGTCACTTCGCGACGGCTCCGGCGTTGCGCTGTCGGCATCTTCGGCGGAGTAAAACCCGCCCTGCGGGCTGGTGAGATCGCGGCCCACGTAATCGAAAACCCCGCGAGCCACCCAGCCGAAGACCGGCAGGCCGGTCGCCTGCTGCGCCTCGAGCAGGTTCATCGCGATCAGCGCCTGGTCGTAGAGCATCTTCTCGAAATGCGGCACATGCCACTGCTCGTCCACCGAGTAGCGGTGGAAACCGCCGCCGATCACGTCGTGCAAACCGCCCTCGATCATGCGCTGCAGCGTGGTGGCCGTCATCCCGATGGCCTCCTGCCCGAGGTCGCTGTCCACGCCCTGCAACACCGCCGAGCGGAGCAGGAAGTCGAGGATCGAGGCGCGCGGAAACTTTGGCGCGCCGCCGAACCCGCCCCAGCGCGCGTCGTGCGACTCGTAGAAATACTGGAAGCCCCTCTCGAAGGCCTCGCCCGCCTCCTCGTGCAGCGGCTTCGACGCATCCGGCGCGCGCTCCTCCTGCGGCGGCCCTTCGCTCGCATACCGTTTCAACGCCTGCACGACCTCCTCGGCGCCGTGCTCGATCTTCGGCCGCTGCTGCTGCCAGTGCAGGGCGATGGTGTTGAGCAGCGTGATGAAGCCCGGACGCCCGTGCCGGTCGTCCTTCGGGAAATACGTGCCGCCGTAGAACGGTTTGCCCTCGGGCGTGAGCCATACGCTCATCGGCCAGCCGCCGTGGCCGGTCGTGTGCTGCACGTAGGTCATGTAAACCCGGTCGAGGTCGGGCCGCTCCTCGCGATCCACCTTCACCGGCACGAAATCGCGGTTCAGGATCTCGGCCACCCCCGCATCCTCGAACGACTCGTGCGCCATCACATGGCACCAGTGGCAGGTCGAGTAGCCGATGCTCAGGAAAACCGGTTTTCCCTCGGCCCGGGCCTTCGCCAGTGCTTCATCACCCCACGGCAGCCAAGCCACGGGATTGTCGGCGTGCTGACGCAGGTAGGGCGATTTTTCGGCGGCGAGGCGGTTGGGCATGATCGTAAAGACGCCCATTTCAGCCCCTTAGCAAAGCGAATGTTTTGGTTGCAGAGTCCGCCGCAAACCGGCTCATTCGCGGGTTCCATGCTGACCCTTGCCAACGTCGCCAAGTCCTACGGCACCCGTGAACTCTTCTCGGAGGTGTCACTGTTTGTGGCGCGCACGGACCGTTTCGGCCTCGTGGGTCCCAACGGCGCGGGCAAGTCCACCCTCTTCAACCTCATCCTCGGCGAGGAGCAGCCCGACGAGGGCACGATCGAATGGGAGCGCGGCGCGGACTTCGGCTTCCTCCCGCAGGAAAGCGCGCCGGTCGGCGACGAGTCCATCCTCCACATCGCCACCAGCGGCAAGAAGCTCGAGCCCGAGAACGACGACGATTACGACATCGACTGGACGCTCGAGCCGCGCGCCAAGAAGATCCTCGCCGGCCTCGGTTTCCGCGAGGACGACTACCTCAAGCAGGCCAAGTCCTTCTCCGGCGGCTGGGTCATGCGCGCCCACCTCGCCCGCCTGCTCGTGAGCGAGCCCGCTCTGCTCATGCTCGACGAGCCGACCAACCACCTCGATCTCGAGGCGCTGCTCTGGTTCCAGGACTATCTCACGCGCTACCCGGGCGGCCTCGTCATCATCTCGCACGACCGCGAGTTCCTCAACGTCCTCTGCAACGGCATCCTCGAACTCAAGAGCGGCACGCTCAACAAATACACGGGCAACTACGACGACTACCTGAACGAGAAGGACGCCCGCAAGGAGCAGCAGGCCGCGCTCTTCAAGAACCAGCAGCGTGAAATCGCCCACCTCCAGAAGTTCGTGGACCGCTTCGGCGCCAAGGCCTCGATGGCTTCGCGCGCCAAGTCCAAGGAGAAGCAGATCGAGCGCCTCAAGGACGTCGCCGTCGAGGAGCCCTGGGAGGACCTCAAGAAGATCAATTTCCGCTTTCCACAGCCGCCGCGTTCCGGCCTGAAGGTGATGAACCTCAAGAACGTCCATCAGGCCTACGGCGACCACGTCGTCTATCAGGACCTGAACTTCGAGGTCGAGCGCGGCCAGAAGATCGTGCTCGTCGGCCCCAACGGCGCCGGCAAGTCCACGCTCCTGAAAATCCTCGCCGACGTGATTCCCATCCAGGGCGGCACGCGCGAACTCGGCAGCAACGTTTATCCCGGCTACTTCGCGCAGAACCGCGGGGACAACGTGAAGCTCGACCTCACGGTCCTCGAGAACGTGATGGAGCTGCGCACGAACGAAAACCAGCTCACCGAGCAGCAGGCCCGCGCCGTGCTCGGCGGCTTCCTCTTCCGCAAGGACGACGTCTTCAAGAAAGCCTCCGTGCTCTCCGGTGGCGAGAAGTCGCGCCTCGCCCTCGCCCGCCTGCTCGTCAACCCGCCGAACCTGCTGCTGATGGACGAGCCGACGACCCACCTCGACATCCCGTCCATTGATGCACTGGTCAACGCCCTCAAGAGCTACGAGGGCACGCTGATCTTCATCAGCCACGACGTGTATTTCATCCGCACACTCGCGCAGAGCGTGCTGCATGTGCACAGCGGCCGGCTCACGCCCTACGCCGGCAACTACGATTACTACCTCGAAAAGTCCAAGGCCGCCAATGCCCGCGCCGCGCTGACCGCCGGCTTCACCGACGCCCGTCCGAAACAGGCCGCCGCCGCGCCTGCGCCCAAGCCCCAGCCTGCGGCCGCGAAACCCTCCCCCGCCGACTTGAAAAAGCTCCGCACCGAGGTGAGCGCGCTGGAGAAGAAAGTTTCCGAGCTCGAGGCCAAGCAAAACGAGATCACCGCCGCGCTCGAGGCGCCTGAGACCTATGCCGACAAGGGCAAGTTCCACCACCTGAACAAGGAGCTCAGCTCCATCGTGGACCAGCTGACCCACGCCTCCGCCGAGTGGGAGAAAGCTGCGACGAAACTGTCGGAGCTGGAGAAGGCTTAGGACTCGATCGCAATTCCGCCGGTTTTCTGGATCGGTCTCCGCACCCACCGCACCCGGTCTGCCCAAGGGGTTCCCTCTGTAGGATTGGGCCTTGGCCCGACCTCGCAGCCGAGGTCGCCGCAAGCCGCGACCCGACACCAAACCGACAGGCTTACGCGATAGTCCTTACCCCGCCGCCGCCAGCTTCCGCAGCCGCAGCGCGGCTTTTACGCCCTTCTTGGCGGGATGCCGCACCGCGTGCCGGATGAGCCATTTCCGGTTCTCGTCCGCACCCTCGGCCCAGCGCTCGCAAAGCTCAAACGCTAGCGCCGGATGATCCTTGGCGATGTCACCGACATGATTCGCCACGCTGCGGCGCACGTAGAGTTCTGAATCGTCCTTGAGCGCTTCCAAGATGGGCAGCACCGGCCGCGGATCCTGCACGAAGGCCGGAATCCGCATTGCCCAAGGTAGGCGCGGCCGCGATCCCTCGCTGCACAGCCGCCGCACATGCGGATCGGGATCGCGGGTCCACTCCCTCAGCCGCGCCAGCGTGCGTTCCGGCCACTTGATCAGGAACGGCCGGATCGAAAACTCCGCCGAAAACCGGCGCGTGATCTCGTATTGCGCGCGCATCGATGCCTCGAACGGATCGCGCCCGCCGTTTTTCGCCGGGTCGAGCCCGTAGGTCGCCACAAACGAGACGTGCGGCAGGTAAAAGAATCCGGCCAGCCCGTTGCCCTCGGTCTCGCTCAGCGACGGCGTGAGCGAACGCACCAGCACCGCCACCGCCTGCTCGTAGCGCGCCGGCAGATGCCGCCGCAACACCTTGGCCAAGTGTTGCCCGCGGGCGAGAATCGCCAGCGGCTCAATACCCTCCCGCGCCTCCCGGCGGAAGGCCTTCGCATTCAGGGTGCGGTGCACTCGCGCGAGATTGTGCGCGAGGCAGTCGATCGCCTCCCGGTCGAGCAGGGTCTTCAGCGTGCTGCCGGTTTCGATCGTGCCGGGGGCGGCCGGCAAACGGGGTAGGGATCGGGAAGACATGGCAAAGGCGGTAGTTTATCAGACCATGCGACAACCCTGTGTCAGGAGGAAAGCAAGTTGCAGCCCGGTCAGGTCCGGACAAGCTCCGCTCACCTCCCGGGCATGAACCTCCTCGACAACATCATCTGGCACGCCTTGTCGGGGCCACAGGCGAATGTCTCCACCGGCACGGAGCGCGCCCGGCGTTTCGCCCCGGGGTTTTCGCCCATCCTCGGTTTCGCCAACGCCGCGCAGCCGGTGTTCGCCGACCTGATTCCTTTCTGCGGACCCGACGAACACTTCTATTGCGGCGGATGGTCCGGTCCCGTCCAACCGGGTTGGAGAATCGAGGAGGAAGCCACGATGTTTCGCATGGTTTGGGCCGGTGAGCCCCCGGCGAAGGATGATGCACCCGATGCCGTGCTGCTGGGTCCGAATCACTCGCGGCCCGCCCTGGAGCTGGCCATGCTCACCCACCCCGGCCCGTTCGGGCCGCGCACGATCGAGCTCGGCGACTATTTCGGCATTTTCGAGGGCCCGCGCCTGGTCGCCATGGCCGGCGAGCGCCTTCAAGCCGGCTCATATCGGGAGATCAGCGGTGTGTGCACCGATCCGGAGTTTCAGGGCCGCGGCCTCGCCCGCCGGCTCATGGGCAAGCTCATCCGCCGCCAGCTGGCCCGGGGCCAGACTCCGATTCTCCATGTGATGCGGGACAATTTTGCCGTCCAGTTCTACGAGCGCCTCGGTTTTCGCAAGCACTGCGAACCGGTCGTGCGCGTGGTGTCGCGAACCTGAGGCCTACGGTTTGCCGTAGGCGCGCTCCACCTTGGCGACGCGCAGCTGATAGTCGGCATACCAAGTCTGCTGTCCGGCGCGCTGGGCGTCCTGATGCGCGGCATTTTGCTTCCACGCGACAATGGAGGCCTCGTCACGCCAGTAGGACACGGTGATGCCGAGACCGTCGGCTCCGCGGGCGCTTTCGGCGCCGAGGTAACCGGGTTGGGTGGCCGCGAGGGCGGCCATGCGTTCGGCCATGGCCTCGTAGCCGCGATCCCCTTCGGTTCGTCGGGTGGTGAAGATCACGGCATAATAGGGCGGCGCAGGCGTGCGGGCCGGGGCTGACGGAGTGCTCATGGGGAACGGGGCTTTAAGACAAGCATGGAGCTGCTGCCCACGAAGAACTCGTAGTTCACCTTGCGCACCTCGCTGGGAATGCCGAGGGCGCCGAGTTCGCCGCGCAGGCGGTCGAGTTCGGCATAGGGCTTGCCGCCGGGGCCGACAAGCGGATGGATGCGCACCTCGCCGGAGCTCACGCGCGCGAGCTCGGCGCAGGCGGCGACGTGCCAGGCAAAGTCGAAGCGCGCGGCATAGATGAAGAGCAGGTGCGCGCAGAGCACGAGGTCGAAGGCGCCGTCGAGAAACGGCAACAGCGGCAGCGACGCGCGCACGTAGCGGCCGTGCCGGACATTGCCCTCGTAATCGGCGAGGAAACGTGACGCCGCGGCCCGCCGGTCCTGTTCAGCGGCATCGAGCGAGGGAAAGCTCTTGAAGCGGAACAGCCGCCGCTTCTCCCGCATTTGCTCGAACATGCGCGCGTAGTCGTCGCGTACCCGCGCGGACAGGTCGGCATGCGACTGGTCGTAGAGGGGGTCCACCGCGACCGCGTCCACGCCGCGTTTGCGCGCCTCGGCGGTGAAGGACGAGGGACCGGCGGCGACATCGAGCACGGCCTTGTCGCGGAGCGCGGCGGGGTCGAGGCCGAAGAACCGGCAGTATTCGTCGAGGGTGCGCCCGAAGAAGGACACGGCCGGCAGGTCCAGCGTGGTCGAGCTCGCCCGGGCCGGCCGAGGGGCGGCAGGTCCGGGCGTTCTTTGGGCTAGTGGAGATGGAGGTGCAACGAGCGTGGGCATGGCATGATGTGGTTTGGTTGGGTGGCGGTTGGGGGTGGAAAAACAAAAAACCCGACTCGGTGGAGTCGGGCTCGGGTGGTGGGAGGTTGGTTTTCTTTTTTCGGCGGCTTCAGTTGGTAGCCGCCTTGTCCTCTTCACGCCGAGCCCGGGTAATGTGCCAAGCACCTTTGACCGCGGCCATTTTGGCGACGGAATTGGAGCAACGGCGGGTGGCGGAAAGAATCACGGACGCGTTGATGGGGCGGTGGCGGCCGGCGCGCAAGCCGGATTTTTCGGGGCAAGCGAAAACCCGGGCCGCACGAGGCGGACCCGGGTGTCAGTCGCTACACACAAATGGTTGCCGGACTCAGGTGGCCTTGCCGATGTGCAGAAGATTTTTGGCGGCCTGGAATGGAGCCATGGTGAAAGAGGGCTTGGCGGGTTTGGCGGCGGCTTCCTCCAAAGCCTTGGTCTTGGCGGCGACCTCGGCTTCACGCACCTTCACCCACGCCTCGCGACGGGCGACTTCCTGCTCGCGGATCATGACCTGCTCCTCGCGGTCCTTGAGGGCGAGACGGTCGTCACTCAGGCCGCGGCGGGCGGCTTCGAGGAGCGCGTGGGCGCGGTTGTATTTCTCCCAAGCCGAGTCGACATCGTTCTGCGTGGGACCGGCGGAAGCCTGCGGGTGGTGCGGAGCCACCGTGGCCTGCGGCGGCCGGGTATTCTGGACCTGATCCACGAGGTTGCGGAGCTTCTGCTCGTATTCGCGCAGGCTGGCCTCCTTCTGGTGCATCGTCTCGATGTCGGTGGAAATCTGGTCGCGCAGTTTTTCCAGGTGCGCGGTTTCCTGAGTGCCGGAGGTGTGTGTAGTGTTCATGGCGATGAGAACGTCACCATAGCAGCAATGTTTCGCTTCGCCTAGAGGCCAGCGGGGCATTTACCCAGCCTTTACCCTTGAAGGACCGTGTTTTACGCATTTGTAAAACACGCTACCCCCGGCCGGCCTTCCGGCCCTCGTTCTCAGGCACGGAAGATCACGTCCTCGCGGTTGAACATCCGCACGCACAGGCCGATGCCGACGGCTGCGATCACGGCGGTGGAACCGAAGATCAATGCCAAGTAGCCCCAGTTCCAGACGCCGGAGAGCATTTCTTTGCACGCCAGGCAGATGTTGAGGATCGGGATCAATGCGGTCTTCGGCCCGAGTTCGATGCCGGGCATCATCCCCATCATCGCCGGCATGAGCACGACGATGATCAACGGCGAGACGTAGCTCTGTGCCTCCTTGTAGCTCTTGGCGAAGAGCGAGATCGTGAGCAGCAGCGCCGCGAAGAGCACGGCCACCGGGGCGATGAGCGCAAAAACCCCCAGGATGCCGGCCGGGTCTATGGTGGGAATGAAACCGCCACCCCCGCCGCCTCCCCCGCCCATGCCTCGTCCGGCGAAGAAACTGCCCGCGAACAGGAGGCTCGCCGAGGTGGAGACCAGCGTGAGCGCCATGGTCGCGACCGATGCCGTCATGACCATGAGGAACTTGCCGAGCACGATGTTCACCCGGTGCACCGGGCTGCAGAGCAGCGTCTCCATCGTGCCGCGTTCCTTTTCACCAGCCGTCAGGTCGATGGCCGGATACATCGCGCCCGTGAAACAGAGGATGATGATCATGTAGGGCACGATGCCACCGATGATGTTGCCGCCGACCTTGGCGGGCGGGGCCACGTTCTCGCGCTTGATCTCGAAGGGATGCACGAAGTCCTTGGAGAGACCTCGCTCCGCGAGACGGGCCTCGACAGTCTTCTCGCGCAGGTCGCGGAAAAAGCGGTCCACCTCGCCGACACCCATGCCGGACTTCATCTCCCCCTGATAGTGGTAGAGCGTGACGGCCTGCGGTTCACCGGATTTCAGCGACGCCTCGAAACCCGGCGGAATCTCGACGGCGAGACGAATCTGCTTTTCCGACACCATCTGCTTGTAGTCGGCGCGCGCCTCGACGACCCGGAACTTCGGATCCGCCTTGAGCGCGGCGACGATGCCGGGCGAATCAGCGCCACCCACGATAACCAGCGCCGTGGCCTCGGCCTGGGCTTTGCGGACAACCTTCGACATCACCAGGCCCGCGCCAAACATGATGATGGGCATGAGCAGCGTGGGCACGACGATCATCGAAATGAGCGTGCGGCGGTCGCGCAGCGAATCCTTCAGCTCCTTGAGATAAACGGTGACGATGGCGTTCCAGTTCATGATCGGGTCCTCAGTCCTTGAGTGCGGCGGCCAGAGCCGCCTCGCCGCCGACGGCCTGCACGAAAATTTCCTCCATGTCGCGCTCGCCGAACCGCGTCTGCAGCTCCGCCAGCGTGCCTTCGGCCACGAGTTTTCCCCCATGGATGATGCCGATGGTGTCGCAAAGCTTCTCCACCACGCTCATCACATGCGTCGAGTAGATGACCGTCTTGCCGCGATCGCGGCACTGGCGCACGAACTTCACGATCGCACGCGCCGTCATGACATCGAGCCCCAGCGTGGGTTCGTCGAAGATCATCACCGCCGGGTCATGGATGAGCGTGCGGGCGATCGAGGTCTTCTGCTTCATGCCGGTGGAAAACTTGTCGCAGCGCCGGTCGAGGAAATCATGCATGCCGAGCTCGTCGGCCAGCACCCGGATGCGCGCGACGATGGCCGGCTCATCCATGCCGTTGAGGCGGCCGAAATAGGCGATCATCTCGCGGGCCGAGAGCCGGCCGTAGAGCGCCGTGCTGGCCGCGAGAAATCCGACGTTGGCGCGAACCTTCTCGGGCGCAGTGGCGGTGTCGTGGCCGGCCACCGTGCAGGCGCCGCTGGTGGGCTTCAGCAACGTCGCCAGCATGCGCAGGGTCGTAGTCTTGCCCGCGCCGTTGGCGCCGAGCAGGCCGTAGATCCGGCCGGGTTGGCAGGTGAAGGACACGTCGCCCACGGCCGTGATCAGGCCGCGCTTCTTGTCCTTGAAGGTCTTGGTGAGTTGGCGGGCTTCGATCATGAAGTGGGTGAGTTGTGTGCGAGAAGGGCTGCTTTTTATAGGTCCTATGGGTCCTAAAGGTCTTATAGGAGCCTATGGGTTGCTCATAGGCTCATGCGTTCGCGGAAATCCTGGGCCTGGCGGCGGGAGAGCTCGACCTTGAGTCCGCCCTTGAGCTTCACCAGCAGGCCGCCGCTGAACCACGGCTCGATGCCCTCGACCCAGGTGAGGTTGATGACCTGCTTGCGGTTTGCGCGGAAAAAGTTTCGCGGGTCGAGCCGCTCCTCCATCGCGGTGAGCGAGCGGAAGAGCTGGGGCTTGTTGTCGTCGAAGTGCAGGCGCGTGTAGTTGCCCTCGGATTCGAGCAGGCGGATGCTCTTAACCGGCACGAACCAGCAGCGGTCGCCCTCGCGCACGAAGACCTTGTCCTCCAACGTGAGCCGCGAGACGGACAACGGTGAGGCCGAGCCGGCGGGGGCGGCTTCGCGGGCCCGCAGCCGCTCCAGCGCGGCGATCAGCCGGTTGGGATCCACGGGCTTGAGCAGGTAGTCCAGCGCGTTGAACTCAAAGGCCTTCACGGCAAACTCGTCGTAGGCGGTCGTGAAGATCACGGCCGGCAGCGGCGGCTCAAGCCGTTCCAACAGGCTGAAGCCGTCCGCCCCGGGCATCTGCACATCGAGGAACAGCAGGCCGGGCTTGAGTTCGGCCACCTTCTGCGCGGCATCGTCCACATCCACGGCCTCGCCCACGATCTCGATGTCGGGATGCGCCGCCAGCAGGCGGCGGAGCTCGTTGCGCGCGAGGCGCTCGTCGTCGATCAGGAGGGCTTTCATCGGACGGACCGGAAGGAGTTCTTGAGGGAGGGAATGAGCACGTGGGCGGTCACGCAACCCGCCGGTTCGGCGGCCAGGCTGAGCTTGGCCCGGTCGCCAAACAGGAGCTGGAGCCGTTCGGAAGCGTTGCGCAGGCCAACCCCGGTCGAGGATCCGGCCTTGGCCGCGGCCGGGCTGGGCGGGCTGGAAAGATCACCCGGATTGATCACGCGAATGTGCAGGTCGTCGCCTTCCAAGGCCGCGGCGATCGTGACTTCCCCGCCTTCGCGCCGGGTGGATATGCCGTATTTGACGGCGTTCTCCACCAGGGTCTGCAGCAACATGGGCGGCACCGACATCACCCGCGCCTCGTCGTCCAGCGCCCACTTCACCCGCAGGCGGTCCTCGTGCCGGATCATCTCAAGGGCGAGGTAGTCCTCGACGATACGGATCTCCTCCTCCAACGGCACGGTCTCCTGCTGGCCGGACTGGAGCGAGTAGCGGAGCATGTTGGCGAGGCGGGTGACCGACTCCCGGGCCCGCGGGGCGTCCTCGTCGATGAGCGCCCGCAGGCTGTTGAGGGAGTTGAACAGGAAGTGCGGGTTGACCTGCGACTTCAGCGCGCGCAACTCGGCCTCCTTGGCACTGGCCGCCAGGCGCAGCTGCTCCAACTGCAGGCGGCGGAGCCGCTCGAACGTGTGGTAGATGAAATAGAGGCTGAACCAGCCGCAAAACAGCAGGGTGCCGTTGAACGTCGAGGCGATCATGCCGAGCGTGATGGTGAACCGGTCCGAGTGCCACGGTTCGCCCAGCACCCCGTAAATGTAACCGAATCCGACCACCGTCCAAACCAGCGACATGACGAAAGCCAGCCCCAGGACGCGCGGCAAGAGTGCCGCCCAGCCGTGCTGCAACCAGCCCCACCGCCGGATCAACGGCCGGGCGTAGTGCGTCAACAGCAGCCCCTGCAGGATGATCATGCTCAGAACCGCCTGGTCGTGCAGGGAGGTCCGGCTGGCAGAATCCACGGCATCCTGCATCAGCAGCTGCATGCCGAGCAGGCTCCCCCAGCCGGTCACCTGGCCCAGCACATAGAGCCGGTGCTTGGCGCGTTCCAGCTTGGCCTCGGGATCGACGGTCATCGCTGCGCAGCGAACCACGGCCCCCCGGCCCGCGGCAAGTCCGTCCCGTCGGGACAACGAGGAAGCCGGCGCCGTGGTAACCGCTGATGACATGGCCCCAGCGTGTCTTTGCCCGGCCGGCCGGGGCACGGCGGTTAGGACGAACGGTTCCGGAGGGCCGACGGGCGGACGTTCCCCGGCTGTTAAAAATGCAGGGGTGCCAAGGAAACACTTTACCCGCCGCACCGCGCCGCGCACGCTGCTGTCTCCACGTCGAAAATCCCAGCATGAAGGCACGCGTCGTCATCGTCGGCAGCTACGTCCAAGACCTCTCCTTCTACGTCGCGGAATTTGCCCGGCCCGGCGAGACCCTGCCGGCCGACTTGCGGCCCGGCGCCGGCGGCAAGGGCTTCAACCAGGCGGTTGCCGCGACCCAGGCAGGCGTGCCCACCCTGTTCATCGGCGCCATCGGCCACGACGCGGCCGGCGCGGGCGCCCGGGACTTTGCCCGGCAGCACGGGGTCCGCGCGGAATTCGTGGTGAAGAAAAAAGAGCCCACCGGCGTCGCTTCCATCGCGATCAACGCCGCGGGCCAGAACCAGATCCTGGTGGCGCTCGGCGCCAACCTCGCCCTCCACATCCGCGACGTCCCGATCCGCCCGTTGACCGGCGCGGAAGTCGTCGTCTGCCAGGCCGAGAGCGACATGAAGACCGCCGCGCACGTGCTGCGCACCGCACGGCGCCAGGGCGCGGTCACGATCTTCAACCCCGCACCCATGCACGCGAAAGTGGATCTCGCCATCCTGCGCCACGTCGAGGTGCTCATCCCCAACGAGGCCGAGTTCGTCGCGCTCGTGAACCGCTCGCCCCGCAGCGGCCTGAAGAACTTCACCACCGAGGCCCTCCTCCGCCTCGCCCCCGATCGCCTGCACGCGCTCTGCCGGACCTTCAACGTGCCCATCGTCATCGTCACACTCGGCGCCCGCGGCTGCTTTGTTTCGCAACCCGACGTCTATGCGCGCGTGAATGCCCACGGCGTGGACGCCGTGGACACGACCGGCGCGGGAGATGCCTTCGTCGGCGGTTTCGCGGCCGGGCTCGTGAAGTTCAACAAGAACGTCTTCGAGGCCGCGCACTTCGCCAACGCCGTCGCCGCGCTCGCCGTCACGCGCCACGGCACCGCCAGCGGGATGCCCACGGCGCGCGAGATTGCCCGCTTCCTGCGGCGCCGCGACCATGCGTGAATTCCGCGCGAAGCTCTACAAGGTGGCCCTGGTGCGCTGGGTGGACCTGCCGAAACGCAGCGTGGACGCGCTCAACCTGCCCCGCGCCGACATCAGGGGCGGCGGGCTCGGCCTCAATGCGGTGCTGCGCTTCAACGACGACCTCGACCGCGTGACGCTCCTGCCCGGCAAACGCGGCCACTACAAGCTGGCCTTCAAGACCGAGCTCCTGCGCGGTGCCGACGTGGACGCAGGCGACACCATCCGCTTCACGCTCGAACCCGACACGGCCTCGCGCGAGCCTGAGCTGCCCGCCGAACTCACCCGCGCCTTTCAGAACCGCCCGCAGCTCCGTGTTCGCTGGCTGGCGCACAGCGTCGCCATCCGCCGGCAGATCATCCGCTACATCACCGACGCCAAGACCGTCGAAACGCAGACCAAGCGCTGCTGGATCTTCATCGAGCGTCTCGCCGAGACCGGGAAGTTGAGCGCCTAAAATCTCGCTTCAGACTCCTCCAGCAGGCCCGCGCTGCCATTGTTACGCCCGTTCCACCAGATCCCCTCTTGAGAGGGGTGCCCGCGGGCGGGGTGTGGAGTCACCTCCGTCAATCCGTGATACAGCCGAGCCAAAGCAGGCGCTGTTAGCTCGCCTCATTCCCTTGGATCCTTCGCTCCGCTCAGGATGACGTTTCCAAGAAAGAAACCTCAGTTGTTCGGAATGAAGCCCTGCGCCTTCGGCTTGATCAGTTGCCGGGCAAAGATCGGCACGAACTGGGTCACCCCCAGCACGCCGAGCACAAAGAGATCGTCGCGGAACGGTCCGCCGAGGAAAAGGCCGAGAATGCCACAACTTTCCGCCAGCGCGAGGCCGACGATGTAGAGCGGAAACGCCCGCGGCAGGCTGTCGAACCGCGGCAGCACCAGCCAGCGGATAACAATGCTGACGAAAAGCGGCACGAGCCCGATGAGATGCTTGAGCACGTCCTTGTCCGGCGTGGGCTTGATCGGCCCACGCCCGAGAGCGAAATAGATCACCAACAGGCCGACGAGGACCGCCGCCCAGACGATCCACCAGACTAGCAGCATCTGCCGGTTTTTACTTTCGGGTGACTGGTCGCTCATACTCACGCCCCCACCGGGTGCCAGGTGGTTTTGAATTCGAGGGTGTCGCGGAGGTCGTAGAGGCCCTGGGTTTTCTCGGAGAACCAGTCCACGGGCTCCTCAGCCTTGTGCAGTTTCACGCGCTTCACGCTTTCGGCGGCGCCGAGCTTGAGGGTCTTGCGTTCGTCGGCGCTGGCCACGCCGACGATGGCGCGCAGGTGCGTGTGAGTGGCCATCGTGGGCACGATCTCCTTGCGGAAGCCGGTGAGCAGGTTGACCACGCCGCCGGGCAGGTCGCTCGTGGCGAGCATCTCGCCGAGCACGATGGCCGGATACGGCTGCGTGGACGAGGCGAGCGCCACGACCGTGTTGCCGCTGGTGATGACCGGCGCGATGAGCGAGACCAGGGCCAGCAACGGCGCCTCGTCGGGGGCGAGCACGCCGATGATGCCCATCGGCTCGGTGACGGTGAAATTGAAGTGCGGCGAGGCCACGGGATTCACGTTGCCCAGCACCTGTTCGTATTTGTCGGCCCAGCCGGCGTAGTAGATGAGGCGGTCGATGGTGGCGGTGATTTCCTTCGCGGCCGCAGCCTTGGTCGCGCCGCCCAGCATCAGGGCGTCGGCCATGTCGGCCTTGCGCGCTTCGATCATCTCGGCGAGGCGGTAGATGATCTGGCCGCGGTTGTAGGGCGTGCGCTTCGCCCAACCGGGGCCGGCCTTGGCGGCGGCCTCGACGGCGTTGCGCAGGTCCTTGCGGGTGCACTGCGGGATGTTGGCGAAGAAGGCGCCCGTGGCGTCCTTGAGCGGGAAGGTGCGCGCGCTCTCGGAGCGGATGAAGGCGCCGCCGACATAGACCTTGGGTGTTTTGGTGATGGGGAGTCGGGTAGCCATGGCGAAAAGGATCAGGGGTTGGCGGGAGCTTCGTCCTGCAGGAAAGTTTTCTCCTTATAGAACTTGGCCACGAAGGCGTAAACGATCGCGGTGACAAAGCACAGCGCCGAGAAGAACACGTAGAAGGTCGCGCCCGGGAGTTTCGAGCTGCCGTCCTCGTTGGCGATGAACTTGTGCACGAGCGCGGTGATCAGGTTGCCCGCGGAGATCGCCCACAGGTAGAGCACCATGATGATGGACTTCATGCGCTTCGGCGCCTGGGTGTACGCGAACTCGAGCGAGGTGACCGACACCATGACTTCGCCGAGCGAAAGCAGGGCATAGGCCGGCACCTGCCAGGCGATGCTGGGTTTCAACCCGGCGGTGATGCGCGATTCGATCCAGGCGCTGATCAGGAACGATGCGGCGGTCACGACCAGGCCGATGCCCATCTTGCGCAATTCGTTCAGCCGGTAGAACCGGTTGATGAACGGATACAGCACGTAGGGACAGAACACGATGCCCACGAGGATGAAGACGCTGTTGAGCGTCTGGATCTGCGAGGAGAGGATCTCAAAGTTCCAGCCGAAGAGCGAAACCTGCCGGTCCATCTTCTCCGCCTGCAGCACCCACTCGCCGCCGCTCTGATCCCACAACGACCAGAAGATCGCCACGAACACGTAGATGACGGCGATGCGGCCGATGATCGTGAGGCCCTCGCGGTTGAAGTTGTCGCGGAAGAACGAGCGCCCCGGCGGCGGGATGTGCACGAACTTGTAGCGTCCCATCCAGAAGATGACCGCGGCGATGCCCATCAGGATGCCGGGCACGCCGAAGGCCCAGCCCGGACCGGCGTATTTGAGCAGGACCGGTGTGAGCGGAATCGAGATCATCGAGCCGGCGTTGATCGCAAAATAGAACCAGCTGAAGGCCTTCGAAAGCTGGTGCTGGTTGCTCGCACCAAACTGGTCGCCGACATTGGCCGAGACGCAGGGCTTGATGCCGCCCGAACCGATGGCGATGAGGGTCAGGCCGATGCCCAGACCGAGGCGCGTATCGTCGATGGCCAACGCAAGATGTCCGCCGCAATACACGAGCGAGAGCCAGAAGATCGTGCGGTATTTGCCCCAGAAGGCGTCGGCGAGGATCGCGCCGAACACGGGAAGGAAGTAATTCAACGAGAGAAACAGGTGATAGTTCTCCGCCGCCTCACGCTCCGACATCACGTCGAGCTGGCCGGAGGAGTTCATGAGATACTGCGTCATGAACACGACGAGGATCGCGCGCATGCCGTAGAAGCTGAAGCGCTCCGCCGCCTCGTTGCCCACGATGTAGGGAATGCCCGGGGGCATCTTGTCCGTCTTGAGCGGCGCGGTGATGAGTTTCTTGTCGTCCATGAAATCAGCGGAAGATGAAGGCGGCGATTATCGCCGCGAGGGTGACGAAGCCGACCAGCGGCCAGAGCCAACCCGGCGCGCGGCGCGATTGTGCGGGTGGCTCGTCTTCGAACGCCGAGTCCGGCAGGTTGAGCCCGTCGTAACGCGTCGCTTCCTCATTCCAGCCCGAACGCTCGTCCGCCCCGCAACCGGGGCAGGCCCGCGCGTTCCGCGGCACGGCTGCGCCGCAAACGGGGCATTCGGTGGGAGCAACGAAGTCACGGGGCATCGGCCTCAGACCAGCTTGCAGTAGTCGAGCAGGCCTTGGCGGCCGCCCTCGCGGCCGAAGCCGGACTCCTTGTAGCCGCCGAAGGGCGACGTGGGGTCGAACTTGTTGTAGGTGTTGGCCCAGACGACGCCGGCCTTGAGTTCCGTGCTCATCTTGAGGATGCGCGAGCCTTTGTCGGTCCACACGCCGGCGCTCAGGCCGTAGGCGGTGTTGTTGGCCTTCTCCACGGCCTCGTCGAGCGTGCGGAACGTGAGCACGCTGAGCACGGGTCCGAAAATCTCCTCCCGCGCGATGCGATGGCTCATGCTGACGCCGGAGAACACCGTCGGCCGGAAGTAGTAACCTTTCGTCGGCAGCTTGCAGGCGGGCTGGAACATATCCGCCCCCTCTTTCACGCCGGCGGCGACGAGCTTCTCGATGCGGGTGAGCTGTTCCCGCGAGTTGATGGCACCGATGTCGGTGTTCTTGTCGAGCGGGTCACCGACGCGCAGCGTGCGAATGCGGGTCTTGAGCTTCGCGAGCACGGCGGCGGCCACGGGCTCGTGCACGAGCAGGCGAGAGCCGGCGCAGCAGACGTGGCCCTGGTTGAAGAAGATGCCGTTGACGATGCCCTCGACGGCCTGGTCGAGCGGCGCGTCGTCGAACACGATGTTCGCCGCCTTGCCGCCGAGCTCCATGGTCATCTTCTTGTCCGTGCCGGCGAGCGAACGCATGATGATCTTGCCGACCTCGGTCGAACCGGTGAACGCGACCTTCACCGCCGCCGGATGGTTCATGACCGCGGCACCGGTGTCGCCGAAGCCGGTGACGATGTTGACCGTGCCGGGCGGCAGGCCGGCGTCCTGGATGATCTCGGCAAACTTGAGCGCCGTGACACTGGTCGTTTCGGCCGGCTTGATGACGATCGTGTTGCCCATCGCCAGCGCGGGCGCGAGTTTCCACGCCATCATCAGCAGCGGGAAGTTCCACGGGATGACCTGGCCGACGACGCCGAGCGGCGCGACTTTCCGGCCGGGCGCGACGTAGTCGAGCTTGTCGGCCCAGCCGGCGTGGTAGAAGAAATGCGCGGCGGCCATCGGCACGTCGAAGTCGCGCGACTCCTTGATCGGCTTGCCGCCGTCCATCGTTTCGGCGACGGCGAACTCGCGCGCGCGATCCTGGAGCAGGCGGGCGAGACGGTAGATGTATTTGGCACGCTCGCGGCCGGGCAGCTTGCCCCAGGTCGTGGTGAAGGCCTTCTGCGCCGCGGCGTAGGCGGCATCCACATCGGCGGCGTTGGCCTGCGCGATCTCGGCGAGCTTGGTCTCGTTGGCCGGGTTGATGGAGTCGAAGTATTTGCCCGAAGCGGGCGCGACGAACTTGCCGCCAATGAACAGGTCGTAGCGCGGCTTGAGCTTCGGGTCGGCGGTCTCGGGCGCGGGATCGTATTCCCAAAGGTCGCCAAAGATGAGTTCGGGCAGCGGGCGACCGGCGGAGCGGGAGGCGGGGCGTTTCTTGGGGAGGGACAAAGTGGCCATTTTAGAAGCGTGTCATTCTCAGCGAAGTGAAGAATCCAGTGTGTGGCGGCGGTTGGGTGACTGGATCCTTCGCTGCGCTCAGGATGACGGGTGGTGTGGGTTTAATAGGATTCCGCGGCTTCGCTGAAGTAATACGGGGCCTGGTAGGCGCCGGTCTTTTCCTTCTCAAGCTGGCGGAGGAGGTCGTTCAGCAGCGAGGAGGCGCCGAAGCGGTAGCGGGTGTTGTTGAGCCACGCGTCGCCGAGCGTCTCCTTGACGGCGATGAGGAACTGCAGCGCCTGCTTCGCGGTGCGGATGCCGCCGGCGGGTTTCATCGCGATGGGTGTGCCGGTCTCGAGGTAGAAGTCGCGGATGGCCTCGATCATCACCTGGTTGTTGCCGAGCGTGGCGTTGAACGAGGTCTTGCCGGTGCTGGTCTTGATAAAGTCGTTCGGACGGATCACGCGCATCGCAAGGAAGGAGGCGGCGCGGATGTTGTCGTAGGTCTCCAACTCGCTCACTTCGAGGATGACCTTGAGCGTGGCGTCACCGCAGGCCTGCCCGACGGCGGCGATCTCGTCCTGCATTTCCTGAAACTCGCCCGCGAGGAAGGCTCCGCGATTGATGACCATGTCGATCTCGTCAGCGCCATCGGCCACCGCAGCCTTTACCTCGGCGAGCCGGGTGCGCAGCGGGGCCTGGCCGGACGGAAAGGCGGTCGCGACCGACGCGATGCGGACGGCCGTGTCCTCGCCCAGCGCGCGGCGCGCGTGCTTCACCATCGAGGGATAGACACAGACGGCGGCGACCTGCGGGCAATCGAGCCCGTCGTGCGGCGCGAGCGCCTTCTGGCAGAGCGAGGCGACCTTGCCGGGGGTGTCCTTGCCCTCGAGCGTGGTGAGATCGACCATCGAGGCCGCCAGCTTGAGGCCCTGCACCTTGGCGGCCTTCTTGATGCTGCGCGTGGTGTATTTGGCCACGCGTTCCTCGATGCCGACCTGATCGACCGTGCCGATTTCGTTGAACAGACGCCGGAACACGGCGTGGGAAGTGACGGACATGGGGCGTGTCATACCGCGTTTGGCGCATCCGAAACAATGCCAAAGTCTGCCCGGGTGGTGGACATCGGCCACGGGCAGCCCCATTTTCCCGCCATGCCCACGCCCCTCGACCTGCTTGCCGAAGGTCTGCGCTACGATGCACCTCGCGTGGCTGCCGCCGCGGCTCTGGTGCTGGCGCAGCCGGAGCGGGTGGACGAGCTTTTCGACGGACTGGCCGACGACAACGTAAACCTCCGCAACCGGGCCTCCGGTGCGCTCAAGACCGTCTCCGCGCAACGCCCCGACCTGCTCCTGCCCTACAAGCGCGAACTGCTCACTCGCGTGGCTCGGCTCGACCACTGGATCGTGCGCTCCCACCTCTGTGAAATGCTGCCGCGCCTCACCAACCTGACCGCCGCCGAGCGCCGGCGCGCTCTGGCCCTGGCCCGCGGCTGGATGGAAGACCGCAGCAGCATCGTGAAGGCCGTCGCCCTCGACTGCATCGTGCAGCTCAGCCTCGCCCCCGGATTCGCAACCGAAAGGGTCGCCGCGGCACAGCTCGTCGAGGAATGTGTAGCGCACGGCGAAACCCCCGCCCTGCGCGCCCGCGCCCGCCTGCTACGCAAGCAACTCGCGAAACTTGCGCGCGCCGCCCGGGCGTGATTGGCTCCCGGTATGTCCGACACCCCGCCCGCTCCCCAAGGCGAACTCGTGATCCGCACGATCGCGATGCCGGCCAACACCAACTCCAACGGCGACATGTTCGGCGGCTGGATGGTCTCCCAGATGGACCTCGGCGGCGCCATCCTCGCCCGCAACGTTGCCAAGAGCCGCATCACGACTGTCGCCATCGACGCGATGGAGTTCCACCAGCCCGTCTATGTCGGCGACATCGTGAGCTGCCACGCTTCGCTGCTGAAGGTCGGGCGCACCTCCATGCGCATCGCCATCGAGGCCTGGGCCCAGCGCCACAAAGGCGGCGAACACGTTCGCGTCACGCAGGGCACCTTCACCTATGTCGCCATCGACGACAACGGCCGGCCTCAGCCGGTGAAAAGGTCCTGCGCCCCTTCCCCATGATCCGCCCCACCCTGCCCCGTTGCCTCGCCTGGCTGTTTGTCCTCACGGCCGCCCTCCTGGCGCGTGCCGACGACAGCGCCATCCTCGCCGCCGTGCGCGCGGCGGACGACGAACGCGTCGCCGCCATCAAGGCCGCCGACGCCGCCCGCCTCGACGCGATATTCTCCGACGATCTCCTCTACACCCACTCCAACGGCAAACTCGACCGCAAGGCCGCCTACGTCGGCGCGCTCGTGTCGGGCAAAACCGTCTACGAGATCTACGACTATCAGCAGCGCGACTTCCACGTCGCCTCCCCCGCCATCGTGCTCATGACCGCCAGGATGACCATCAAGGCGAAAAGCGCTTCCGGTGCCCTCGCCAGCGACCTGAGCGTGCTCGCCGTCTGGCGCAACGAGAGCGGGAAGTGGCGCTTCCTCGCCTGGCAGTCCGCCAAGCTGGCGCCGCCTGCGGCGAAGTGACCGTTCAGAGCAGCCGCTCGCGCAGTTCCTTGTAGCGCGTGCGCCCCACCGGGAGGCAGGTGCCGTTCTTCAGTTCCAATTCGTAGTGGCTGCCTTCGCTGGCGTGGAGCGCCTTGATCGCGCTGAGCCGCACGAGATAGCTCTTGTGGGTGCGCTCGAAGTCTTCCGGCAGCAGCGCCTCCAGCCTCTCCAGCGTTTTGTCGTGCAATTCCCTCCGGCCGTCGGCCAGGACCAGCTCCGAGTAGTTGCCCGCTCCCTGCACGTAGAGCACGTCGTCCACCGGCACGAGCTCGATGCGGCCGGCCTTCTTCACCGCGAGGTTGCGCGCCGCCTGGCCGGCCCGAGTCACCGGGCCGCGCACACGGGACAGCGCCTGCGCCAGTCGCTCCCGGGTGAAAGGCTTGGGCACGAAATCCAGCACGCCATACTGGAACGCCTCCAGCGCCCGGTCGGTGTTGGCTGAGACGATCACCGTGTGGAACGAGGACGCGACGCTGCGCTTGAGCAGCTCCATGCCATCCTGTCCCTCAAGGTTCAGGTCCAGCAGCACCACGTCCACCGTGTTTTCAGCCAGCCAGGCAGCAGCTTCATCGAAGGACGAGGCGCGATGCAGTCGCTCCAGCCCGGCACCAAGCACCTCCCGACAAAAGCGCTCCAGGCGTTGCGCGACCAGCGGTTCATCTTCGATCAGCACGAGCTTCATGGCACGCCTCCAGAAACCGGGTCCGTCTGCCAGCTGATGATGGTCTCCCAACCGCCGGCCACGGCCCCGTGGGTGAAGGTCCACCGACCCGGAAAACTCTCCTCCAGCCGGGCCTTCACATAGCGCAACCCCGTGCCGCCCCCGCGCCGGGTGTTCTCGTCCCGTGCGGTTCCCGGCGAGAAAAACACATGGCTCACCCCTTTTTCTTCCGGCCGCGAGCGAAGCCGGAAAGCAGATCCTGCCGCCCATCTCTGATGCACGAGGCCGTTTTCAATCAAGGTCAGGAACAGGGCGGGGGGCACGGGCAAACTCCCGTTCACGTCCTCCGTCACCAACCCGATTTCGCGGCCGGTTCGTCGGCCTATCACCTTCAAGTGCAGGCGGCAGAGTTCAAGTTCCCGCTCAAGCGGGACCAGCCGCTCGCCGGACATTTGCGCCAGCAAACGGAATTCCGCACCCAGGTCCTCGATGAAACCCACCGCGCCCTGCGGGTCCTGCTCAATGACCTCGGCAACCGCGGTGAGCGTGTTCAGCAAAAAATGCGGCTGGAGATTTTTCTTGAGCAGCTCGGTCTCCAGGCGCGCCGTCGTGAGCTGGGCCTCGCGGGCCCGCGTGCGCTCGGCCTGCACCTGCGCGCCGAGCGCGGCGAAAACGAGCAGCACAATGCCTTCGATCATCAGGAAGAAGGTCGGGTCAAGGAACACCCGCCGGTCGGTCTGCACCACGAGCAACCCAACGGCCACACCCGCAAGTGCCAGCCAGGCGCCGGGTCGATGCTGCCAACAGGCCCAGCCGGTGACCGCCAGCAAAACCACGAGCATGGCGCGGCAGATCCAGAGCACCTTCAGTTCGTAGATGGGCGAGGCCTGCCAGGCCAGGACAAGCAACGGTGCCGACAGCGCCAGCCAGAGAAGCTTGCGCGGCACGGCAAACTGCTCGAGGAGCAGCCAGATCAGCAACACGCTGGCGCAGGTCAGCACCCAGGTGATGGCCAGCAAACGCGGATAATGCCAGTCGTAGGTGTAGGGCAGAACCCAGCGCACGGCGATCAGGCCGTAAAAGACCGCCAGCACCAGGCTCACCACGCTCACCAACCAGAGCGCCCTGCGCCGTTCGATAAACCAGAACAGCACGAGACTGGTCGCCGTCATCAGCAGCGAGCCGACCGCACCGATCAGCGGAAAGACCGGCTGAAGCGCCTCCTCGCGCAAGCGTTGAGCGAAATTTACCGGCTGGAACCCGATGCTCATCTGCGTGGCGGGGAAATTGTAATGATACGTGGACATCCGCAGGGCCAGCACATGCACCGGACGCCGGGCCGCCCCCTCGGGCAGCCGGACCAGATGGTCCAGCTTGCCTGGCACCTCACTCGCCCGGTCATGGCCCACCACCCCGTCGGTGGCTATGCGCTGGCCGTCCAGAAACAGCTCAAAGCTGTAAACCGTGGAAAAGAAGAGGCCGTCAATCGGGGCCTGCTTGGTTCCCGAGGGCCAGAGGTATTCGTAACGATCCACCCATTCTGGAGCGGTGGAATGATCCGGCCGCACCAGCCGTATTCTCACCCAATAGATTCCCGCCCGGGCCGGATACTCGGTGTATTTGATCGGCGTCCAGTCGGAGTCATCCCAGTCGGGTGCGGCCCACCGCGGATCGTCTCCATGCTTGAGGCGAATGTCCCGGTCGGGTGATTGCGCCCGCCCCGCTGGCACCCACACGCATGCCTGAATCAGGATGATCCAGAGGGCGATGGCGCGGCTCATGCCCGAGGAGTATGCGGCGGACCGCGGTGCGTCCATGCGTTTCCTGAGCTGTTCACGGACACGCCGAGCCGTTGGTCCGGCGGGACGTTGCTGCTGGCGGAGTCGGCGAGCCGTTGGCCCCCCGTTGTTCGAAACCAGCGACGAGCAACCGCAGCTTCACGGTGTCCGAACGACAACTCCACCCAACCAACCCCTCCTCCCATGAAAACCATCACCCGCCGCAGCCTCCTCGCGCTCCTCGCGCTTTGTTCCACCCTCGTTCTCCCTGCCGCTGAAATTCCTGTGTCCTCCGTGCCGGCCCGCGTTCACGCCAACGACGACAAAGTCACCCGTGGCGTCTCCCGGCTGATGGTGGCGCTGCGGCTCGGCAATCCGAGCGCCACGCTGCCGGATGGAACCTGGCTCTACCGCGGCTACTCCACCCGCTCGGCGGAAGGTCTTGCCGGCCCGGCTGCCACCCTGGTGGTCCGGTTCAACGCCACTGGCGTCAGCTCTCTTCATCTGGCCGACCGGGAGGCCGTGGTGGCGCTGCGCACTTCACCCGCCAAGCCGGCCGGGGACAGGATTCTCGTCGTGACCCAATCGTCGCGGTGAGCTGTCAGCGCAGGCGGGCCGTGGTGGTGTGACCACGGCCCGCCTCTCCCAAGTGGGTTCCCCGGCCGCACAGCGGGAGTCATTTCACTGCGCACACCCGGGGCCGGTTTGACGGCGCGCCCCGGCCACCGCACCTTGGCGGCTTGTCCGCGTCCACACCTCCTTCTCCCGCTTCCGCCCGCGGGGGCCTCGCCGCCGCCGGGGCCTTCCTGATTTGGGGGACCGTGCCCGTCTATTGGAAGCAGATGACGGCGGTCTCACCGGTCGAACTCATCGCCCACCGCATCGTGTGGTCGCTGGTCTTTCTCCTCGGGGTGCTCGCGTGGCAGCGGAGTTTTTCCTCGCTGCGGCCCGGCCTGAACGGGGTGCGGGCGGTCGGGCTGAACTTCCTCGCCAGCGTGATGCTGACGCTCAACTGGGGCGTTTATGTGTGGGCGGTGAATGCCGGACAGGTGATCGAGTCCAGTCTCGGTTATTTCCTCGTGCCCCTGTGCAATGTGGCGGTCGGCTCGCTGGTTTTCCATGAGCGGCTGCGGCCGTTGCAATGGACCGCCATCAGTCTCGCCGTCGCCGGGGTGCTGCTGCTGCTCGTGCGCGTGGGGCACTTTCCCTGGGTGGCGCTGACCATCGCCTTCACCTGGACCACCTACGGCCTGCTGAAGAAAAAGTCTCCACTCGGGCCGATTGCCGGACTGACCGTGGAGACGCTTTTGCTCTTTCCCGTCGCCGCCGGCCTGCTGCTGTGGTGGCACCACACCGGCGCGGGCGCGCTCGGCCGGGTCGATCTCCGCACGCAGGCCTTCGTGCTGAGCGCGGGCGTGGTCACGGCGGTGCCGCTCCTGCTCTTCGCGCACGGCGCCCAGCGTATCCGCCTCACGACCTTGGGACTGCTGCAATACCTCGCGCCCACCGTGCAGTTTCTGCTCGGTGTTTTCCTCTATCACGAACCGTTTGATGGCCCACGGCTCCAGGCCTTCGCCGTGATCTGGGCGGGGCTCTTTCTCTACAGTGCGGACGGTTTCTGGTCGCAACGCCGGCGGCTCTTCGCCTAGGCATAGGGCCCCGGTCGGACCGACCGCCGCTTTTATGCCCCTGAAAAAATCCCGTCTCGCCCCCCTGTTCCTCCTCGGTCTGCTCGCCACCCTGGCGACGGCACAGACCGCAACGCCCGCCGCCCCGGCTGCCCCCGCCGCCCCCAGCACCCCGACCGCTTCCGCTCCGCCGCCTGTGCCGGAAGTGGTGGACGCCTCCGCGGCGATCCCGAAGGTCGGCAACGCGCGTTTCTTTGAAATGCACGAACAGTTTCTCGCCCGTAGCAAAGAAGGCCCCATCGGGCTGCTCTTCCTGGGCGACTCCATCACGCAGGGCTGGCGCGGCGTGCCGCATATCTGGGAACATTACTACGGCAAACACCAGCCGGCCAACTTCGGCATCGGCGGTGACCAGACCCAGCACGTCATCTGGCGGATCGAGAACGGCGAACTCGACGGCATCACCCCGAAGGTCGTGGTGCTGATGCTCGGCACCAACAACGCCGGCCAGCACACTGGCGACCAGATCGCGGCCGCTGACACCAAGATCGTCGAGCTGATCCGCGCGAAGATCCCCGGCGTCAAGGTGCTGCTCCTCGCGATTTTTCCCCGAGATGCGCGACGGACCCCCACCGGCCTCATCACCGAGGCGGCCGTCAGCGACGCCGGCAAACGCATGGCCGCCATCGAACGGGCCAACGCGCTGCTGGCCAAACTCGATGACGGCGTGAACGTGCGCTTCCTCAACATCGGCGCCCAGTTCCTGGGCAAGGACGGCCGCATCCCCTGGACCATCATGCCCGACCAGCTGCATCTGAGCCCGGCCGGCTATCAACTCTGGGCCGACGCGATGCAGCCACTGTTGGCCGAGATGCTGAAGTGAACGCGGCGTCTGGAGGCGGAACCTGCGCCCCGCGCAGGTTTTCAGGCTGAGCACCGGTCAGCCCGCGCTCCGCGCGGGCTCCACCTCAGGGGCCATCAGGACCTGGTCCACTCACTTCAGCTGCTTGCCGAAGTCGAGCAGCTCCATCTCGAACACCAGCGTGGCGTAGCGGCCGATCGTCGGCGGCTTGCCCCGCGCTCCGTAGCCGAGCTCCGGCGGCACGATGAGCAGCCACTTCTCGCCTTTGCGCATTTTTTGGAGCGCCTCATCCCACCCGTCGATCAGATCGCCCCGGTCCACGCGGACCTTGAGCGGGGTTTCGGCCGTGTTCTGGTCGAAGATTTTTCCGTCGAGCAGCATGCCCTTGTAAACGACGCTGACCATGTCGCCGGACTTCGGCATCGCCCCGTCGGCCTCGCCGGCCTTGAGCACGATGTAACGGAGACCGGTGTAGGTCTTCTTCGCCTCGGGCCAGCGTTTCTCGACAATCGCAAGGTCCTCGGGCGGCAGCCTCTCGCGCTGGGCATGCAGCGGAGCGACGGCGAAGGCCAGCAGGCCGGAGACGATAAGGAGGAAGGGACGAAGGGAGGGGGTGATCACGGCTTTTTCTCGGGGGGAATGACGCGGAACTTGAACATCGGTTCCGTTGGCGTCGAGGATTGTTGTTCCGGCGGCGCGGGAGAGCGGTCCGTCTTCACCGTGGGGACCTCCGTCGGGGCGGCCGCGGAACTGGATTTCGCCGGGGCGGGTTGCGCCGTGCTGACCACCACCGGGGCGGAGGGCTGCGCGGCGAACCCCTGCTCAATCAGCTCGATCGCCTTGAAGTCGCGCGCCCGGCCTTTGTCCACCGTGCGGCCGGGACCGAACGAGCCCATGATAACCATGATGACGCGCCGGCCGTTGCGCTCGGCGGTGGCGCTCAGGCAATAGCCGGCGCTCTGGGTGTAACCGGTCTTGAGGCCATCCACGCCGGCGATCCGGTCGAGCAGCTTGTTGTGGTTGTCCATGCGCATGGGCGTGGCGCGCACGCCGGTGCCAAACATGCGCTCCTTGATCGAGGCGTATTTCAGCACATCGGTGCTCAGGACGAGGTAACGGCAGAGCCGGGCAAAGTCGCGCGGGGTGGTCAGGTCGCCGTCAGCCTCTCGCCGGCTGGCAGGAGGCAACCCGTGCGGCGTGCGAAAGGTCGTGTGCGTCATGCCGAGTGCACGGGCCTTGGCGTTCATGAGCTCGACAAAGGCCGGCACGGAGCCCGCGGCGGCCCGCGCCAGCGCATGCGAGGCGTCATTGGCCGACTGGATCATCATCGCGTGGATCAGTTCCTCGACCGGAAAGGTTTCCCGCGCGTCGAGATAGACCTGGGTGCCGCCCATGCGGGCGTCGGAGGCGTCGATTTTCACCGGGGTTTGCAGCGTGATTGCGCCTTCGGCCAGCTTGTCGTATAGCACGGCGAAGGTCATGAGCTTGGTCATGCTGGCCGGCGGATTGGTGACATCGGCGTTGTCCTCCAGCAGCACCGCGCCGGTGGCGGCATCGGTCACGATGTAGCCCGCATAGACGCCCTCGACCGGCGTGGCCTGCCGGATCTTGGCCGCGAAGAGGCCGGGCGTGAGCCCACCGAAGAGAAGGATGACGACGGCGCAGCGTCGGAGCAAAATCATGCGCGCAAGGCAGCGCTGCGAAACCGGCAAGGCAACTTCATTTCGCCGCGCGCACGGCGGGATGCGCGGAGACTTTCGCGAGGGCCTGGCGGAGGAGGGTTTTGCCCGGCTCCATCCGGTGCCACGGTGAGGCGCCCGACGGATGCGGCAGCGGGATGCAGTCCATCGTGTGACCGCGGTAGTCGATGCGCAGCTGTCGGCCGATGAGATCGTACAGTGGCGCGGGCGGCAGGAACTGCATGAGGGCGAGCTTGCCCACCGGCAGCACGAGCGCCGGGCGCAACAGCTCAATCTCCGCCGCGAGCCAGCGTGAACAGGCGGCGATCTCGTCCTCGTCGGGCACGCGGTCGCCGCCGGTGGCCTTCTTGCCGGGAAAGCAGCGGCACACGGCGGCAAAATAGATGCGGTCACGCGCCTCGTCCTCCGTCCAGCCGAGCGCCTCGTGCAGCCACCTGAAGAGCGTCTTGCCCGCGGTCCACGCAAAGGGCCGGCCGAGCTTCGGCTCCTTGTCTCCCGGTGCCTGCCCCACCAGCAGGATGTGCGACGCCACCGGCCGTCCGACCACAACGGGCCGGTGCATCTTCGGGCAGCGGGTGCAGGCGGAAAGCTGCGCGAGATGCCGGCGAACTTTGCTCTGAGGGGCGGGCATGCGGTGAATCGGTGTCCACCATCCGCCTGCGCCATGAGGGCTACGGCGAGATTATTTTCCGCCCAGGCCGGAAAATAAAAAAGGCGGAGCCGTGAGGGCTCCGCCTGAGATTGGCTGGGCTGCTGGTTGCAGCGCAGGCTTAGTAACGGTCGCGACCGCCACCGAAACCGCCGCGGCCGCCACCACCGCCGCCGCCGCCGTAACCGCCACGGCGCTCGCCGCCGAAGCCGCCACGACCGCCGCCGCCGCCGAAGCCGCCGCCAGCCGGACGGTCTTCCTTCGGACGGGCCTCATTGACCTGGAGGGCGCGACCGCCGAGATCGACACCATTGGTCTTCTCGATGGCCAGCTTGGCCTCTTCGGGCGTGCCCATGGTGACGAACGCGAAGCCGCGGGGGCGGCCGGTCATCTTGTCCATGGCGACGTAGGTGTCGGTCACGGTGCCGAACTGGCCGAAGTAGGAGCGGAGCTCGTCATCGGTGGTCTTGAAGGATAGGTTTCCAACGTAGAGTTTGGAATTGCTCATGTGATAATTCGTAGATCCGTCGCCATCTGCCAGTCCGTTCCCAACTTGGGTTTCGAAATCATCACTTAAGCCAAACGCTCAGCCAACGACTCACCAGATCCTGTCATCAAAACGCTGTCTCTAACGAGGCGCGTAAGAACGCTGATGCCGGCCCAACTAGCAAGGGAATTTTTTGAAGGCCGACAGGAAGCCTCTCCCGGGGAATATTTTAGCTGCGCCGGCACGCGGGCTCTCAAATCGAGTATTTCAGCCGAATCTGCTCCGGGATTCGCGCGGGACGCCCCGTCTCAACCGAGATCATGACGTAGTCAAACCAGCCGTCGCAGCTCCGTTTGCCCTCGGGTCGTCGTTCGATCTCGAACTGTAGGCGCAGGCCAATGGAGGTGAATTTCTCGATCCAGCAGCGCACCGTCATCCGGTCGCCGAGCAGGAGCGGCCGCCGGAAATTCATCTGCGTGGACGCGATCACCCAGCCGTAACCGAGCTTCTGAAACTCCGCCATTGGCATACCGTAGCAGCGTTCCATCTGGTCGAACCGCGCCGCCAGCACGTAGTCCATGTAGCGGCTGCTGTGGACGTGCTGGTACATGTCGATGTCGTCCGGCCGCACTTGAAGCTCGCTCTCAAACTTCGAATACACAAGGCCCGGTTCGATCGGTTGGGCGGGCTGCGAGGTCAAAGCGGCATCTTCCACGTCCTAGAAACTGCTCCGCCACAGCCGGTGCGGTCAAAATCAAAACCTTACCGTATCTTGTTCGAGAAGAGAGAAGTCTTGATTCATACAATTGCTTCAAATAATTGTTTCCTTGTGGCAAAAATGCCCACCTCAACTCGCGAAAGAATTCTACGTGCTGCCGAATCGCTGTTTTCGCAATACGGTCGCACGGGAGTTACGCTGCGCCAAATCACTGGTCTCGCGCAGGTTAACGTCGCTGCGATCAACTACCACTTCTATGATCTGGACGGGCTCTACCGAGAGCTGGTCGGCCGTCGCTTGGGTCAGATCAACCGTGATCAACTCGACCTGCTTGCGGTGGCCCAGAGCCGGTTCGGTGATGATCCGGTTCCCCTGCCCGAAATCTTCGATGCGCTGGCCCGGCCGCTGTTCCTTCCTTCGCCCGCGACCGGCCAGCTCGCGCCGCGTTTGATCGGACGCCTGCTTTCCGAGCGACAGCCCAGTCTGGACCCACTGCTCCGGGAGTTATTCCAGCCGACGATGACGCGGTTTGGCCAGGCCTTGCGCCGCCACCAACCCGCCCTGCCGCCGACCGATTTCGTCTGGCGGCTCAACTTTGTGATCGGTGCCCTGCACCACACCTTGGTGACCCTGCCCGACCTGTCCCAGCACACCAGCGGACTTTGCCGGGCGGACGACTGTGCGGGCGCCCTGAGAAACTTTAACGATTTTGCCTCCAAAGCCTTCGCCGCCTGAAGGTTGGTAGCGGGGCTAATCCTGCGGTCGCGCGAAATTTCTAGCACGGTTTTGATGGGCACACGACTTGTAAAGCCGGGGATATTGCTTCTTCTTCCCCGACCCAGCGACGCCGACCTCGTCGCCGGACTTCTGTAACTTCCCTGAGTCCTACCGGGTTCAGTGAACGTAACAGGAACAAAATTCCTCGCCGGCTCTCAGACCGGAGTCCGAAGAAACCCACACCATGCTAGCCGCCATCATCACTCTCAGCCTGATCTCCCTCCTCGTCGCCACCGAGGCGGACCCGTCCGGCTCGTCTGCCGAGACCCACTCGGGAGAACCCCTGCGTCCGCCGGGCCGGCCGGAAAGTGATCGCAAAACAGATCGCTCGGATCGTCTGGCGGCCTGATTTCACGTTGCAGAAAGCCCACGGCTTCCTGCGTTTCCATCAATCTTGCGGCGGGGTGAGAAACCCGGCTTGCCCTGCCTCGGTGGCGCAACTTTCCTCGCCGCCCGTCACCTCCTCTCATGCGTCGTTTCTTCGCCTCCCTCGTCCAATGGGTCGATTCCGATTACTCAGTCGAATCGCCTGAATCCATCCGCGCCCAACCCGACGGCGTCAACCTGGTCCGCTGCATTCCGTTTATCATCCTCCACCTGGGCTGCCTGGGTGTGATCTGGGTGGGTTGGAGCTGGTTCGCCGTCTGGACCGCTGTTGCGCTCTACGTGCTCCGGATGTTCGCCGTCACCGGCATCTTCCACCGCTACTTCTCGCACAAGACCTACAGCACGTCCCGCTTCGGACAGTTCCTGCTCGCACTGTGGACCGGCACCACCGTCCAACGCGGTCCGCTCTGGTGGGCCTACCACCACCGCCACCACCACCAGCACTCCGACGAGGAGGAGGACGCCCACTCCCCGCATGTGCACGGCTTCCTGTGGTCGCACATCGGCTGGATCACCAGCAAGCGCAACTTCCCGACCGACTACTCCAAGGTCAAGGACCTCGCCAAGTTCCCCGAGCTCGTCTGGCTGAACCGCTTCGACATCGTCGTTCCCGTACTCTTCGCCACGGGTCTGTTCGTCCTCGGCAATCTCCTCCAAGCCTACGCTCCCGGCCTCGGCACCAGCGGCGCGCAGCTCCTCGTCTGGGGCTTCTTCATCAGCACCACCGCGCTTTTCCACGGCACCGCCTCGATCAATTCCTTCACCCACCTCTGGGGCAAGCGCCGGTTCAACACCACCGACGACTCCCGCAACAGTTTCATCCTCGCGATCATCACCCTCGGCGAAGGCTGGCACAACAACCACCACCGTTACCAGTCGTCCACGCGCAACGGTTTCTACTGGTGGGAAATTGATCCGACCTACTACGGCCTGAAGCTCCTCTCCTGGACCGGCTTCATCTGGGGCCTCAAGCCCGTGCCGCAGTCCATTTACGAGGAGGCCGCGCGCAACGCCCACGAGGACACCGTGCGCAAGTTCTCCGTCTCGTCCGTGCAGGTGGAGATCAACACCCTCAAGAAAGTCGTCCCCACCGCCGCCGCCATCGCGATCGCCACGGTCAACACGCCCGCCGTCGCCGCGCAGCTCCAGAAGAAGGACGGCCCCGCGATCCACAAGGACGTCACCGAGCAGACCCAACACCCCGGCACCAACGACGCCGCCAAGTAGCCTTGGAGCGCAGCGACAAGGTGGTCGCTGCCCCACACCCGCCCCGCGCGCCCTCCGCCGCGGGGCTTTTTTATTGAATCCGTCCGAGACGTCGGGGCGTAGTTTCTCCCGTGCGCATCGCCCACATCGAAAATTCCTGACATGCCCCGCACCGCCATCATTGGCAGCGGGATCGCGGGACTCGGCTGCGCGCACTTTCTCCACCGCCGCGACGAGATCACGCTCTTCGAGCAGCACGACCGCATCGGTGGTCACACGCACACTGTCACCGTGCCGGAGCTCGGCACCGGACGCCCGCTCCCCATCGACACCGGGTTCATGGTCTTCAACTACGAGACCTACCCGCAGCTCACCCGCCTCTTCGCCGAGCTGAAGGTGCCGGTCAAGAAGACCGACATGTCCTTCAGCGTGCGCCACGAGGACACCGGCCTCGAGTTCTGTGGTTCCTCGCTCAACCACCTCTTCTGCCAGCGCCGCAACCTCCTGCGTCCGTCGTTCTACCGGATGCTCCTGCAGATCGACCGCTTCAACCGCGAGGCCGTCGCCGCCCTGGAGGACAGTGCCATCGACTCGCAAACGCTGGCCGATTACGTGCGCGCCCGCGGCTACGGCGCGGACTTCCTCGACCTCTACCTCGTGCCCATGAGCAGCGCCGTGTGGTCCACGCCACCCGACATGATGCTGCAGTTCCCCGCGCGGACGCTCCTGCGCTTTTTTCACAACCACGGCTTCCTCGGACTGCACACCCAACACCAGTGGTGGACGGTGGACGGCGGCTCGCAGGAATACGTCAAACGGATGACCCCGCCCTGGCGCAACCGGATCCGCACCGGCAGCAAGGTCGTCCGCGTGCGCCGCCCGGGCCGGGGCACGAGTCTCCCGACCCGTGGCGTGGAGATCACCACCGCCAACGGCGCCACCGAGCACTTCGATCGCGTCATCCTCGCCGCCCACGGACACGAATCCCTCGCCCTGCTCGCCGATCCCACGCCCGACGAAGTGCGCCTGCTCCGCGAATTCCCCTACCAGCCCAACATCGCCACGCTGCACACCGACGCCGACATCATGCCGCGCACGAAGCTCGCTTGGTCCGCGTGGAACTACTCCCTCGCCCGCAGCGCCGCCGGCACCATCGAGCCGATGACCATTTATTGGATGAACCGCCTGCAGGGCGTTTCCGACCGCGAAAACTACTTCGTGTCCATCAACGGCGCCGAACGCATCAACCCGAAGAAGGTGCTGCGCACGATCGCCTACGAGCACCCGCTGTTTACGCTCGGTGCCGTCCGCGCCCAAACCCAGATCCCCGCCCTCAACGCCGCCGCCCAGGGCACCACCGAGACCTACTTCTGCGGCGCCTGGACCCGCTATGGTTTCCACGAGGACGGTTTCCTGTCCGCCGTCAACGTCGCCCAGCTCCTGCTCGGCCGCGACCCCTGGGTGGCCTGACCGTCGTTAATTCTGGATTTGCCGGGCCGGGCGCAACGTTTCTGCATCCCCGGCAGGGGGTTGCCCGTAACATTTGACGGTGAATTCCTGTCTCTACGAGTGCCATGTCATGCACGCCCGGTTTGCGCCCAAGGCGCACCGGTTCGTGTATCGCATCTTCCTCTTCGCGCTCGATCTGGACGAACTCGACACGTTGCACCGGAAGCTCCGCCTGTTCTCCTTTAACCGTCGCAACCTCTACTCCTTCCGCGACGCCGACTACCTCCCGACCCATGAATCCGTATTTAACGGCTCGGCGGTTGATTCAGCCAATCGTAAATCTGAAATCGTAAATCTGAAATCGAGAGTCGTCTCGCACCTCGCCCAGCACGGCATCGACCTCACCGGTGGCCGCGTGCTGCTCGTCTCGCTTCCCCGCGTGCTCGGTTATCTCTTTAACCCGGTCTCGTTCTACTTCTGCTACGACCGCTCCGGCACGCCTGTCGCCGCGCTCCCCGAGGTGACCAACACCTTCAAGGAGATGAAGCCCTATCTCCTCGGCCCCGCAACGCTGGCCGACGGCGCTTTCCGCCTGCGGCTGCCCAAGCACTTTTACGTCTCTCCTTTCAGCGACGTGGACGTCTCCTTCGACTTCCAACTCCGCACGCCCGGCGATCGCCTCTCGATCCAGATCGACGATTACATTGGCGCCGCGCGCACGCTCACCTCGACGCTTGCCGGCCCGCGCCAGCCGCTCACCGACGGCCGCCTCGCATGGTTCACGCTCAAGTATCCGCTCATCACCCTCAAGGTGATCAGCCTGATCCACTGGCACGCTCTGCGCTTGTGGCTCAAGAATGTCCCTTGGTTCGCCAAGTCTGCCCGCGCCGCCGATCAACGCGCCCTCTACCGGCCGCATGCGAGCATCGCGCGGGACACGATGATCAAAGACCAAGGACCAGGGACTGCGGAAATTTCGTCACCCAATCCCCTTTCACCCAAATCTGCCGGGCTCAGTCCCTCGTCCCTCAGTCCCTAGTCTTTGGTCCTTCCTCATGAGTTCAGCCGTCACCTCCTCCACCGCCCCGTTGTCCGTCCGCCGTCCGTTGTTCGCCGAGCGCACCATTCTCGCCGCCCTGCGCGGCATGCCCCACGGCCGGCTGCAACTCGACCTGCCCGACGTCACGCACGTCTTTGGCGACCGCTCGGCCATCCTCGCCGGCGTGGCTCCGGGGGTGAGCAACTACGCCTTCGTCCGGGTCCGCCGGCCTGACTCTTTCTTCAAGAAATGTCTCCTCCACGGTGACATCGGCTTCGCCGAGTCCTATATCGACGGCGACTGGGAGACCCCCGACCTCACCGCCGTGGTCGGCTGGTTCGTGCTCAACCATGAGCACGCGCCCACGCTATCCGGCTCGCGCCGCGCCCAATCGCTCGCACTCAATTTCCTCCGCGCCGCAGACCGGATCGGCCACTTGTTGCGCCCCAACAACCGTGCCATCGCCCGCCGCAACATTTCGGAGCACTACGACCTCTCCAACGATTTCTTCGCGCTCTGGCTCGACGAAACCATGATGTATTCCTCCGCCAAGTGGGAGCGCGCCGACGCCTCGCTGCACGAGGCGCAGGTGGCCAAGAACGACGCGCTATGCCAGCATCTCCGCCTCAAGCCGACCGACCATGTCCTTGAGATCGGGACCGGCTGGGGTGGCTGGAGCCTCCATGCGGCCGCGAAATACGGCTGCCGCGTGACGACTGTCACCATCTCGCAGCAGCAACACGACCTCGCCGTGAAACGCATCGCCGCCGCCGGCCTCGCAAACCGTGTCGAGGTTCGCCTGCAGGACTACCGCGACATCACCGGCCGGTTCGACAAGATCGTCTCCATCGAGATGCTCGAGGCCGTCGGGCACCGCTACCAACCCGACTTCGCCGCCGCCGTGGACCGCCTGCTCAAACCCGACGGCCTGCTCGCACTGCAGTTCATCACCGTGCCCGACCACCGCTATGAGGCGCTCCGCACGGGCGTGGACTTCATCCAGAAGCACATCTTCCCCGGCTCGCTCCTCCTCTCCGTCAACCGGCTGAACGGTCTGCTCGCCGAGAAGGGCGGCTTGGTGCTCCACGCCTTCGACGACTTCGGCCGCGACTACGCGAAGACGCTGCGGATCTGGCGCGACAGCTTCCACGCCAAGCTCGACCGGGTCCGCGCCCTCGGCTTCGACGAACGCTTCATCCGCAAGTGGCGCTACTACCTCTGCTACTGCGAGGCCGCTTTCGCGATGCGCCACATCTCCGTCGTCCACACGCTTCACACGCGGGCGAACAATCTTTCGTTGTAACCCGCGCAACCCGTCATTCTGAGCGCAGCGAAGAATCCAAGGGTGCCCCGAGAACCGTGCCACCCTCGTCCGTTCCCTTGGATCCTTCGCTGCGCTCAGGATGACACGGCTCGGGCGCTGGCCTCTGACGTCTGTCCACTGTTCTCCGTCCCATGATCCTTCTCCTCCGCCTCCTCTGCTTCGTCATCATCGGCTCCATGCTCTGGGTCACGACCTGGGCCAGCCTGCACCAGCCGCTCGGTGATTTCGCGCGCAGCGCCACGATCCGTGATCCCTGGGTCATCGCCACGCTGTTCGACGCCTACTGGGCCTTCATCAGCTTCTACCTTTGGGTGGCCTGGAAGGAACAGTCCCTGCCCGCCCGCCTGCTCTGGTTCGTCGCGATCATCCTCCTCGGCAATCTCGCCATGGCCGCCTACCTGCTGCGCGAGCTTTTTGCCGTGTCCGCCCGGGCGCCCAACGCGCTCAACGAGGTCTTCGCCCGCCGCAATCCCGGCACGCTGCCGCTGCCCGGTCTGTTGACCGTCGCCGCCGTCGCCGTTTACCTGCTCGCGTGACCCACCCGCCCGCCTCCGCCCGCCTGAGCTTTTGGCAGCGGCGCGTCCGCGGGCCGATTGTCGCCTTGTTTACCCAGGGGATCACCCCCGACAAAGTCGCCCTCACGCTCGCGGTCGGCACCGCCTGCTCGCTGTTTCCCTTTCTCGGCTTCACCTCGCTGCTCAACCTCGGCGTCGGGCTGTGGCTGCGGCTCAACCAGCCGCTGCTCCAGACTCTCAACTATCTGCTCACGGTGCCGCACCTGCTGATGATCGTCGTTTACGTGCGCATCGGCGAGGGGCTCTGGCGCATGCAGGACGACCGCTTTTCCGTGGCCGAAATGCTCCGCGTGTTCCGCGAGGCGACCATCGGCGAATTCCTGCAACGCTTCGGCTGGGCGGGCGTGCATGCCTTCACTGCCTGGGCCCTGACCGCCCCGCTGCTGATCGCGGTGATCTACTTCGCGGTCCGCCCGGCGTTGCGCCGACTGGCCGGCTCGCGCGAACTCAACCGCGCAGTTGCAGACGTGCCGTCCGGGGTTTGACCGCCCAGGCCGCGCCGGCCTCGGCCAGGCCCTGACCCGTGCGGGCCGCGGCCAGCAAAACCTCGTCCAAACCGGACACGTAGGAGAAGACCTGTCCGTCCACTTCGTGCCGCCGGATGTGGGCCGCCGGCACCGGTGTGACCAAAAACTCGCGGTGCAGCCCGGCGATGCAGCGCACATGCAGCGACGCCATGCCAATGGTGCAGACTTCCGCCGGCTCACCCCGGTGATACTTGAGCACATCGCGAAGCATGCGCTCCCGGGTGTCCGATTCCGGAAACGCCGTCTGCTCCCAACGTCCACCCGGTCCGTCGAGGCAGGCATGGCTGTCCTGCACCCACTCGGCGGTGCCGTTCGTTCCCTCGATGCGAAGCGAGGGCCGGCCGATCGCGGCGGAGCTGTGCGTGCCGTAGAAATCCAGCCTGACTCCGTTCACCGTCCGCAGTTGGAGCATCGCGGTGTCGAAGGACTCGATCGCCTGCGCCCGGTAAAGCTCGGCGGTCAGGTTAACGGGCTCGTTGAGCGGCGCCCCGGCCCGCTCGGCCAGGTTGAGCATCACCATGAGAAAATGGGACATGGCGTTGCTCACCGGTGAGTCCAGCACCCAGGCGCCCTCCAGCTTGAGGCGGCCGGCCCAGGCATTGCGCGAGTAGTAGGCGTGGCTGCGCGGCCATGCCGCATGCACCACCAGCCGGCGGAGGGCACCGATCGCGCCGTCCGCGAGTTTCCGCCCGAGCGCGCGCACCTCCGGCGCATGCAGATACTGGAAGCCCACCGCCACGCGGCGCTGATTGGCCGCCGCCGCCTCCGCCATGGCCGCAACGTCGGCCGGGGTGGCGGTGAGGGGTTTCTCCACCAGGACGTCCACGCCGGCACGCACCAGCGCCAGCGTCATGGTGGCGTGCAGGTGAATGGGCGTGGGCACGACCGCAAACGCAATGCGCAACCGCGGCAGCGCCGCCAGCAGCGCTTCGAAGCTGGCCAGAATCTCGCAGCCGGCGGCGCGCAAATCCCCGACCACGGTCTCGTCCGGTTCGGGCGGGAAAACCACCGCCGCCGCCAGCACGAGTTCACCGCGCCGGTGGAAATCCAGCAGGTGCCGGAGATGCACGCGGCCGTAGCCGCCGACGCCCACGAGGACGGTGCGCGGGGCGCTCAAGCGGCCGCCTCCGGTTTCGACCGGCCGCAGGCTGGCGGAGTGCAGGGAGGGGTGGGCATGTGCGAACCCGAGCATTTCGCACGCCGGAGTCGTCACAACGGCCCCATCGGGTAACAGTTAGATTCATGCGGGCTTCCCGGCGGACTGTCTGGTCGTTACTGCATGGTCACCCCGGCTCCCACGCCCCAGCCTCCGCCCACCCCGCCCCATGACCCTCGGCCCCATCCACGTCCTCGATCTTGCCGTCATCCTCGCCTACCTTGGCGCCGTTCTTTGGTTCGGCTGGCGGAGCTCCCACCAGTCGGCGAGCGAGGAGGGCTTCTTCCTTGCCGGCCGCAAGCTCGGCAAGGCCTACCAGTTTTTCCTCAGTTTCGGCAACGCGACCGAGCCCCAGGGCGCGGTCAGCACCGCCAGCCTCGTGCTCCAGCGCGGCGTGACCGGCGTGTGGTTCGCGTTCCAGACCGTTTTCATGAACCCCTACTTCTGGTTCATGAACACCTGGTTTCGCCGCGTGCGGCTCGTGACGCTGGCCGACATGTTTGAAGACCGCCTCGGCAGCCTGTGGCTCAGCCGCTTCTACGCGCTGTTTCAGGTCGGCGTCGCCTGCGCCCTGCTCGGTTTCGGCAATTTCGTCGCCTACAAGATCGCCTCGTCCATCACGCTCAAGCCGGAGGCGCAGTGGACCGCGGCCGAGCGCGCGGCCGTGGACGGCTACATCGAGCTCAAGCAGCTCGAGCAGCAGGTGATCGCCGGCACCCTGCCGGCCGAGGCGAAGCCGCGCCTCGCCGACCTGCGTGACCGCCATGCCCGCGGCGAGTTGCACAGCTACATCACCGTGCTGCCCTCGCTGCCGTTCTACCTCGTCTTCGCCGTGGTGATCGGCGCCTACATGATCCTCGGCGGCATGGCCGCCGCTGCGCTCAACGAGGCGCTGCAGGGTGTGCTCATCATCGTCTTTTCCATTCTGCTGCTGCCGACCGGCCTCCACGCCATCGGCGGCTGGGACCAGCTCAAGGAGCGCGTGCCGCGCGACATGTTCGACCTGTTCGGCGGCAGCGGCGGTTCGCCGCTGTTCATCTTCGCCGTGTTGTTCGCCAGCCTCGTGCAGATCCACGGCCTGAGCCACAACATGGGCATCTACGGCTCCGCCAAGGATGAGTTCGCCGCCCGCTTCGGCGGCGTCTCGGGCGCCTACATGAAGCGCGTGATGATCGTCCTCTGGGCCTTCGCCGGCCTGATCGCGATCGCGCTCTTCGGCCCCGGCGGTCTCGCCGACCCCGACGCGGCCTGGGGTGTCATGACCAACAGGCTGCTCGGGCCCGGCTTCATCGGCCTGATGCTCGCGGGCATTCTCGCCGGCACGATGTCCACCCTCGCCGCCAAGGCCCTGGCCATCGCCTCGCTCTTCGTCCGCAACTTCTGGCGGCACCTCCGCCCGCAGACCACGCAGGAGGAATCCGTGCGCGCCGCCCGCTGGACCATCTTCGCCGTGCTCGTGCTCGGGGTGATTTCCGCCGAGGCGATGAACGACATCGAGACGCTCATCAAGCTGGTGCTGACGGTGAACATTCCCTTCGGCGCCGCGGTGATCCTGATGTTCTTCTGGCGCCGCCTCACTGTGCCCGCCGTGTGGGCCTCGGTCGCGCTCACCGCCTTTGCCATCCTGATCGCCCCGCTGACGGCCTCCCAGTTTCAGGCCGTGGCCCGCCATCCCTCGCTCGTGCAGACCGTCGAGGGCCCGGCCGGCAAACCCGTGCCGGTTTACTTCAAACAGGTCGTGCGCAGCAACCCCGACGACCCCACCAGCGCGCTGGAGGGCCGCGGCCGCTTCAACTTCGAGTGCTACGCCCTCTCCTGGCTCGGCCTGAATCCCGCCCAGCTCACCCCGGCCGGTCGCGAGACCGCCCAGTTTCTCTTCGACGGTTTCTTTCCCTTCGTCGTGCTGATTCTCGTCAGCCTCTTCACCCGGCCGCCCGACCGGGCGCGCGTGGATCAGTTCTACGGGAAGATGAAGACCCCGGTCGGCGCCACGCCCGAACTGGAGGCCGCAGCCATGACTGAAACCCGCCGCGCGCCGGGCCGCTTCGATCACACCAAGCTCTTCGGCGCCCATTCGTCGTGGGAGTTCTGCAAATGGGACCGCGTGGACACGCTCGGCTTCCTCGGCTGCTGCGCCACCTCCGGCGCCATCATCCTCGTCTTCTGGCTGCTCCTGCGCTGGGCGTCCGGCGGCGCCTGAGCCTCGGCCATTTTATCCGGATCAGACTCCTCGCCTGGCTGCTGGCCGTCGTCACTTCCTCCCTAGCAGCGGATTATCGTCCGCAGGACTTCGGTGCCGTTGCCGACGGCAAAAACACCGCCACCCTCCGCCTTGCCCCCGGCTGGACCGCCACCCGCTGCGGCCTCGACGGCTCGTCGCCAACCCCGATCCGCGCCGGCACCCAACTCGCCTACCGGCCCTACGAGATCCTGAGCGTGCGCATCTCCCTCAGCGCACGATCAGCTCGTGGCGGAGAGGCGTAGTAATGCCAATCACCCCTGCCTCAATCAGCCGGACCCCGCGCGCCTTCAGAGCGCCGTCGCCGCCTGGGGCGGCACGTAGGCCTTGCGGGCCTTCCGCACCTGGCCGTGGTTTTCATTCGCCCAGTGGATGAGCGGTGTGACCTTCGTCAGGAGCGATTCCCCGAGTGCAGTCAGCGTGTATTCCACCTTGGGCGGCACCGAGGCATGCACCTCGCGCGTGACGTAGCCGTCGCGCTCCAGTGCGCGCAGCGTCTGCGCGAGCATGCGCTGCGAGATGTCGCCGATTGCCCGTTTCACCTCGGTGAAGCGCAGCGTGCCGTCGGCCAGCGCCAGCAGGGTCAGCAGGCTCCACCGGTCGCCGATGCAGTCGAGCACATCGCGGACCGGGCAGCGCGTCTCGTGGCCGGAACCGGGCACGACGGGTGGGAGGATGAGTTTGGCGGGCATGGTGCGAGTCGGTTACCGCGGGGTTACCTGGTGACAAAAAAGACCTCTCTTGTAGGGGCGTCGCATCTTCGGTATTCTTTCGTAACCAAAGGGCGCATTTGAACCGAGACAAGCCCGGAACCGCCCCGCGAACCAAAAACATCCCGCCGCCACCATGATCGCCCTCACCGCCGCCACCGGCCAGCTCGGCCGCCTCGTCGTCACCCAGCTCCTTGAACAGATCCCCGCGAACCAGATCGTCGCCGTCGTGCGCAACCCCGCCAAGGCCGCCGATCTCGCCGCCCGTGGCGTGAACGTGCGCCGGGCGGGATACACTGACGCCACCGCCCTGGAGCAGGCGCTGGTTGGGGTGGACCGCCTGCTCCTCATCTCGTCGAGTGAGATCGGACAGCGCACCGCCCAGCACCAGAACGTCGTCGCCGCGGCCAAGCGCGCCGGCGTAAAACTTCTCACTTACACCAGTCTGCTCCACGCCGACGAAAGCCCCCTTGATCTCGCCTCCGAACACGTCGCCACCGAGCAGGCGATCAAGGCCTCCGGCCTGCCGCACATCATCCTGCGCAACGGCTGGTATACCGAGAACTACACCGCCTCGGTGAGCCCCGCCGTCGCCAACGGCGCCTTCCTCGGCAGCGCCGGCGACGGACGGATTTCGCTGGCCGCCCGCGCCGACTATGCCGCCGCCGCCGTGGCCGCCCTGACGGGTCAGGCGGAAACCGGCCGCACCTACGAGCTCGCCGGTGACACCGCCGTGACGCTGGCTGAGCTGGCCGCGGAAATATCCCGCCAGACCGGCAAGACCTTCCCCTACCGGAATCTCCCCGTGGCGGAGTATGCGGCCATTCTGCTCAAGATCGGCCTTCCTCCCGCCCTCGCCCACGGCCTGGCCCACTGGGATGACGAAGCGGCGCGCGGCGCACTGTTCGACGACGGGCGCGAGTTGAGCCGTCTCATCGGCCGGCCGACCACGCCCCTCGCCGAATCCGTCCGGCAGGCCCTGAAAAGCTGATCACAGCTTAACGGAGCGGCCCGTGCGCAGGGATTTGGCGGCGGCCTCGGCGAGGACTATCGCCTGGCGACCGTCCTGGGCGGTCACGGGCAGCGGCTTGTCGTTAACCACCGCGTCCACGAAGGTCGCGAGCTCGATGCGGTAGGCCTCGGCATAACGCTCGAGGAAGAAGTGCAGCGGCTTGTCGGAGCTGACGGCGTTGCCATCGGCGAGCTCGACGGTCGTCGGCGTCTGGTTGCCGGCGAGCAGGCGGCCCTTGGCGCCATGGACCTCGATGCGCTGGTCGTAGCCGTAGGCGGCGCGGCGGCTGTTGTTGATGTGGGCCAGCTTGCCGGACTTCGTCTTCATCACGATCATCACCGAGTCGGTGTCGCCGACCTTGGCGACCGCCGGGTCCACGAGACAGCTGCCGTAGGCGAAGATCTCCGCCGGTTCCTCGCCGAGGAGCCAGCGCGCCATGTCGAAGTCGTGGATGGTCATGTCGCGGAACTGGCCACCGGAGACCTTCAGGTAGCCGATCGGCGGCAGGCCGGGGTCGCGACTGGTGATGACGACCTGCTCGACGTTGCCGATGGCGCCGGCGGCGATGCGCGCCTTCACGGCGGCGAAGCTCGGGTCGAAGCGGCGATTGAAGCCGACGAACATCGGCATCTTCGCCTTCTTCACGGCGGCGAGACAGGCGTCCACGCGCTTGAGCGATAGATCGATCGGTTTCTCGCAGAAGATCGCCTTGCCAGCCTTCGCCGCGGCGATGGCGAGATCGGCGTGCGTGTCGGTGGACGACGCGATGATGACGGCCTGCACCTCGGGGTCGCCGAGGGCGGTGCCGATGTTGGTCACGCGCGCGCCGTGTTTCGTGGCGAGCTTCTGCGCGGCGTCGGTGTTGACGTCCACGATGTAACGGAGCCGGGCCTGGCCGGAGGCGGCGAGGTTGGCGGCATGGATGGCGCCGATCCGACCGGCACCGAATTGGGCAAAGGTGAGCATGGGAATGGAGGAGATAAAAGTGAGAGTGAGGGTGAAAGTGGAGGCAGGGATCAGGTTCTGTTATCCTGTCATTCTGAGCGTAGCGAAGAATCCAGTAACGTGGGCGGGGCGTGATTCGTGCTGGATCCTTCGCTTTGCTCAGGATGACGGTTGCGTGTTAATGGTCCGTGGTCGGTTGTCCGTGGTCTCTTGGTCTTACTTCTTCCAAATATCCCCCTCTCCCTCCGCGAACCAACGGGAGGTGGTGACCTTGGGTTGGGTGTAGAACAGGACGCCGGCGCGGCCCTGCATGTGCAGGTCACCGAAGAAGGACTCGTTCCAGCCGCTGAAGGGGAACATGGCCATCGGCGCGGGCACACCGACGTTGATGCCGATCATGCCGGCCCGCACCCGCTGCTTGAACTCGCGGGCCGCCCCGCCGCTGCGGGTGAAGATCGCCGCGCCGTTACCGTAGCTTGATGTGTTGGCCAGCGCGATGGCCTCGTCGAGGCCAGACATGTGCAGAACGTTGAGCACGGGACCGAAGACCTCCTCCTGGGCGAGCTTCATGTCGGCCCGGACATCCTCGATGATCGTGGCACCGAAGTAGAAACCGTTCGGCGCGTCTTTCACCTTCACGCCACGGCCGTCGGCGATGACTTTCGCACCCTCGCGTTCGCCGGCATCCACCAGCCCGCGGACGCGATCGCGGTGGGCGGCGGTGATGACCGCGCCCATGCCGGGCTGCGTCTCGACGTCGGTGCGGCCGACGGTGAGGGATTTCGCCGCCTTCACGAGCTCCGGCATCACTGCGCGACCGCGGTCACCGACGGTCAGCACGCTCGAGCCGGCCATGCAGCGCTCGCCGGCGCAGCCGAAGGCGGCGTTGATCACGGCTTCGACCGTCTTGCCGACGTCGGCGTCGGGCATGACGACCACGTAGTTCTTGGCACCGCCGTTGGCCTGCACGCGCTTGCCGTGTGCGGAAGCGACCTGGTGAATCGACCGCGCCACAGGGGTGGAGCCGACGAAGGAGACGGCCTTGACCAGCGGGTGCGTGAGCAGGGCATCGACGGCGGGCTTGCCGCCGTGCACGAGGTTGAAGACGCCCTTGGGCAGGCCGGCCTCGGCCAGCAGCTCGGCGAGACGGATGGCCGTGAGCGGCACGCGCTCGCTGGGTTTCAGGATGAAGGTGTTGCCGCACACGAGGGCGAGCGGGAACATCCACAGCGGGATCATGGCCGGGAAATTGAAGGGCGTGATGCCGACGCAGACGCCGAGCGGGTGGCGGGCCAGCTCGCCATCGATGCCGCGGGCAATGTTGGGCAGGAGTTCGCCGGTGAGGAGCGTCGGCGCAGCACAGGCAAGCTCCACGACCTCGAAACCGCGGAACAGGTCACCGCGCGACTCGGCGAGGGTCTTGCCATGCTCACGGGAGATGAGACGCGCGATGGCCTCGAAGTCGCGCTCCAGCAGCGTGCGGTATTTGAACATCACGCGGGCGCGCTCGCTCGGCGGCGTGTCGGCCCAGGCCGGGAACGCCGCGTGCGCGGCCTGCACGGCGGCCTCGACCTCGGCGGCGCCGCCGAGCGGAACCTCGGCGATCATTTCGCCCGTCGAGGGATTGAACACGGGCGATACGGCGAGGCCGGAGGCCTGCGACCATTCGCCGCCGATGAAGAACCGGCAGCGCGGGAGGGAGGAGGAAGGGGTCATAAATAAATCTGTTTCGCGTGTCATTCTGAGCGTAGCGAAGAATCCAAGATGATGTTCGCTAACGGTTGTAGTGCTGGATCCTTCGCTGCGCTCAGGATGACAGGTGGTGGGTATTGAGAATTTATCGCACCATCGCGGCGCGCACGAAGGCCACGAGGTCGGCGTAGCCGCCGAGGAACTGGTTGAGGGTGTGAACGGTCGCGCCGTAACGGACGAACTCGGCCGGCGGCATGCCGTCGGCATCGTGCGCCTTGATGAAATCGGGGAACTTTGCACGCAGCTCGGCGAGAATCGCGCCGTCCACGGGTTCGTCGATGGTGAGGCGCGGCGCGGTGGCAGAGACGTTGAACTTCGTCCACCACGTGTAGGGCACGGTCTGCAGCACCTCGCGGCCGATGATCTGCGACCAATGCCCCTCGTGGCGGTAGGCGGCGGCGAGCAGCGTGCCGGGGCGGCCGCTGGCTTTGAAGAGCTGGTGCGCGTGCTTGAAGACCGCGATGCCCGCCCAGTCGAGCGCGCCGGGTGCGGTCGCGATCTTCTCCGCCTCGGCGACGCGCTTCAACTGGTCGTCCACACGGCCGATCATGATCGTGATGTAGGGGCGGATGGCGTCGGCGTTGAGCCCGGCGGCCTTCGCGCGTTTCAGGCCGCGCTCAAGGGCGGCGGAAACAGCGAGTGCCTGGGCCACGGAAAAGCTGACGGTGGCGTTTACCCGGATGCCGCGTGCGGTCATTTCCTCCATCGCGGCGATGCCCACGTCGTTGGCCGGGGCCTTGATCGCGATGTTGGGCGCGAGCGCGGCGAGCTGGATAGCCTGTGCGACCATCAGGTCCTTGTTCGGATAGAACTTAGGGTTCACCTGCATGGACAGGAAACCCTTCATGCCCTTGGTCGCCTCATAGACGGGCAGGAGCTGTTTCGCCGAGGCCTGACCGAGTTCTTGGATCATTTTCCACGCAAGATCATCCTCGGTGTCGTGCGGGTGGTGCCGCATCAGGCGCTCGAGGATGGGCAGGCAGAGCTGCGGGTTGGCCTTGGCGGCCTGGGAGACGATGACGGGGTTCGACGTGCCGCCGACGGCGCCGAGCGCGACGGCTTCACCGAGTTCGGACGGAATGCCGGAGTCGTTCCACCAATCGGCGCCAAGCGCCGTCATCTGGGCCATACGGGAGGGATTCATGGGGAGTCCTGGGTTAAACACCGGTCTGGGCCCGCACGTAGGCGCGGGCGGCCTTGGCCTTCGGCAGGGCGGGCACCTTAACGGGGTCCTCCTCGGCCTCGACCACGAGCCAGCCACGGTAGTCAGCGCCGGCGAGGATGCGGAAGATCGCGGGATAATCCACGCAGCCGTCGCCAGCCACGGTGAACACGCCGTTGGCGACAGCGCGGTAGAACGACCAGCCCTCGCGCCGCACGCGGTCGGCCACCTCGGGGCGCACGCTCTTGAGATGCACGTGCGCGATGCGTGCCGCGTGGCGCCGGGCGACGGCAACGGGATCGATGCCGGCAAAAGCCAGATGACCGGCGTCGAGCAGCAAGGAAATCTCCGGCACACTGGCGAGCAGGCGCTCCAGGTCACCCTCGGCCTGGATGACCGTGCCCATGTGGTGGTGATAAACGATCTTCATCTCCTCGGCGGCGGCCACGGCGGCGAGGTGCTTCATTCCCGCCACCAGCTTCGGCCACTCGGCCTCGGAGAGTCGCGGCTCGAACGTTTCACCGAAACCAAGCGCGGCATGACGGTTGCCGTGGATGCAGCGGGTGCACTCGGCCACGATGGCCACGCGGGCGCCGAGCGTCTTCAGCAGATTCAGGTGACGACGAAAACCCTGCTCCTCCTCGGCCAACGGCTTCGAAGCGAGGTAGGTGCTGTGCCAGCCACTGACGAGCCGCAGATCGTGGCGGCCCAGCGCTTCGGCCAGTGTGGCCGGAGTGCGCGGGTAGGCGTGACCCAGTTCTGAACCGGCGAAGCCGGCGCCGCGCATTTCGGCCAGGATCGTTTCGAGCGGCACGTCGTAGGCGAGATCATCGAAGTCGTCGTTCGACCAGATGATCGGATTCGCACCGACCAGACAGTCGCGGAGTTGGACGGGGGAGCTCATGGCATCAGTAGTGGAAACGCTGTTGCTTGACTGCCCGGTCATAGGCCGCCCGCGCGGCGCGCACGGTGGGCACGGCCGAGACGGCGGCCGGCGGCACATCCCACCACGAGTAGCCGCGCATGACGGACTCCGGCGTGACCGGAATATAGATGAGGCAGGTGTTCTTCTCGGCCTTGGTGGCGGCGAGGGCGGCGCGCAGTTCGTCCTTGGTGCGCGCGGTGAAGGCCGTGGCGCCGAGGCTGCGGGCGTTGGCGGCATAATCCACCTCCATGAACGCGCCATCGAGCCGGCCGCTGCTGCCGGTGCGGGCGCGGAACTCGTTGCCGAAGCTCCGGCCGCCCTGTCCGCGCTGCAGATTGTGGATGCAGCCGAAAGCGCGATTGTCGTTCAGCACGACGGTGAGTTTCCGTCCTTCCTGCACGGCGGTGACGATCTCGGTGTGCAGCATCAGGTAGCTGCCGTCGCCGAGGAACGCATAGACCTCGCGCTCCGGCGCCGCGAGCTTCACGCCAAGCGCGCCGGCGATCTCGTAGCCCATGCAGGAGTAGCCGTATTCGGAATGGTAGTCCGTGGCCGACTTGCCGCGCCACAGCTTGTGGATGTCGCCCGGAATGCCGCCCGAGGCGTGGACCACGGTGCTGCGGGCGTCGGTGAATTCATTCAACACGCCGACCACCTCGCTTTGGTAGAGCAGGCCGTCGCGGCTGCGACGCCCGGGCGCGATCATTGCCTTCCACGGTTTCTCCCAATCGGCCTTGGCCTTGGCGATGGCCCGCGCATGGCCGGTCGGGGCGCGCCAGCTGCGGAGGAGACGGCCGAGCGCAGCGAGCGTGGCACGGGCGTCACCCACCAGCGGCAGGGCACCGTGCTTGGTGGCGTCGGCGGCATGGACATTGATCCCGAAGAAACGCACGCGCGGGTCCTGAAACTGGGTCTTGGAAGCCGTCGTGAAATCCGACAACCGCGTGCCGACGCAGATCACGACATCGGCCTCGGTCGCGATGAGGTTGGCCGCGAGCGTGCCGGTGACGCCGACCGCGCCGAGTCCGAGGGGGTGCGATTCGAGCAGCGCGCCCTTGCCCGCCTGCGTGACACCGACCGGGATGCCGGTGGCCTCGGCGAACTTCTGCAGCGCCAGCGTCGCATCCGAGTAATGCACGCCGCCGCCGGCGACGATCAGCGGTCGCTTGGCTTTGCGCAGGAACGCGGCGGCCTCGCGCAGTCGGGCGGCCAGCGGCACGGTGCGGTCGATTTCATAGACTCGCTTGGCAAAGAAATGCACCGGGCAGTCGAAGGCCTCGGCCTGGACGTCCTCGGGCAGGCAAATCGTCACGGCGCCTGTTTCCGCCGGATCGGCCAGCACGCGCATCGCCTCGGGCAGCGCGGTGAGCAGCTGCTCCGGCCGGTTGATGCGGTCCCAGTAACGCGAGACGGGGCGGAAGCAGTCGTTGACGCTCGTGTCGTGCGAGCCCGGGTGCTCGAGCTGTTGGAGCACGGGCGCGGGGCGGCGGTTGGCGAAGATGTCGCCCGGGAGCAACAGCACCGGCAGGCGGTTGACGGTCGCGGTGGCGGCGCCGGTGACCATGTTGGTCGCGCCGGGTCCGACCGACGAGGTGCAGGCGAGCGTGCCGAGGCGTTGTTTGGTCTTCGCGTAGGCGATCGCGGTGTGCACCATGGCCTGTTCGTTTTTCGCCTGGAGGAACGGCAGGGCGCGTCCGCCGTGTTCCTCGAGTGCCTGGCCGAGCCCGGTGACGTTGCCGTGGCCGAAGATGCCGCAGACGCCGTTGATGAGCCGGTGTTCGACGCCGTCGCGGCGGACGTATTGGGCCTGCAGGAAGCGGACGATCGCGGCCGCGGTGGTGATGCGGACAGTTTTCATACGGAGGGTTGCCAGCCCTGGTTCTTGGGATCGAGCAACCAGGTGTGCTCGCGCGTGAAGGTGAAACCCTTGTAGGGCCGGCGCGGAAGGTGGCGCACGACCCAGAGATAATACATGCCGTAGCCCGGCGCGGAAACCTGCGCATGGTCGAGTCCGCCGGGGATCGTCGTCGTGTCGCCGTGCCGGACCTTGAAAACCGACTCGCCAATCTCGGCGTGGCCGTAGCCCTGCGGCAGCGTGAAGCGATAGTGATAAATCTCTGGTTGCGCGTGGTGGTGGCCGGGGTAGCTCGACCAGCGACCGGGGAAATTCACGACCTCGCCCACGACCAGCGTCGAGTCAGGCCGCGTCGAGTAATCGAAAATCGTGCGCACGAGCCGGCGACAGGCGCCCTGCGCGAGGCCGGCGCCGCGGTCCTCGGTCGCCGTCTCCGCCGGGGTGTAAACGCGCACGGGCAGAGGGCGGGGATTAACCGCGCGGATCACGGCGAACTCGGCGCCACCCGCGTCGGCCCGGAGTTCGACCGACGTGCCCGCACCAACGTGGAAAGTCGTCGGGCCTTCATCGAAGAGTGAACCACGTTGCGCGCCGAAGAGATTGCCCGCAATCCGGGCCTCCACCCGGCCACCGAGCAGCACGATCGCCGTTTCCCGGGCCGTGACCTCGTGATGCTTGGCGCCGGCGCGCAGTTTCAGAATGCCAAAATCCATGCCCATGCCCGCCGGATCGCCGCGCCGCGTGCGCGGATCAACGAGCGTCGTGAAACCGGAGCCGAAGCCACGGCGCGGCGCTCGCAGATGGCAGCGCGACAAGGAGCCGGGGGCTTTCACGGGGTAGACTGGCACGGAGTCATCCAATCCCCCACTCCGGACCGGCTCAATGGGCCCGGACGTATAACTGTTAGATCGGAAACGCCCCGGAGCGTGTCACCGCAGCCGCAGCACATGCCGGAACGGTGTGACGCCCGTGAGATAGACGCGCTGTCCCTCGGCGCGCAGGCTGCCGTTCACCCACGTGTAATCTTCGCCCTCCATGCGGCCGGGCGGCTGCGTAAAGCACCCCGGGCCGAATTCGATCGTGTCGGGACCAACGGTAAACCGTCCGACGGCTTCCTTCAGCACAAACGCGCCGGTCGTATCGGCTGCCACTCGGCCGCCGCCTCCTCGGCGCAACCACGACGCGAGACGCGTGGCCGGGAGGTCGGCCAGCGGGGTCACCTGTTGCAGCTGCCCCTCGCCGGTGAAGGCCAGCTCCAGCGTCACTGGCACGCCGGGCTGGCCCGTCACGTTCAAGGTCAGCTCCCAGCCTCCTTCCTTTTCCGTCGCCAGGATTTCCGTTTCCACGGCACGCACCTGGCGCGGCCGGTGCGGAAAATCCAACTTACTGAAGAAACGTCCGTCAGCCGTGAGCGCGTAATTGCCGTCCGCGCGCCGATATTCCTCCGGCAACGGCTGGTAATACGCCACCTCGCGCCGCTCGTGCAGCCGCCAGGTTTCGCCGTTCTTCTCCAAACCTTGGCTGTAGAAAAAACCCGTGCCGAAAAAGGCCGGGGTCAACCGGAGCGCCACCTGCGCCGCGCCCTTGCGGAACGAGAAGAAGGTCGGGTTCATCGCCAGACCTGAGCCGACGCCGAGACCGGCGGCGTGGTCGCTGCCGCCGGAGATCGTCGCCGCATTCGTCCCGCGGCGGATGCGCCCGAGCGCGGTGGCCGGCAGATGCACGGCGAAATCCTCCGGTGGCGCCTCGGCCGCCGGCAGCGGCCCAGCCAGCGACCGGTCCAGCAGCAGGTGCGGCAGCGGCCAGTTGGGATCAAAGGCGCCGTTCACCAGCACCTCGGCAAAATCGCGCTCGATCCAGGCCGCGATCGCGGCGGCGCGGGCATCGCCCCGATGCACGGCCAGCCAGCGGGCGGGCAGGTAGTATTCCGCGATGGTGACCTTGGCGCCCGGACGCTGGTCCTGGCGCCGCGAGGCGAGGGTGACGATCTCGCCCGTCGGCTCCGTCAGCCACCAGGTGAGCGCAAGGTTGCGGCGCACATGTTCCACGAGATCCGGCCGGTTCACCGCCTCGGCCAGCGCCAGCAGGGCCGGGTTCACGACCTTGGCGCTGTAGGCCGGGCTCCGCTCGGCGTATTGGCCGTCCGCATCCTGATCAATCCCCTCGGCCAGCCAGGCGGCGATGCGTTCGCGGTAACGCGGATCGGGCTGCACGCGATCCGCCGCCGCCAGCGCGGCAGAGACGCCCCAGCGGTGGTTGGGCGTATGCACGCCGCCGGTCGCCACGCCGTCGGCCGCGGCCCGGATGAGCGTTCGCAACCGGTTCTGCACCGCCGCCGAGGCCGGGTCGCCGGTGCGTTCCAAAAGGGTCTGGGCCAGGGCCAGCGCCTCGAGCATGAACCCGGTGTCGGGCGGCGACTCAAGGTTGCCGACGTCGAAGAGGCCGCTTGGATGCTGCACGGCCGCCAGCTGCGCGGCGATCGCCTCCATTTCCGGCAGCAGGGTGGCATCGCGGTGAAAACGCGACAACGGCGCCGCATAACCGCAGGCATAAACGAGCAGGCGCACCGCTTCCCCGCGGGAACCGAAACCGCTGGCTTCCACCGGCACGGCGCGCGCCCGGGTAATCAGTTCGTCGTTTCCGGCCACGAGTCGCGGCAGGATCTCCTGCGCTGAGAGCCCGGACAGGGCGCAGCAGAGGAACACAACGAGCAGGCGATAGCGGGGTGGGAGCTTCACGGCAGGGGTGACCGTCGCCCCGAACCTGACCGCGTGGCCGAACCGTGACGATCAGTGCTCCGCTGAAGAGTTAGATTTTGCTTCACCCACCACCGGGTTCAGTCGGGCCGTGACTCCGCCGGGCAGGCGAACCGCGTAGTCCGAATAGCGCGGATCCGCCTCAGGGAAGTCCGTGCTGATGAAGTGCGCCCCGCTCGCCAATGCGCGCTCGCGGCGGGTGCCGTCGTCGGCGCGGGCCTCGCGCAGTTCCTCGTCGGCCCTCGTGCGCACGAGAAAGCCGCGGCGCACCAAGTCTTGGATGCGGGCGAAGTCACGCACCGGATCGTTGACCTTCATCCAGCCGGCCGCCGGGTGGTCCGGTGGGACGCTGACAAACAGCAGCCGGCCGCGCCCGTCCTGCTCCGGGCCAAGGTAGCGGTCACGCACCGCACCCTCGTTGTCCAAGGCGAAAAAGATTCGGCCGCGCACCGCTTCGAGCAGAGGCCAGCCGCGGGTCGCCAGCGCATCGCGGAGCGTCGGAGCTTCGCCACGCACGTCATCGGGAGTGAGGAGGTCCGTCGCAGCCAGCTCCGCTCGGATCGCGGCCTCAAGGGCGGCAAACTGGGCTGCATCCCACTCGCGCGGGGCGGGTAACGCCGCAAGCCGTTCCCGGAGCGTCGGATCATCGGGTGATCCCGGAAGCACCCGCCGGATCTTGAGTTCCAGCTGCACCAGCACGGGCACGTGCCGAGGGTGGGCCTGCGACCAAGTGCGGATTTCCCGCAAAGCGGCCCGGAGAGTCGGCACGTTGGAAACGTCGTCGAACACCGGGTGATGCAACACGGGAAAGTCGTGCCCGTCCTCCGAGGGATGAAGGTCGATCTCCAGCTGCCGCAGGCCGAGTCGTGAAAGCTGTTCGGTGAGGGCAACGTGGCTGTAGCCGGTCGCCAGCGCCGCGAGCGACGGGGCGCCTTGGCGGACAAATTCGCTCTGCCGCCAGGCCGTGGCCTCGGCCGGTGGTTCGCGGTGATAGGAATTGTGCGTGCCGACCACCTGGACCTGGTTCAGCCGCAGACCCGGCGTGGCGTCCGTCTCCAGGTCGGACGCCGTGAGACCCGCCGCGAGCAGGCTAAAGGCGAAGAAAGATTTTGCGCGCATGGAGCCAGCCGCACAGCGCCGTGCAAAGAGCGATGCTGGTGAGGGCCAGCACCAGGCCGGACAAGCCGGTCCACACCCCGTCCAGCGCCGCCGCGACGGGCCCGCCGACGAAAAAGGCCGAGACCTTCCGGAAATCCACCAGGTGGCTGACGAGGTAAATCAACAGCGCGTTGCTGCCGATCCAAACGAACGGGGTGGCCCAGCGCGTGATCTTGCGCAGATCCATCAGCCAATAGAAAGCCGCGAGCAGCAGCAGACACCAGCCGCCACCCACCACCGCGTAGGACGAAGTCCAGATCCGCTTGATGAGTGGGAACTGCAGGCTCCACCCATAGCCGAACACGAGACAGACGAAGCCCGCGAGGACCAGGCCGCGAATCTTCGCCGCAGGCACTGGCGCAGGATTCTGCAACCAGCGACCGGCAAACAGGCCGAACAGCGCCGACGCGATCGCGGGCAGTGTGCTCAGCAGTCCCTCAGGATCGTAGTCGCCATACCAGACCTTGCCCGGAAGCCAGTGCGCGTCCACCCAGTTGGCCCAGTTGTGGCCGCGGGAAAAATCGCCGGCCCCGCCGCCCGGCACCGGCACGAAGGTCAGCAGCGCCCAATAGCCGAGCAGCAGCGCGCCGCCCACCGCCGCGATCGTGCGCGGCCGGCAATACAGGTGCAGGAGCGAAGCGGCGACATAGCCAACCGCCAGGCGTTGCAAGACGCCGACCCAACGCACCTGGTCCCAGCCGTTGGCGAAGCCACCATAGTAGAGCACGCCGAGCCCATACATGAGCGCGCCGCGCCGCAGCACGCGATTCAAGGCGGCGGACCGGCCCTCGCGCGTCACAATTCGGTCAAGTGACAGCGGCACCGCCGCGCCCAGCACAAAAAGGAAAAGTGGGAAAACCAGGTCGTAGAACGTGAACCCCGCCCAGTCGGCGTGCCCGAGCTGGTGGCCCAGAAACTTGCTCACCGCCCCGCCGTCGAGCCCGCGAAACGCCGCCGCGAGGTAGTCCGCGCCGACGATCCAGAACATCGTGAACCCCCGCAACGCATCGATCGACCCGAGGCGCGGCTCGGGGGGCAGGACCGGTGGATTGGAAGGATTCAAGGGAAGAGTTTATTAACCACTAATGGCCACTGATACCTCTCTCATCCGATCCGGGGCCACCCATAGTTCGGCATTAGTGATCCATTAGTGTGGATTAGTGGTGAAAGCTCAGGAGGCCTTGGTGGCGAACTCCGCCTCGATCTCCTCCAGCGTGCGGCCCTTGGTTTCCGGCAGCCAGAACGCCGCCACGAGGAAATAGCCGACGGTGCAGACCGCCCAGAAGGCGAACATCGCGGCGTAGCCGTGGCTCTTCACCACCGGCAGGAACATGGCCGCGATGGCGGTCGAGATGCCCTGGTTCACCAGCAGGCCGATGCCCATGCCGAGCGAGCGGATGCGCGTCGGCATCAGCTCCGACAGCGCCAGCCACACGCACACGCCCGGGCCGGTGGCGAAACCCGCGACGAACAGCATGAGGCAACCCGTGACAATCTTTGCGGTGCCCGGACCGGCCGCGAGTGCGCCACCCTGGATGCGCCAGAACACGACCGCGCTGACCACCAGCGCGAGCGCGATGGCGCCGGTGCCGAGCTTGAGCAGGGCCTTGCGGCCGAGTTTGTCCACCAGCACAAGACCGACGACGGTGAAGATGACGTTGACCGCCGTGACCGCCGTGGCCTGACCGGCGGCGGCGGTCGCGTCGAGTCCCGACTCCTGGAGGATCACCACCACAAACTGGAGAATCGAATTGATACCCGTGGTCTGGGTGAGCCCCAGCACCGTGCAGGTCAGCAGGAACGGCACGAGGTAGCGCCGCTGCCAGAGGCTGCCCTGGGCCGCCGGCGAGCCGTTGGCCGCCGGAGCCAGCGAGGCGCGCATCTCGACGAATTCATTCTCGGCCTCCGCCTCCGGCCGCGAGCGGGCGAGCGCCGCGCGGGCTGCTTCCGCCCGGCCGCGGCGCAGGAGCCAGCGGGGTGATTCTGTCACCAGCAATGAGCCGGCGAGAAAAATGATGCCGGGCCAGAGCGCCGAGAGGAACATCGCGCGCCAGGCGGAATCCTGCGCGCTCTTCAGCGCCACCGCATCGGCGGTCGCCGCCAGGGTCTCGACCCCGGCGGTGTAGTGCCGGCCCGCCGCCATGGCGACGAGGATGCCGATGGTGAGGAACAACTGGAACGCTGCCGTGCCGCGTCCGCGGATCGCCGCGGGCAGCGATTCGGCGAGGTAAAGCGGGATGACCACCGCAATCATGCCGGCACTGAGGCCCTGTAGCGTGCGACCGGCAAAGAGGGCGCCGAAGCCTTGCGCCACGACAATGAGGACCACGCTGACGAGAAACACGACGGCGGCGGCCACCATCAGGCGCTTGCGGCCGATGAAGTCAGCCAGCGCGCCCGCCGCCAGCGACGACACGGTGCCGCCGGCGAGCACGGCGGCGACAATGAGCGATTCCTGCGTGACGCTCAGCGTGATCGTCTTGTTCAGGTAGAGCAGCGCGGCGCCGATGATGCCGATGTCGTAGCCGTAGAGAAAGCCACCCATGCCGGAGATGAAGAGCAGCAGGGCGGTGTAGCGTCCGGGAGTCATGGGGATCAGAAAAGCGGAGTGGCGTGGGCCGCGGGGGGCGGCGGCACACCCAATTGCCGCGCCAGGGTCGGCGCAATGGCATCGGAACCTATGCGTTCGACGGCGCGGCCCGGGGAGACACCCGCACCATACCAGATGAGCGGGATGTGCGAATCGTAGTCGTAGGGCGTGCCATGGTTCGTGCCGTTGGGGGACCGGTCCACGATGTAGCGGCGTGGGGACAACACCACGTCCTGACTGCGCTCGACGTTGAAGCTCAGGCGCCAGGCGGCGAGTGCCTCGCCCGCGGTGAGCGCCGGGTTCAGCAGTTCGTCACGCGTCCAGACGATCGCCATCTGGGGCGAGGTCAGCAGCGCCTGCTTCAAGACTTGCTGGGCGGCGGAAGACGTCACGCCCCGGGCGGTGAGCGTGGCCGGGATGAGCCGGTAGCCGTAGCTGTCGCGCACCGTCCACGCCGCCCCGTCGGCGGGAGCGCCAAAGGCGGAGGTGAGCGCCGTTTCGACGGTTTGGTTCAGGACCGGCCAGTCGATGCGGCCGCCGCCGCTGCGCTCGGGCAGCGGCGCGACGCCATGATCGGCCGAGAGCACGGCGGTCCACCGCCCGGGTCCGACTTCGGCATCGAGGCAGGTCAGCAGTTCCGCGAGCGCGCGGTCGAGCCGCAGCACGGAATCCATGATCTCATGGCTGTCGGGCCCGAAGGAGTGTCCGCAGTAGTCGAGCTGGGAAAAGGCCACGCACAGCAGGTCGGGCGCGGCGCGACGGCCGAGTTTTTCGGCGCGCACGGCTTCCTGCGCGAGCCGGCTGAGCACCTCAGAACCGTGCGGATCAACACGGTAGGCGTTGTGAAACTCCGCATCGAGGGACGGGCGGCCGCCGTCTAATTTCCGCGGGAAGGTGACGCCGAGTCCGTGCCGCGCCTGCTCGCCGGGCATGTCATCGGGGCCCTGGACCCGGTCGTAGAATTCCCGGGGCAGCAACCGGTCCCACGTCTGCCCGTAGCGCGAGTTGATCGGGTTCGTGGCGTTGAATGCCTCCACCCAGGCCGGCAGCGTCGGGCGGTAATAGCGCGAAGTGACGATCCGGCCGAGATGCATCCAATAAACCGCGTCGGCCCGGCGGCCGCTGAGGAAAATCCCGCCGCGATCCTTGTTGGCGAGGCCGATCACCCGGGTGTCGTCGCCGAACGCCGCCTTGAGCTGGTCGCCCACCGTCGCCGCCAGCAGACGCGCCGGCGAGGCGGTCGGATCGGTGTCGGCCACCCCGCCGGGCAGACGAACCGGCGAGTCGGGCGCCCCGACGAGGGGTGCCGCGGGATCGGCCACCGAGCTGACCACCTGGCCGGCGGCCGGATCGAACCATTCGTTGGCAATGATGCCGTGGACACTGGCCGACACCCCCGTGAGCAGCGTCGAGTGCCCGGGGGCGGTGGCCGTCATGGCGTGACGGTGATGCGCGTCCGCATACACCGCGCCCCCTTCCAGCAGACGCTTGAAGCCGCCCTCAACGAACCAGGGACGGAAACGCTCCAGATAATCGGCGCGCATCTGGTCCACGGCGATGACCACGGCCAGGCGCGGCGCCACGCGGAAAACCACGCGCGAGGCGTCCCGATAGTTCACCACCAACAGGCCGCCCTCGGAGCTGACGGAGAAATCCTTCGCGTCGGTCTCAACCGTCAGACTCAGGCCCGGCAGTTGCCACGCATCGCGGCCGAGCCGGCTGAGCTGCGCGCCCGGGGCACTGACGTGAAAGGTGAAAGCACCCGGAGCGGCGGCGGTGACCGTGAGCCGGCCCGGCGTCGCCTCGGCGTCGGCCGGCGGCGTGGCGAAGAGCCTCACCCAGCCGACGTCGTCGCCGGGGGTGCGCCAGTGGATCGTGGCCGGATGAAACTGACCGATACCGGGCACGACCCCAAGCGTGCGACCGGTGATTTCACCGCCGATCATGACGTCGGACGACAACCAGGCCGTGGCGGTCCGCATGGCGGTGATCGGACGGCGGAGCAGGCGTTCGCCGCGAAAGGCGGTGAAATGCTCCATCACCTCGGCGGGCACCTGAGCCCCGAGTGCGACATAGGCCGGCGTGCACAGGAAGTCGTGGGCGTGGCCCATCGGTTTGGTCGGATCGGGCAACGGCGTGAACTCAGCCGGCAGCACCAGGCCCATCCACACGCCGGTGAGCGAGGCGTAGCGGCGCAGGTCCATGCCGTAGGCGCGGTCATAGGGCCCGGCCAGATTCCGCAGGCCCGCGTGGTAGAACCGCGCGACATCGCGCCAGAGCCCGGCCTCGAGTTTCGCGCCGAGTTCGCGGATGCGCTCCGTGGCCCCGTAGCGGCGCATGAGCGCAAGTCCGTAGAAGTCCACGCCGTAGTAGGTGGGCGAGTTGTATTCCTCAAAGGTCTCGTGCACCGCGAAGGCGGCGGCGACCTCCTCCGCCCAGCGCTCGCCGCCGGTCACCCAGTCGGGCCGGTGGAACCGGGCGCCGGCCCAGCTCCAGAGGAAACCGTGCATGAGCTTGATGTTGGTGTGATAGGGTTCTTCGCGTCCCTGCGTGAGCTCACCCTCGACGGCGAGGCGGATCGCGGCCTCCAGCCGCGGGACCAGCCCGGAGGGCAGGCGGTCGGGAAACTGCTCGAGCATCAACGCAAACGTGGTGCCGATGAAATGGCGCCAGTTGGGATCAAAGTCCTGCCAGAGTTTCGCGCCGGGACCGGGGACGGGCTCGTTCAGGAAGCGGAGGAAGGTGCCGTGCCAGCGCTGCCCCGGCACGTCCAGCTGGCGCGCAAGCACCGTCTCGATGATGCGCACGGCGCGCGCGCGGTCACCGGGCGCGTCGCGCTGGAGCAGGCCGAGCGCATACCAGGTGCTTTCGCGGGTGCGGTGCAGACCGGTCTCGCCCGGCGCGGGTGAGCGGGCCAGACCCGCGGCTTCGTCCCAAAAGGTGTCGCCGAAGGCCGTGGCGGCGAACAGCAGTTCGCGCGGGCGGTCCGCCGGCGCAGCCGGGGCCGTCAGCACGGGCGCGAGAAACAGGAGGAGCAGGCACCAGCAGGAACGCAGCGGGGACATGGGGTTCTGGGAGGGAGTCAGACAGGATTGGTGATGCGGGGCGATGCCAAGAAAACGGCCCGCCGGGAACGCCGGCGGGCCGCGTAAACCAAACCCAAGCCAAGCAAAAGTTAGAAGCGGGTCGAGAGGCTCAGGTAGATGGTCCGCTTCTGGCCGAAGTAACCGTCGCTGCCCTCGCGATACAGCTTGTCGGTGAGGTTCTTCACGTTGAGCTGCGCCTTGTAGGTGCGGTCACCGGCCTTGAACTTGTAGGAGGCCATCACGTCGAACACGGTGAAGGCGGGGATCTGCACGATGTTGTTGGGATCTTGCGAGAGGTTGGTGCCGTCGTTGTGACGCACGCCACCGGCCAGCGTCAGGCCGGCCAGCGGGCCGTCGGTGAAGCTGTAGCGGTTCCACACGTTGTAGGTGTTCTCGGGGATGCCACCGAAGCGGCGGCCGATGAAGGTCGCATTGTTCGACTTGGTGGTCTCGGCCTCGATGCTGTTGGCCCAGCCGAAGATCAGGCTGTAGTTGTCGGTCGGCGTCCAGTTGAGCTCGAACTCGAGGCCCTTGCTCGCCTCGGCGTTGCCGAAGATGTAATAGGGCGAGCGACCGGCGGCGAGTTCGCGGGCGGTGTCGCGGTAAGCGAGGTTGTCGCGCTCGATGTCGTAGTAGGCGATGGTGCTGGTGAGACGGCCCGCGAGCAGGTCGGCCTTCAGCCCGAAGTCCAGGCTCTGGCTCTCGACCGGCAGGGAGGGCACGCCGTCGGCATCCAGCTGGAAGTTCGGCTCGATCGACTCGCTGTAGGTGGTGAACAGGGCCAGCGCGGGCGTCACCTTGAAGAGCGCGCCATACTGCGGCGTCCACGCACCCTTCGCGCCGATGACGTCAAAGGTGGCGAGGCCGCCGTTGGCCGCGCTCTGGCTGGAGTTGGAGACCGGCTTGTCGTAGGTGATCTTGCCGGTGAACTTGTTGTAGCGGGCGCCGGCGAGCACGTAGAGGCGGTCGTCAAAGAACTGGGCCTGGTCCACGATGAAGTAGCCGGCGTTGTTCTCGGTGCGCTTGCGGGTGATGCTGAAGGTCTGGCCGCTGGCGGCGAAGACGCTCTCCACGCTGGCCGGGGTGCTGCCACCCGGGAAATAATAGGTGACATACTGGTTCGGCACGCCGGTCTTGGTCGAGTTGCCGGGGGAGTCGTTGTAGGTCTTCACCGTGGCGCTGGCGTCGTTGTAGAAGCCCGGGCGGGTGAAGATCACGCGCTGGTATTCCTGACCGAACTGCACGGTGTGCTTCGTTTTGCCGAGGTCGAAGCGCCAGGTCAGCTTGTTGTCCACGTTGTAGGAGTCGCGGACGTTGATGAAGCTCTCGGTGCGGAAGCGCAGGGAGCCGTCGGCATAGGGACGCACGTCGCCGTCGGAGGGCTGCAGGCCGGAGGTGTTGTCGAAGCCGTAGTTGAGCGAGGTCTGCCAGACCAGGTTTTCGTTGATCTTGAGCAGATAATCGAGATCGACGGTCTCCGAGCGCTGCACCTGCCAGGCATCGCGGGCGAGGGTGGTCTGGTAGCCGTAAGGCGCGAACATGTCGTAGAGCGGGTAGAAGTTCGCGGCGCCAACGGTGCCGGAAAATCCGAGCGTCGTCAGGTAGGCGCGGTTGGTGGAGTCGGCGGTGGTGGTCTGGCGGTTGATGCCGGCCTGCGCGGCGATCGCGCCGGCGACGCCGTAAACCTTGGAGTTCGCGAGCGCGCGGAAGGGATAGGCGCTGTTGTAGAAGACCTGGCGGTCGATGGTCTCCACATCGAAGCTGAACTGCTGGTTCGCCGTGGGCTTCCAGATGGCCGAGGCGCCGAAATAAATCTCGTCCTTGTAGTCGAAGGGGCGTTCGCCGCCCGCATCGATCATGCCGGCGCCGACCCGGACCGCGAGTTTGTCGCTGAGCACCTGGTTGGTGAAGAACTCGCCCTGGTAGTGGCTCTCGGTGCCGGCGGTGACCTTCACATCGGTGAAGTTGCCGGAGAACTCGGGCTTGGCGGTCACGTTGTTCACGATGCCGCCCGGACGCACGGCGCCGAAGAAGATGGCGGCCGGACCCTTGATGACCTCGATGCGGTCCATGTTCCAGGTCGTCATCAGCTGGCGGCGATACTGGCCGTTGCGGTAGGAGATCAGGCCGCCGAAGCCGCGGATCGTGACGGCGGACTCGCTGCGGGGGTTGGTGAGCACCCCGGGGACAAAGTTCAGCGCCTCGCGCATCTCGAACTGGCCGGCATCCTGCATCAGCTCGCCCGTGACGACGCTGATGGCCAGCGGCGTGTCGGCGATCTTGGTGCCGATGCCCGTGGCGGTGATGGCATTGGTGGCGCGGTAGCCCTCGGCCTTGCTCGAGGTGACGACGAAGCTGTCGAGGGTGAGGATTTCGGAATCGGCCGGAGCGGCCGCGGATTTGCTTTCCGCAGCGGTCTGCGCAAAAAGGCCGGTGGCGGCCGTGGCCAGGAGACTGGCATGAAGCAGGCGGATGAGAGCGATGGTTCTCATGGGGGGTTAGGGGCGGGGGGATGGGGACGGCGCGCCCGGTGGTGAACCAGGCAGCAGGGATTCTGCGTCCCGATGTAATTTCACCCGTGATGGCCGGCGAAGGGTTCTTGGTCTAACCGTTAGGAAAAGTCACAAAAAAAGGCCCGCCGGCAACCAGGCCGGCGGGCCGCAAACAGACCCGGCCCCCGATCAGTAGCGGGTCGAGAGGCTGAAGTAGATGGTGCGGGCGGGGGCGAAGTAGCCGTCGGCACCCTCGCGGTAACGCTCATCGGTGAGGTTTTTCACGTTGAGCTGGGCCTTCACGTTCCGGTCACCAAGCTTCAGGTTGTAGGAGGCCATCGCGTTGTAGGTGGTGAACGCGGGGAGCCAGACGCGGATGTTCGGATCCTGCGAGAGGTTGGTGCCATCGTTGTGCTGGAAACCGAAGCCGAGGGAGAGGCCTTTGACCGGGCCCTCCGTGAACGTGTAGCGGTTCCAGAGGTTGTAGGTGTTCTCCGGCTGGGCGCCGAAGCGGCGGCCGACAAAGAGCGCGTTGTTCGACTTGGTCGTCTCGGCGCGCGTGGTGCGTGCCCAGCCGGCGATGAGGGTGTAGTTGTTGTTCGGCGTCCAGTTGGTCTCGAGCTCGAAGCCCTCGCTCGCCTCCGAATTGCCGAAGATGTAGTAGGGCGACTTGCCGGTGGCGATCTGCTTGGCCGTGTCGGTGTAGGCGAGGTTCGCCCGGTCGATGGTGTAGTAGGCGAGCGTCGAGGTCAGGCGACCGTCGTAGAAATCGGCCTTCAGGCCGAAATCCAGCGCCTCGCTCTCAATGGGCTCGGAGGCGTTGCCGTCGGCGTCGATGGCGAGGTTGGGCTCAATGGACTCGCTGTAGGTCGCGAAGACGCCGAGCTGCGGGAGCAGCTTGAACACAAAGCCGCCCTGCGGCGTGATGCCGCCCTTGCCCTTGCCGATGTCGTAGTTGGCCAGGCCGCCGTTCTTCGCGCTCTGGCTGGAGTTGGAGACGGGCTTGTCGAACTTGGTCCGGTTGGTGAACGAGTTGTAGCGGGCCCCGGCGAGGACCAGCAGGCGATCGTCGAAGAACTTGGCCTGGTCCGCGATGAAGTAGCCATACAGCGCGTCGTAGCTCTTGCGGTCGATGTTGAAGGTCTGGCCGCTCTCATTGAAGACCTGCACGATGCTCACCGGCGTGGAGCCGCCCGGGAAGAAGTAGGTCACGTATTTGTTCGGCACACCCGAGACCGTGCTGTTGCCGGGCGAGTTGTTGTAGGACTGGTTGACCGGATTCAGGTAACCCGGACGGTCGAAGCGCACGCGCTGGTATTCCTGGCCGATCTGCAGGGTGTGCTTCGTCGGGCCGAGGTCGAAGCGCCAGGTCAGCTTGTTGTCCACGTTGTAGGAATCACGGATGTTGATGAAGAACTCCGTGCGGAACCGGACCGAGCCGTCGGCGTAGGGACGGGTGTCACCGTCGGAGGGCTGCAGGCCCGAGGTGTTGTCGAAGGCGTAGTTGAGCGAAGTCTGCCAGACGAGGTTCTCGTTGATCTTGGCCAGATACTCGAGATCCACGGTGTAGGACCGCTGGACCTGCCGCGCGTCGTTGCTCAGCGAGGTGCCGTAGTCGATCGGCGCAAACATGTCGTAGAGCGGGTAGAAGTTCGCCGCGGTCGCGGTGCCGGAATAGCCGAGCGTCGTGAGATACGCGCGGTTGGCCGAGTCCGCGGTCGTGGACAGCCGGTTGATGCCGGCCTGCGCGGCGAGCGCGCCGGGCTGCAGGTAAACCTTGGAGTTCACCAGCGAGCGCACGGGGTAGGAACTGAGGTAGAAGCGGTCGCGGTCGATCTTTTCCAGATCGACGCTGATCTGCTGGTTGGGCGTGGGCCGGTAGATGGCGGAAATGCCGGCGTAGAGCTCGTTGAGATATTCAAAGTCCCGGCTGCCGCCGGTGTCGATGCCGCCGACCCCGACGCGGTAGGCGAACTTGTCGTTCACGACCTGGTTCGTGTAGACCTCGGCCTTGTAGTAGCTGTCGGTGCCGGCGCTGACCTTCACATCGGTGAAATTGCCGCTGAAGACAGGCTTGGATGTCACCGTGTTGATGATGCCACCGGGGCGGACAGCGCCGAAGAAGATGGCGGCCGGACCCTTGATGACCTCGACCTGGTCCATGTTCCAGGTCGTCATCAGCTGGCGGCGATACTGGCCGTTGCGATAGGCGATCAGGCCGGTGAAGCCGCGGATGACGGCGCGGGACTCGTTGACCGGGTTGGTCAACACGCCGGGCACCATGTTGAGCACTTCGCGCACCTCGTTCAGGCCGGTGTCTGAAATCAATTCCCCCGTGACGACGCTGATGGCGAGCGGGGTGTCGCCGATCTTGGTGCCGATGCCGGTGGCGGAGATGGCGTTGGTGGCGCGATAGCCTTCGGCCTTGCTGGAGGTGACGACGAAATCATCCAGCGTGATGACTTCGGAGTCCGCCGGCTTGGCCGCGGGACTGGAATCCTGGGTGGTCTGGGCAAAAAGGCCGGTGACGGCCACGGCCATGAGGCCGGAATGGAACAGGCGGATGAGAGCGGAAGTTCTCATGAGTGGGTTAGGGGCGTGGTGTTGGGGAAGGGGCATCCGGTAAGGGCACCGGACGCCGGGAAACTGGCCCTAGGTGCGATTTTTCCCTCGCGGAGGCGACGGGTTCGTTTTCTAACCGTTAAGAATCGCATGCCCAAGCCCCCGACGATTCGCAGTCTCGCGCTGCAACTTGGTCTCTCCGTCGCCACGGTCTCCGAGGCGTTGCGCAACAGCCCGCGCGTGCAGGAGAAAACCCGCCTGCGCGTGCAGCGCGCGGCCGACCAGGCGGGCTACCGGCCGAACCCGCTGCTCGGCGCCACGCTCTCGGCGTTGCGCCGCTCGCGCCACCAGGGCTTCAGCGGCGTGCTCGCGCTGGTGGACGTGAGCCCCGACGGCGGCACCGACCTCATGCTGTTCCACCGCGAGGTCGCGCGCGGCGCGGAGAAGCGCGCGCAGGAACTGGGATTCCGCACCGAGCTTTTCTGGGTCGGCCCCAAGGCGCCGGCGCTCTCGGTGGCCCGGCTCAACGGCGTGCTGCGCGCGCGCGGCATCCACGGTGTGATCTTCCTGCCCTTCGACCGCCGGCAGGATTTTGTGAACTTCGACCTCTCGCAGACGGCGGCCGTCGGCATGGACCACCGGCTGCTCAACCCGAGCCTGCACACGATCCAGCCCGACCACTACCTTTCGATGCGGCGGGCCCTGGAGATCCTCACGCAGCGCGGCTATCGGCGCATCGGCCTCTGCCTCGAGGCCCGCAAGGACGAGCGGGTGGATCACAAGTGGAGCTCGGGCTTCATCTCGTTTTATCGCGTCAGCGGCCACAAGCTCGAGGTGCCGCCGCTGATCGCCCCGAAGCTGGAACCGAAGGTATTCAGCGCCTGGTTCAAAAAACACGAGCCCGACCTCATCATCGGCCACGAGCAGGGCGTGGTGGACTGGCTGGCCGCGCAAAAACTCCGTGTGCCGGAGGACGTCGGTTTCTTCCGCATCAACGTCACCGAGCGCTCCAAACCCTGCGCCGGCCTCGACCTGCTGCCCCAGCAGCTGGGCGCCACGGCGGTGGAAACCGTGGTCGGCATGCTGCACCGCCGTGAACAGGGCTCGCCGCCCTGCCCCACCAGCATCTCGATTGACGCCGTCTTCGCGGACGGACCGACGCTCAAGCCCGCCGCGGGCTGACGGCGCCGGCGGCCGGATGCGTCCGGCGGCATGGTCCGGACGTAGTTTTGGCATCCATGTCCCCGCTGCCGCTCATCGCCCTTGCCCTCGCCGGCCTCTGCGTGCTCTTCGCGCTGCTCTGGCTGGTGTGCCGGCGGCTCGACAACTACGGTTTTGTGGACGTGGCCTGGGCCTACGCGTTCGCGCCGCTCGCCGTGTTTTATGCCTGGTTCGGGCCGGGTTGGTTCCTGCGGCGTTTCACGCTCGCGGCCATGGGCGTGCTGTGGAGCGTGCGGCTCGGTTCGCATCTGCTGAAACGCGTCGCGGCCCACCACCCCGTCGAGGACGGCCGCTACGTGCAGTTGCGCAAGGACTGGGCCGGCAACTTCGGCCCCAAGATGGCCGGTTTCTTCCAGCTGCAGGCCGCCTCCGTCGTGCTGCTCGGCCTGGCATTCCTGCTGCCGGTGTTCAACACGGCACCGCGCTTCCACCTGCTTGAAATCATCGGCGTGTGCCTGTGGTTTGTCGCGCTCTACGGTGAAGCCATCGCCGACGCCCAGCTCGCGGCCTTCAAGCGCAACCCGGCGAACAAGGGCCGCGTGTGTGACGTCGGCCTGTGGCGCCTCAGCCGGCATCCCAACTATTTCTTCGAGTGGCTCGTGTGGGTGGCCCTGTTCGTCTTCGCCCTCGCTTCGCCCCGCGGCTGGGTCGCGGTCATCGGACCGGCGAGCATCCTGTTTCTTCTCCTGCGCGTGACCGGCATCCCGCTCACCGAGGAGCAGGCCGTCCGCTCCAAGGGCGACGCCTACCGCCGCTACCAGCAAACCACCAGCGCCTTCATCCCATGGTTCCCGAAACAACCCGCCTCCGCCCTGACCGCCCGCTGACTTCTGCGCCCCGCCCCGGCGGTGAAGCTGTCCGGCCGGCGCAACCCGATTTGTCCATGATCGACCGCCTGCTGGAAAAAAACCTCCTGCCCGACTGGCTCATCCGCCTCGGCATCCGCCGGCTGCTGCGCCTGCGGCTGCGCGAGATCGCCCATCCCTCGCCGGAAATCCAGGTGGCGCAGTTTGCCGAGTCGCTGCGCGGGATGCCGATCGCGATCAACACCGCCGAATCCAAGGAGCAGCACTACGAGGTGCCGACCGCCTTCTACCAGCGTTGTCTCGGTCCGCGGTTGAAATACTCCTCCTGCTTCTATGAACGCGGCAGCGAGACGCTGGCGCAGGCCGAGGATCGCATGCTCGCCCTCACCTGCGAGCGCGCCCGGCTGGCCGACGGCCTCGACATCCTCGAACTCGGCTGCGGCTGGGGTTCGCTCACGCTCTGGATGGCGGAGCATTACCCCCGCGCCCGCATCATCGGCGTCTCCCACTCCCGCACCCAGCGCGAGCACATCATGGCGGAGGCGAAGCGGCGCCATCTCGGCAACGTCGAGATCATCACCTGCGACATGAACGACCTGGACCTGCTGCCCAGCGCCTTCGACCGCGTGGTCTCGGTCGAGATGTTCGAGCACATGAAGAACTGGCCGCGCCTCCTGGGAAACGTCGCGCGCTGGCTGCGCGCGGAGGGATTCTTCTTCGCCCACGTCTTCACCCACGCCCGCTTCTGCTACCACTTCGAGGTCCGCGACGAGACCGACTGGATGAGCCGGTATTTCTTCACCGGCGGCCTGATGCCCGCACACGCGCTGTTCCCGCAGTTTCAGGACGACCTCCAGCTCGTGCAGGACTGGAAGGTCAACGGCCGCCACTACGCCCAGACCGCCGAGCACTGGCTGCGGAACATGGACGCACACCGCGCCGAGATCATGCCGCTCTTCGAGCAGACCTACGGCGTGCAACACGCCACCAAGTGGTGGGCTTACTGGCGGGTGTTCTACCTCGCCTGCGCCGAGCTGTGGTGGTTCCGCGACGGCGAGGAATGGCACGTCAGCCACTACCTGTTCCGCAAGCCATGAAGCTCCTCCGGGCCGGACTGCTGGGATCCCTGCTGGCGGCCACCGTGGCGGCTGCCGACGTGGACGCCCTGCTCCGCGAGGCGCAGGCCGCCGAGGCGCGGCTCGATTCGCGCCGCGCCCTCGAGCTGTTCCTGCAGGCTGACGCCGCCAAACCGGACGACGCGTTCATCCTGCAGAAAATCGCGCGGCAATATTCGGACCTCACCACCGAGCAGGCCGCGGTGGAGGAAAAGAAGCGTTACGCCCAGACCGCGCTCGACTACGCGCTGCGCGCTGTCGCCCGGGACCCGCAAAACCCGGTGAACGTGCTCTCGCTCGCCGTCTGCCACGGCAAGCTCGCCGTTTACAGCGACACCCGCACGAAGGTCCGCTACTCGCGGCTCGTAAAGGAAGAGGCCGAGCGCGCACTCACGCTCGATCCGAACTACGCCTGGGCGCACCACATTTTGGGCCGCTGGCACCACGAGGTCGCCTCCCTCGGAGTCACCGCGCGCTGGGCCGTGCGCCTGTTCTACGGCGGTCTGCCCGACGCGTCGCCCGAGGAGGCCATCCGGCATTTGGAACGGGCCGTCGAACTCGAGCCCGGTGAACTCAACCATCACCTTGAGCTCGGCTTCGCCTACGCTGCCGCCAAGCGGCAATCCGACGCCGAGAGGGCCTGGCAGCGCGGTCTCGCCATGCCCGACCGCGGCCGCCACGACACCGCGGCCAAACAGCGCGTGCGCAACGCCCTGGAACCCCTCTAGCCCTGAATCCCTGCGGCCCGTCTTACACCAGGACGAGCACGATCGCCACGAGCATCAGACCGGCGCCGATCAGGCGGTTGCGCAGCACGCCAGGTTCCTGATGCTGCTCCTGGCTGTGGAACCAGTGACCGATCGCCCAGACGACGGCGACGCTCACCAGGCCCCGCGCGCTATAGACGATGTTCACCGCCGTAGCACCGCCCCAGATGCCGATGGCCAGCACGATGCCGGCGTTGTTCACCGCCATCAGGCCGGAGCCGACGCCCACCCACTTCCACGCCGAGACGGTCATGGCGCGCAACGGCGCGCTGAACACCGGGATCAGCGCCAGTGAGTAAATGCCCACCCAGCCGAACATCGCCGGGGCAAATGCCGTCGCCCCCCAGCCGGGCGCCCATTTCTGGATGCAGACGTCGCCGAGACCGTAAAACGAAGCGCTCAGCCACGCGAGGAACACCGTCCGACCGATGTGCCGCGTTCCACGCAGGCCCGGGCCCAGATGGAGCAGCAGCACCGCCGCGGCACTGAGCCCGGCGCCGATCCACCAGCGCAGCGGCATCGCGCCGGCGTTGAGCAGCACGGTGAACAACGCGACCATGATGACCTTGGTGCCCATCACCGGGGTTGTGACCGTCACGTCGCCGTGCTTGAGCGCGAGGAACATGCAGGATTGTCCGAGCAAAAAGAAACCCGCGGCGAGCGCCGGCTGCCAGTAGAGCGTCAGGTCCACCACCGGGCGGCCGGCGGCAAGCCAGATGGGCAAGAAGGCGAGGCATGCCGTCCAGTTCGCCACAAAGGTCGTGCGCCACACGCCGACGCCAAGCTCGGCCGCCCGCTTGAAGGCGAGCGCCGCCAACACATAGGTGAAGGCGCAGGCCAGCGGGATCAGCAGATGCCAGGAGAAGGTCATTGCCCGGCAAAAAGCCGGACCCGCGGGTCCGGCTCAAATCTAATCGGTTCCGATCAAGGGTGAAGCCCGCTCAGAGCGCTTTCTTCAGGATCGCCTCGTATTGCTCGTGGTCCATTGCCCCGCTTTTCTCGTGCAGGATCTTGCCGTCGCGCCCGATGAGGAAGGTGGTGGGAATGGAGTTGAACCCGCCGAAGGCCTCGACCGCGGTGTTGTCGCCCATGACAACCGTGTAGTTCAGGGCGTTTTGCTCGACGAATTTCTGGACATGCTTCGGTCCCTTCTGGTCGAGCGATACGCCGACGATGACCACACCATCCTTGCCGTATTTCTTCTGCATCTCGATGTAGCCCGGGATCTCCATCCGGCAGGGACCGCACCAGGTGGCCCAGAAGTCCACGACGACGACCTTGCCCTTGAGGGCGGCGAGGCTGACGTCCTTGCCGGCGAGATCCTTGAACGTGAGAGCCGGGGCGGCCTGGCCGACGACGGAAGCGGAGGCGACCGCGCCCAGCAGCGCGAAACTGGCGGCGACAAAAAGGGAACGAAGCAGGTTTTTCATGGGTGCGAGGTGAGAGGTCCGGCGAACCGGTTTTGTTCCCGACGAAGAAAGGCCGGCACCGTCGTCAGACCTTGGATGCGGCCTCGGCGGCGGCGCCCTCGGTGGCGAGCATCTCGACGAACTTCTTCATGGCCGGCGTGAGCACCCGGCCCTTGCGGTGGAGGATGGCGAGCGGACGGGTGAACTCCTTGCCCTTGAAGGGAATGATCGCGAGCGTGCCCTGCCGCAGCTCTTGCTGGACGGTGGCCTGCGGCACAATGGCGATGCCGTGGTCGATCTCCACGGCGCGCTTCACGGTCTCGATGTTGTCGAACTCCATGACCGGCGTGATCTCGAGCTTGTTGTCGCGGAAGATCGAGTCCACGGCCTTGCGGGTCGGGATGTCGGGGTCGAAGCCGATGAACTTGTGGCCGGCGAGCGTCTTCAGGTCCACGTCAGTCTGCTTGGCCAGCGGGTGGTTCGGGTGCGTGATGAGCACGAGCCGGTCGTTGCGGAAAGGCAGCATCTCGATCTGGCGCTGCTTCTGCGGGAAGGCCACGAGGCCGAAGTCCACGGCGTTGTGGAGGATATCCTCATAGACGAGGTTCGAGCGGCGGTATTCGATGCGGACGTTGACCGACGGGAAGGCCTGGAGGAAGCGCTTCACGTAGGGCGGCAGCTCGTGCAGGCCGATCGAGTAGATGGTCGAGATGCGGATCGTGCCGCTGATGACCTTCTTCATCTCCTGGAGCTCGCTCTCGAGCTTCTCATACACATGCAGGATTTCCTTCGCCGCCTCGTAGATGCGCTGGCCTTCGCGGGTCAGGTTGAACTGCTTCTGGCTCCGGTCGATCATCAGCGTCTTGAAGTTGCGCTCCATCGCGCGCGCCTGCTGGCTGACCGCCGACTGGGTGATACCGTTGAGTTTCGCAGCCTTGGAAAAGCTCTTGGTTTCGACCAGATCCGCGAAGATTTTGAAGTTCTCGATTTGCATACGTCGTGTATGTTGCAAACCCAGCATAACGCTAACTTATCGCCAATCCATCTTAAAAGAGCCGCTCATAGATGTTTATCGATTACGAGACCTTCCGCCTGCGGGCCGACGCATTGCAGGCGCGAATAGCCGCCACCTGCGCCGCGATCGGCCGCCATCCCACCGAGGTCGCGCTCTTGCCCGTGACCAAGACGCACCCGGCGGCCGCCGCCGAGTATGCGGCGCGGCACGGCTTTGCCGCCGTGGGGGAGAACCGGGTGCAGGAGGCCATGGAGAAACGGCCGCAGGCCCCCGCCACCCTGCGCTGGGAACTGATCGGCCACCTCCAGTCCAACAAGGCAAAACTGGCCGCCACCCATTTCGACCGCATCCAGAGCGTGGACAGCGAGAAGCTGCTCACCGTGCTCAACCGCGCCGCCGGCGAGCTCGGGAAAAGGCTGCCCGTGCTGCTCCAGATCAACGCCGGCGATGACCCGGCCAAGTTCGGCGCCGAGCCCGCCGACGCCGCCCGCCTGCTCGACGCCGCGCTCGCCCAACCCCACCTGCAGGTGGACGGCCTCATGACCATCGCCCCGCTCTCCGACGATCCGGCCGTCGCCCGCCGGACCTTTGTCCGGCTGCGCGAGATCCGCGATGACCTGGCGGCGCGAACCCGTGCGCCCCTGCGCGAACTCTCCATGGGCATGACCGGCGACCTCGAAGCCGCCATCCGGGAAGGGAGCACCCTGGTTCGCGTCGGCACCGCGCTTTACGGCCCGCGTTGACTGTCTGCCGTAAGGCCAGAAAATTTTTGGGGTGGCCCGACATTTTCCCCGTTGCGCCGCCCTGCCGCCGGGCTTGTCTATGAGGCCGTGGAAACAAGCGGATTCACGCCCGAGCAAAGAGCCACCTTCGCCCGCCTGCTGGACGACACGTCGCCCGCGGTGCGGCAGTCGCTGCTCGCGCACTTCATGAAACACGGCCACCACAGCGTGGAGTTTCTCCGCCAGCTCGCGAGCCAGTCCGACCGCACGCTCGCCGCGCATGCCGGCTGGTTTCTGCGGGAGCTCGACTACTCCGACCCCGTGACGGAGTTCCGCGGCTTCATCCGCTCGCTCAACTACGAGCTCGAGACCGGCGCGCTGCTGCTCAGCCGCACCATCAACCCCGACATCGACATCGGCGCCTGTTGTGCCCGGCTCGACTCGATGGCCGCCCGTTGCCGCGAACTGATCGCCGAACCGGCCAGCGTGCGCGAGAAATGCCGCGTGATCAGCCGTGTGCTCTTCCACGAATACGGCCTGCGCGGCAACACCGACCACTACGCCGATCCGCTCAACAGCTACCTCGACCAGGTGTTGATCCGCCGCAAGGGCATCCCCATCTCGCTCTCGATCGTGTATCTGCTCGTGGCGGAGCGCCTCGGCCTCTCGCTCGAGCCGGTCGGCCTGCCCGGGCACTTCGTGGTGGGCTGCTACGCCGAGCAGCTGCCCTTCTACATCGACCCCTTCAACTCCGGCAGCTTCATCAACGCCGGCGAGGCCGTGGACCTGCTGCGCCGGCAGAGCACCCATCCCACCATCGCCGACCTCGCCCCCACGCCCGTGCGCGAGGTCCTCTGCCGTTGCTGCCGCAACCTGGTGAACCACTACTCCGTCGCCAACGATCCCGACCGCGCGCGGCTCTTCGCCGAGTTCGTCGCCGAGTTCGAGGCCACCTACGAGCGGCACACGACGTGATTTTTCGATTTTGCACGCCACCGGTTCCGCTGCCTCAATCGAAAATCTGAAATCAAAAATCGAAAATGACGGAGTCCTGACCCTCGCCGACCTGGACGGCTGGTCGCACCCCGGTCCCGCCCTGGCCGTGCTCGGTCACCCGATCAAACACTCGGTGAGCCCGGCGATGCACAATGCCGCGCTCGCCGCGATGGCGGCACACGACGCCCGCTTTGCCCCGTGGAAGTATTTCCGCTTCGACATGCCACCCGCGCAGCTGCCGGCGGCTCTCGCCCAGCTGCACGCCGCCGGCTTCCTCGGCCTCAACCTCACCGTGCCGCACAAGGTGCTGGCCGTTGGGCTTGTCGCGGAAATCGATCCCGCCGCCCGGGCCATCGGCGCGGTCAACACGCTCCGCCGCACGGCAACCGGCTGGAAGGGGTTCAACACTGACGGCTACGGCCTGGCCACCGCCCTGAAGACCGACCTCGCCCTCGATCTCGCCGGGGCGCACGTGGTGCTGCTCGGCGCCGGCGGAGCCGCCCGCGGTGCGGCCGTGGAATGTCTTCAGCGCCGGTGCGCCTCACTCCGCATCGGCAACCGCACGCGCGCCAATCTCGATACGCTGCTTGCGGCGCTGCGCCCGCTGGCGGGCGACACGGTGCTGGAAGGATTTGATCCCACGGAGCCGCCGGCCGCCATGCCCGCCGGAGTCGTCGTGGTGAACGCGACCTCCGCCGGGCTGCAGCCGGGCGAGCCCGCGCCAATGGATTTGCGCCGCCTCCCGCCGGGCGCCAAGGTTTACGACATGGTCTACAACCCGCCGCAAACCTCGCTGTTGCGTGACGCCGCCACCCTCGGCCTGCCGCACGCCAACGGCCTCTCGATGCTCGTCCACCAGGGCGCCCGCGCGCTCGAGATCTGGACCGGCGCCGCCGTGCCCGCCGCCGTGATGGACCTGGCCGCCCGGACCGCCCTCGGGCTGCGCGCCTGAGCCGCATCGCATGACTTCCGAACTCCAAGCCATCAGCGAACAGTTCCCCTGGTTCTTCCCGCTCTGGGCGGGAATCTTCGGCGCCTGCATCGGCAGCTTTCTCAACGTCTGCATCTACCGCATCCCGAAAAACGAATCGGTCGTGTCGCCGCCCTCGCATTGCGGCTGCGGCCAGCGGATCGCGTGGTATGACAACCTGCCGGTGCTGAGCTGGTTCATCCTGCGCGGCAAGGCGCGCTGCTGCGGCCGGCCCTTCAGTTTCCGCTATCCCGCCATCGAGCTGCTCACCGCCGCGTTGTTCGTCGCCTGCTGGCTGCTTTTTCCGCCGGGCAAAGCCGTCGCGGGGGCGGTGCTCTGCAGCCTGGTGATCTGCGCGCACTTCATCGACCACGACCACATGATCATCCCCGACGCCTTCACCATCGGCGGGGCGGCCGTGGGGCTGTTGCTTTCGTTCTTGCTCCCGGCCCTGCACGGCCAGCTGCACGAGCTGTGGTTCATCGCCGGCATGCGGGCCCTGCTCGACTCCGTGCTCGGCCTCTTCGTCGGTTCCGCGCTCGTGCTCTGGATCGCGCTCTTCGCCGAGGTCATCCTGCGCAAGGAGGCGATGGGCTTTGGCGACGTGAAATATCTCGGCGCGCTCGGAGCTTTTGTCGGCTGGCAGGGCGCGGTCTTCGGCATGTTCGGCGGCGCCATGCTCGGCTGCGGGTGGTTCATCGCCGCCTATGCCTGGCAGAAGATCACCGGAAAAAAGTCGCCGGTCGCCCTGCCCGCGGAAACACCCGAGGGCCAGCCCGCCGAACTCGGCCTCGGCGTGCACGTGCCCTTCGGGCCCATGCTCGGCCTCGCGGCGCTCATCTATTTCTTCTGGGCCCACCGCTGGGTGGACCCGTATTTCTTCGAGCTGAAGCTACTGTTTTGAACCCGGCGGCGAAAACCCCGGCGGCACGTTGCCCTGGCGGCCTTCGACGAGGATTTGGAGCAGTTGCGCGAGCGCGGTCTCGCGCGTGATGCCGCGCTCGGCCGCGAGCTGATCGGCGCGCTTCAGGAGCTGGCGCGCCATCGTCGCGGCCTGTTCGGGCGAGGCGCCGAGGCGCTCGCAGATGACGGTGATTTTTTTGACTTCGTCAGACACGGCGGAGAATTTTTATCCCGCGGCCATGCGGCGCGAGGCCGAGGGGTGCGGCGGGATCGAGATGCACGAGCGAGAGCATGGCCATCGCGAGAAACTGGCCGCCCTCTGTCGCGCCCGAGCGAACTTCGCCGGCTTTGCGTTCGCCCTGGAACAGCGCCGTGCCCGGCGCGGGCGGCGCACCGTCACCCTCGATCAGGTGCAACGCGCGCCGCACCTGGCCGAGGTTTTTCAACCGCGCGATGACTTCCTGCCCGAGGTAACAGCCCTTCGTGAAGGAAATCGCCACCTCGTCGAGCGCGCCTTCGGCGGGAAGGTCGCGCGGGCCGATGTCCGTCGGCACGGCGGGCAACGCGGCGCGCAAACGCGCGAGTTCCGCCGTGTTCCGATCCGCGGCCCCCGCAGCGGCGGAAAGCTGCGCCGCCACCTCGCTCGCGTGTGCGACGGGCACGATAATTTCCTGCGCCGGGGATCCCGCCCGGCGGCTGACGAATATCTGCGCTCCGGCAGGCAGCGTCAGGACGGGCGTCGCGCCTCCCCAGACGAGCCAGTTGGCCCACTCGGCCGTCTCATCGCGCAGTTCCACCTCGTCGGCGATCAAGTAGGCCTCGAGCCGCGCCAAGAGCACGGCGGCGCTGGCCGAAAAACAAATCACAAGGTAATCGTTGGCGGCCAATCGGATAACATGGCTGTCGGCCAGGACTTTGCCCTTCTGATCGAGCCACAATCCGTAGATTGCCCCCTTTTCGGCGAGTTTCAGATCCTGTGTGAACTGCCCCTGCAAATAGCTATTAGCGTCAGGGCCTTGAACGCGGAGGACAGCTGATGCGTTTTTTAAATCATTGGTTGGCAGATAGTAAATCACAGCAATTTGCAGTCTAGTGTTGGCATGGGACCAGCTTTATCAAGGAAGTTCTCTGAAAGGTCCTGCGAAGCATTTGACGGAGCTAAGGAACCACGTATTCCTTCCGTTATCCAATTTATCACTTCTCCCGCCTAGCGGGAGTTTTGGGGTAACTAAGAAAGCAATGGCCGGTCGTCTAGGGGTAGGCGACCGGCCTTTTCTTTGCCCCAGTGAGGAAAAGGATGTTCTTACCAAAACCGCGAAGCACGTGAAGCAGCGCGGGAACAAAGGTTCGCCCCACCAGTCACACTTTATCACTTCTCCTGCCTAGCGGGAGATTTGGGGTAACTAAGAAAGCAATGGCCGGTCGTATAGGGGTATACGACCGGCCTTTTCTTTGCCCAGGGCCAGAATGCGTCACGGGCAAGCCGAGGCTTGCTCCGCCCGGGGCGCTTCGCAGGGTTGGCCCCCTGTGCAGAAAACATCGGACATCAATGTCGTCGAGACGCGGGCCCTTCCCTCCCCGGCCGCCCTCCTGAAGGAAATCCCCAAAACCGAGGCCCAGGCCGAGTTCATCGCCAAGGCCCGTGCCGAAATCCACCGGCTCATTTTCACCGACGACAAGCGCTTCCTCCTGATCATTGGCCCCTGCTCGATTCACGATGTCGACGCCGGCCGCGACTACGCCCGCCGGCTCGCCGCCCTCGCCCGCGAAGTATCCGACCGCATCATGATCGTCATGCGGGTGTATTTCGAAAAACCCCGCACCACCGTCGGCTGGAAGGGCCTGGTGATGGACCCGCACCTCGACGGCTCGCACGACATCGCCGCCGGCCTGCGGCTTGGGCGCACCTTTCTCCGCGACGTGCTCGACCTCGGTCTGCCGACCGCCACCGAGTTTCTCGACCCGATCACCCCGCAATACGTGGCCGACCTCGTGTGCTGGGGCGCCATCGGTGCCCGCACGACCGAGTCGCAGACCCACCGCCAGATGGCCTCCGGCCTCTCGATGCCACTCGGCTTCAAGAACGGCACCGACGGCTCGATCCAGACCGCCATCAACGCCATCAAGGCCGCCGGCCAGCCCCAGACCTTCCTCGGCATCAACCTCGACGGTGCCTCCTCGGCCATCGTCACCCGCGGCAATCCCAACTGCCACGTCGTGCTCCGCGGCGGCAGCGCGGGCCCCAACTACGCGCCCGACCACATCGCCCGCACCGAAGCCATCCTCGAGAAGGCCGGCCTGCCCAAGTCCATCCTCGTGGACTGCTCGCACGACAACTCCGCGAAGAAACCCGAGCTCCAGCCCGACGTCATGCGCGCGCTGCTCGCCCAGATCACCGCCGGCAACCGCTCCATCATGGGCGCCATGGTCGAGAGCAACCTCGGCGCCGGCAACCAGACCTTCCCTCAGCCCAAGGAAAACCTGAAATATGGCGTGAGCATCACCGACGGCTGCATCGACTGGGCCGCAACCGAGGCCATGGTGCGCGAGATCTACGCCACGCAGGCCCCGCTCTTCCGATAAGGCGACCCACTGTCGCGCAGCACCCGCGCTAAATCCGCCCACGCTTCCGCAATTCGTGCGTTCCCCGCCGCCGCCTTTTCTGCTTAACTCCGCCCCACTAATCCCATGAAAGCCCCCATCCGTGTTGCAGTCACCGGCGCCGCCGGCCAGATCGGTTACGCTCTCCTCTTCCGCATCGCCTCCGGCGCGATGTTCGGACCCGACCAGCCGGTCATCCTCCAGCTCATCGAGGCCCCCGTCGAGAAAGCCCTCCAAGCCCTCCAGGGTGTCGCCATGGAGCTCGATGACTGCGCCTTCCCGCTGCTCAAGGGCATCGTGCAGACCTCCGACCCCGCCATCGGCTTCAAGGACGCCAACTGGTGCCTGCTCGTCGGCGCCAAGCCCCGCGGCCCCGGCATGGAGCGCGCTGACCTCCTCAAGGACAACGGCAAGATTTTCATCGCGCAGGGCCAGATCATCGACGCTGTCGCGGCGGCCGATGCCCGGATCGCCGTCGTCGGCAACCCGGCGAACACGAACTGCATGATCGCCGCCTCGCAGGCCAAGCGCCTCCCGCCCGAGCGCTTCACCGCCATGGTGCGCCTCGACCAGAACCGCGCCCAAACCCAGCTCGCCAAGAAGGCCGGCGTGGATCTGACCGCGGTGAAGGACATCTTCATCTACGGCAACCACAGCCCGACCATGTTCCCGGCCTTCGCGCACGCGACGATCAACGGCCAGCCCGCCGCCAAGGTCATCAACGACGACGCCTGGCTGCAGGGCCCGTTCTGCGAGACCGTCGGCAAGCGCGGCGCCGCCATCATCGCCGCCCGCGGCGCCTCCTCGGCCGCTTCCGCCGCCAACGCCCTCGTGGACCACGTCCGCTCGCTCGTGACGCCCGGTGCCATCCACTCGATCGCGGTGAAGTCCAACGGCCTCTACGGCTTCGACGCCAACGTCTGGGCCGGTCTCCCCGTCCGCACGACGACCCCCGGCAGCTACGAGGTCATCACCGGCTACGCCATGGACGACTTCGCCAAGTCCAAGATCGCCGCCACCAACAAGGAACTCGTGGACGAGCGCTCCTTCGTGGCCGACATGATCAAGTGACGCGAAGCGTCATCCTGATCCCGCCCGCGCGGGAGAAGGATCTGGTTCTCACCCCAAGGCGGCCCACCCGGGCCGCCTTTTTCTTGTTGGGGCGTGGCTTGACCACGCCCTGCGCGGGCGGACTCAAGGTCCGCCCCTACAAAATTCACAGCAACCCCGCCAGCACCCGGTCCTTCGTCAGCGCAAACGCCGAGCGCACCGCGAGGAACGCCGCGATCATTTCCCGCGGCGAACCGGCGCGCGGAAACCGCATCTCCAGCGTCGCGCCGTCGCACACGACTTCCGCCGCCACACCTTCCACCGTCAGCACGCAGTGCCGGCAATCCGAGGGATAACTCACCTTCAGCGGGTCGTCCGCCGGCCGCGCCTCGATCGCATCGATCACCGCCTCGACCTTCACGCCCTTCGCGAGCGTGAAGACGATCGTCGAAAAGGTTCCCGCGAACAGCCGGTCGAACTCCTCCCGGTGGACGAGTTCACCGTCGCGCAGGCTGTGCAGCGTGCGGGTGATGCGGAACGCCGCCGGGTCGTCTCGCTCCAGCGCATAGGCGATCTCCAGCGTGAAATCCTTCGCCGTGAGCACCGCCACCGGACTCGTCACGTCGAGGCTCAGGTCCGCGCGTTTGTAGCCGAGCGCGGCCTTGGCGCGCTGAAAATAGTCTTCGCCCTCCTCGGTGAGCTCAGCGGCGCAAAGTTTGCCGAGAAACGCCGTGGTCACGGCGTTCACCGCATCCGGCACCGTGTGGTGCGGCTTGCGAAAGCCCGCGAGATTTTTCACCGCGCCCGCGCCGTGGCCGAGCAGGCTGACGGCGGCGACATAGGTTGGAGGTGGCTCCGGCGCTTTGGGCATGGCCCGCGAGTGAGGCAGGCCTGCCAGATGTCCGCCAACGAAAAACGGCGGCCCCGAAGGACCGCCGTTTCATTCCCGCGCACCTCAGGCCGTGACGACGTTCGGCTCCTTGGTGCGGAAAAGTTTCACGAGACCGATGACACAGAGCACCGGGATCCAGATCGGCGCGAGCGCCACCACGAGCGCGAGGGCGACGGCGACGAAGGCCGCGACGAGCGAGAGACCGATGGATCCGAGCACCGCGGCGGCGATGAGGCCCACGATGGCGCCGAGGAAGAGCACCGGGCTGAGCTTGATGGCGATCACCAGCAGGGCCGCCACGAGGAGGATTTTGAGGAAAGTTTTCATAGGTAGTCCAAGAACACGGACCACCCGGAAAAAGTTGCAGCCCGGCCGCTCAGGCCGCGTCACGCAGCGAAAGCAGATCCTGCTTGAGGCCGACGACGACACCCTCCACCGCCGAGGAAATGCCCGCGATGTCGGGGTTTGCGCCGGTTTCCTCGGCGATCACCGCCCACACCGGTTGTGCCTCCAGGTCGCCGTCGGATTCCTCCAGACGCGTGCCGCTGAAACCGAGTCCGTAGAACTTCGCGAGGTAGTTGGCCACGCTCACCACCGCCACCGTCAGGCGGTGACCCTCCGCCCGCGCCGGTTCGGCGTGATCCGCGATGGCGGCGATAACCTCGCCGGGCAGGCCGCTCTGTTGTGCGAAAATCACCCCGGCCTCGCTGTGCCCGACACCGAAGCACACGGCCTCCAGCGCATCGAGCCGGCCCTCGCTGCTCCAAGCCTTGTCCATGATCGCACGGTAGGCCTCGGGTGCGACGGTCGAGAGCACGATCTTGCCCACGTCATGCAGCAGGGCCGCGAGGTAAAGCTGCTGGCCGGCTTCGCGCCCGAGCTGCTTTTCAATTTCCTCCGCGATGGCTGCCGTGGCCAGGGCGTGCATCCACAGGTGGCGCCAGTCCACGCCGCCTTTCGTGTTATGCGCGTCGCGCATCATGAAGAGCGCATGCGAAAGCGTGTTCACCCGCTGCAGACCGAGCATCTGCACCGCGGTCGCGACATCCTCGATCCGCTGCTCCGAGGCGACGAACGCGGAATTGGCCATGCGCAGCACGCGCACACACAACGCCGGATCCTTCTCGACCGCAGCCACCACTTCCTCGATCGCCCCATCGCTGCGCGCCGCCGCCCGCAGGAAGCCCTGCGCCAGCGCCTGCAACGAGGGGATCTGCTGCAGCGTCGCGAGCTTCGCCAGCGTGCTGGCCCGCAGCGCGGGTTGTGCCACAGGAATAAACGGCGCCCGTGTCACGCCGACCGGTGATCGCGACCACGACGGCACCATGGCGGGCGGCGCCATGGCGGGCGGCGCCACCGGTTCGGCTTCAACCGCCCGTGCGACCGACGGTGCATCCTCGGTTTTAGCCAACGGTTCCACCCGGGCAGGTGTCGGTGCCGCCGGCTTGGGCCGGAGGAAGAACCGCACCCACCAGCCGCGAAAAAAGGCTGACAGGGCCGCTGACATGAGGATTGGGAGTGACACCTCTATCGGCTCGCTGACATCCCCTCTTGAGCCACCGGCACGCATGAGCGCCCCCCCCGAATCGAAACCGCCCGTCCCCGTCGTTTGTGCCGTCATCGAGCGGGAAGGCCATGTGCTTGTGGCCCAACGGCCCCCGCACAAGCTCCTGCCTCTGAAATGGGAGTTTCCCGGCGGCAAGGTCGAGCCCGGCGAAAATCCCGCCGACGCCATCATCCGCGAGATTCGCGAGGAACTCGGCTGCGAAATCCGCGTCACCCGCGCGCTTCCGCCCTTCATCCACGACTACAAAACCGTGGTCATCGAGATGATACCTTTCGTTTGCGTGTTGGCACCCGGCACCTCTGAGCCGCACCCGCACGAGCACGTCGCGATCGCTTGGGTGCAGCCCGCAGCGCTGCGCGGTTACGACCTCGCTGCGGCCGACTGGCCGGTCGTGGACGCGTTGCTCCACTGATAGCATAAAGGTCCTGATGGGCGGGCACTTGTCCTTTCCAGGCTTCTGGTTATATCCTACCCACCCTTCCCCTTCCCATGACTACCCATCTGTTCCGCCGCGGCCTGGCCGCGTTTGCCGTGTGTGCCCTGGCCTCGGGTCTTTTCGCCCAGGCCCCCAAGATCAACTTCCCCGACGCTAGTCCGAGCGTCGCCATCACGCAGCGCGTCGGCCTCACCGACATCCAGATCAACTACAACCGCCCCGGCGCGAAGGGCCGCAAGGTTTACGGCGGCCTCGTGGCCTACGATCACATCTGGCGCACCGGCGCCAACACCGCCACGAAGGTCTCCTTCAGCACGCCCGTGAAGCTCAACGGCACCACCATCCCGGCCGGCACCTACGAACTCTTCACCATTCCCGGCGCCACCCAATGGACCGTGATCATCCACAAGAACATGTCCCAGTGGGGCGCCTACACCTACGACGAGAAAAACGACGTCGCCCGCTTTCAGGTCGTGCCCGTGGAGATGGATGATCACGTCGAGACCCTCGACATCAGCGTCAACGACATCCGCGACGAGTCGGCCACGCTGAACATTTCCTGGGAAAAGACGCGCGTCCCCATCGCCGTCACGCTCGACGTGAAGTCCACGCTCGTCCCCCAGATCGAGGCCGTCATGGCCGCGGGCGAGCAACTCCCCCCGAACGTCTACGCCCGCGCCGCCATGTATTACCTGGAGAACCACCTCGACCTCAAGAAGGCCGCGGCGTGGATGGACGCTGCCCTCGCCGCCCAGCCCGACGCCTTCTACCTCGTTTACCGCAAGGCCCTTATCCTCGAAGCCATGGGCGACAAGGCCGGCGCCATCGCCACCGCGCAGAAATCCCTCGAAGCCGCCCAGAAGGCCCCCAGCCCCGCGCTGCGCGACGAATACGTCGGCCTCAACCAGGCTCTCATCGACCGTCTGCAGTGATGACCGCCGGCGCCCCGACGCGCATCGCCGCGTGCATCCGTTGGAACCGGGGCGCCCTCGCCCCGGTTCTCGCCTTCGCCAGTCTGCTCGCCTGCGGCCCGGGTCGGGCCGAGGAGGCCGGCCGAGTCCCGGCCATCGTCCAACAGCTGCGCACCTTTGCCAACACCGGCACCGTGCTGCACGTCGCCGCCCACCCCGACGACGAGAACACGCAGCTCATCACCGCCATGGCCCGCGGCCGCGGCTACCGCACCGCCTACCTCTCGGTCACCCGCGGCGACGGCGGCCAGAACGAGCGCGGCCCCGACTTCGCCGAGAAACTCGGCGTCCTCCGCACGCAGGAACTCATCGCCGCCCGCAAGCTCGACGGCGGGCGCCAGTTCTTCACACGCGCCATCGACTACGGTTACTCCAAGTCGCCCGAGGAAGCCCTGCGCATCTGGGACCACCAGGCCGTGCTCGGCGACGTCGTGCGCGTGATCCGCACTTTCCGCCCCGACGTCATCATCACGCGCTTCCCCATCCCGCCCGGCAGCGGTGGCCACGGCCAGCACACCGCCTCGGCCATGCTCGCAGTCGAGGCCTTCAAGCTCGCCGCCGACCCCGCCGGCTACCCCGAACAGCTCAAGGAAGGGCTCCAACCCTGGCAGGCCAAGCGCATCGGCTGGAACGGCTGGGGCAACAACCCGAGCCCGCTCAAGGGCCCGACCATCCAGTTCGACATCGGCGGCGCCGACCCCGTGACCGGCGTGCCCTTCGGCACGATCGCCAACCAGAGCCGCGGCATGCACAAGACGCAGATGCTCGGCGTCTTTTCCGAACGCGTCGGCAGCCCCGGCCAGAATTTCCAGAACTTCCAGCTCCTCGACGGCGAGCCCGCCACGACCGACATCATGGATGGCGTGGACACCACCTGGGCCCGCATCCCCGGCGGCGCCGCGCTCATCCCGCTCATCGACGACGTCATCGCGAAGTTCAACCCCGCCGACCCCGCCGCCAGCGTGCCGGCGCTGCTCGCGATCCGCACGAAGCTGGATGGCCTGAAATCACCCGATCCGCTGCTGCAGGAAAAGCGTGGCGACCTCGACCGCATCATCGCCTCCTGTCTCGGTCTCACGGTCGAAACCACCCTCCCGCAAGCCGAGGTCGTAGCCGGAGAAAAGCTCGCCTTGCGCCATGACGTCGCTGTGACCGGCTCCGTTCCAGTCAAGTGGGTCTCGGTGGACTATACTCGTTTGCCGCTGGATTTCGCATCGGAAAAGTTGAAGATCTCCAAATCGCTGAAAGACCCCGATCAGGTCGAGTGGGTCACCGTCCGTCAATCGCACCTATTCGCCAAAATCGAGGTCAACGCCGTGATCCCTGCGGGGTCACCCATGGTCCGGGAGTCCAAGCAACCTCTCCCCGAATGGCTGCCAGTCAGCCAGCCCTACTGGCTGCGAGAGGAAGGCACGGCGGGTATGTTCCGGGTTGATCAGGTCCACCTGATCGGCACGCCTGAAAACCAAGCCGCCTTTCCCGTCGACTTTGTATTCGAGGTCGGTGGTGAACAGCTCGTCCTTTCCGACGAGCCCGTGCAGATCGTCGCCGGCGCCCCCGAGGCCCAGCAACGCCGCCGGCTCGCCGTCATCCCGCCGGTCTCGCTCGGCTTTGCTCATGACATCGAGCTCTTCGCCCCCGGCTCCACCAAGGAAGTGACCGTTGCAGTAACCGCCGCGCGCGCCGGTTCGCGCGGTTCTCTGCAACTCGCCGCGCCCGCGGGCTGGACGATCACCCCGGCCAAGCGGTCCTTCGAACTCGCCACAGCCGGCGACAAGGTCGCGCTGACTTTCAGTGTCACCGCCCCGGCCAAGGCCGGTCGCGCGAGTCTCGCGGCCATGGCCGAAGTCGGTGGTGCCACCTACGGCACCGAGCGCCTCGTGCTCGATTACCCGCACCTGCCCGTGCAACTGCTCCAACGCCCGGCGCACACGCATCTCGTCGCCGTTGACACCCAGATCCGCGGCCAGCGCGTCGGCTACCTGCCGGGCGCGGGCGACAGCACCGTCGAAAGCCTCACGCAGCTCGGCTACGAGGTCGTCACGCTCACCGGCGCCGATCTCAACCCCGCCAAACTCGCCGGCCTCGACGCCGTGGTCCTCGGCGTGCGCGCTTCCAATGACCGCGCCGATCTGGCCGCCAACTTGCCGGGGCTCTTCGCGTGGGTCGAGGCGGGTGGCACCGTCATCGCCCAATACAACCGCCCCAACAACCTCAAGGCCACCACGCTCGGGCCCTACGAGCTCTCCATCGACGGCCCGGCTCCGCGCCTGCGCGTGACCGACGAGGACGCCCCTGTCACCTTCCTCGCCCCGGACCATCCGGTGCTCAACGTGCCCAACAGGATCACGTCCGCCGATTTTGCGGGCTGGGTGCAGGAACGCGGCGCTTACTTCCCGAGCAAGTGGGACGAGGCGCGCTACACCGCCATCCTCGCCATGAATGATCCCGGCGAGGCCCCGCTCCGCAGCAGCCTGCTCATCGCCCAGCACGGCAAGGGCTGGTTTGCTTACACCGGGCTCTCGTTCTTCCGCCAGCTGCCCGCCGGCCACCCTGGAGCCCACCGGCTCTTCGCCAACCTCGTGTCACTGGGGAAATGAAGCGTCCCAATCCCTTCAACCACTCATCCACACTCATGGAGACTAATCACCGGAACGTCCTGATGGATTTCATTAGTGGCCCATTAGTGTGATTTAGTGGTTACGCCTTCGAGCATGCCCACTCCCGAACCCCCCGACGACTCCCCTGGCGTGCCCGGTTTCCGCACCTGGCGCGGGGTCTATATTTTCGTCTTCGTGTGCTTCCTCGCGGTCGTCGCCGCCCTGACGGTGTTCACGCACTATTTCGGATGAACTCGATCGACTGGCTCGTGCTGCTCGGAACCATGCTCGGCATCGCCGGGTATGGCATGTGGCGCACGCGCCATACCGATCACCTCGACACCTACCTGAAGGGCAACCAGACCACCGGCTGGTTCACCATCGGTCTCTCGGTCGCTGCCACCCAGGCGAGCACCATCACCTACCTGTCGCTGCCCGGCGTGGCTTACGAGAACGGCATCGCTTTCATCCAAAACTATTTCGGCCTGCCGCTGGCGCTGATCCTCGTGTGCGCCGTCTTCCTGCCCATCTACCGGAAACTCGGCGTTTACACCGCCTACGAGTATCTCGGCAAACGCTTCGACCAGCGCACGCGGCTCTTCGGGGCCGGTGTGTTTCTCCTGCAACGCGGCCTGCAAAGCGGCATCACGATCTACGCTCCGGCCATCATCCTCTCCACGGTGCTCGGCTGGCGGCTGGACGTGATCATCGTTGGCATCGGCCTGGTTGCGATCATCTACACCGTCACCGGTGGCAGCGCGGCGGTGAACCTCACCCAGAAGTGGCAGATGGCCGTGATCTGGATCGGCATGCTCTCCGCCTTCGGCATTTTGCTCGCGCGCCTGCCCGACCACGCCACCGCCATCGCCGGCACGATGGGCAAGCTCGAGGCCGTGGACTGGTCGCCCGACCCGGACAAGCGCTACACGTTCTGGAGCGGTCTGCTCGGCGGCTTCTTCCTCTCGCTTTCCTATTTCGGCACCGACCAGTCGCAGGTGCAGCGCTACATCGGCGGCGCCGCGCTGCGCGAGGGCCGGCTCGGCCTGATGTTCAACGCCGTGCTCAAGATCCCGATGCAGTTCTTCATCGTGATGCTCGGCGCGCTGCTCTTCGTGTTCTACCAGTTCACGCCCGACGCGCCGGTGGTCTTCAACCAGGCCGCCTGGCAGCAGCAGGCGCAGGGCCCCCGCGCCGCCGAGTTCCGCGCCCTGGAGGAACGCTACGCCGCCGCCCACGCCGACCAGCTCACGAAGATCAAAACCTGGACCGCCGCCCGAGAATCCGGCAATGAGGCGGCCCTCGACACCGCTCAGCAGGCGCTGCAGGCAGCGCAAATAGCCGCCCAGTCCGTCCGCCAGGAAGCCCGCGCCGCCCTCCAGGCCGCCGCGCCCGAGGCCAAGAAGACCAAGGACTCCGACTTCGTCTTCATCACCTTCATTCTCACCCAGCTCCCCCACGGCCTCATCGGGCTGCTGCTCGCCGTGATGTTTGCCTCGGCGCTTTCCTCCAAGGCCGGCGAGCTCAACGCCCTCGGCACGACCACCACCATCGACCTGTGGCGCCACTTCCGCCCGCTCGCCGAACACGATGAGGCCAAGAACGTCCGCGCGGCCAAATGGTTCACCGCGATGTGGGGTTGCTTCGCCATCGCCTTCGCCCTCTTCGTAAGCTTCCAGGAAAACCTCATCGAGGGACTGAACATCGTGGCCTCCATCTTTTATCCCACGCTGCTCGGCCTGTTCATCGTGGCCTTCTTCTTCAAACGGGTCGGCGGCACCGCGGTCTTCTGGGCCGCCCTCGCCGCGCAGGCCGTGGTGCTTGGCATTTTCTTCGCCGGCAAGGTCTGGCCCGCCCACGAAATCGGCTACCTCTGGCTCAACCCCATCGGTTGCGCCGCCTGCGTGTTCTTCAGCCTGCTGTTCCAGGCCGTGCTGCCGGCTCGCGCACCATCTTCGCCCTCGAGCACACAGGCCCTATAGGGCACATAAGGCTTATAGGCCCCATCTTCTCTCACTCTCACTTTCACTTGCCCTCCCCCGTCATCTGTTTCGGCCAGCAACCCTGCGGGTTTTTCCCGCGGCGGTTTCTCTATGCCAAGTTCATGACCGCCCGCCGGCTGCAGGCGGAGCTTGGCGGTGAGATCGTGTTTTTCTACCACGACAGCGACCACGACCCGCGCGAGACCCAGACCGTTCTCCGCCACCGCAAGACCGGCGAGCCTGCGACGCTCAACTTCACCTTCGCCAACAAGGTCCAGCGCAAGTGGTCGCCGCTCTACGCCAAGCGCATCCCGGCCGACTGGGCCGCCAACACCGCGCGCCAGCTCGGTGCCTACGTCTCCCCGGCCGCCACCGAGATCTTCAAGCGCACCGCCGCCGCCCAGGTGGGCACCGTCGCCGACTTCTGCCTCGAAATGTATCGCGGCCTCGGCCTGCTCGACGGCGTGCGTGTCGTCCGCTCCGGCGACCCCGCCGTGCGCCTTGCGGGCTGCGCCGTGGATGACTGCTTCGTGGACGTCACCCACGAGGGCGAGACCGTCCGCGCCCGCCAGATGCCCGACGGCACACTCTGCCTGCACGAGGGCGGCGACGCCTACGTGAAGCTGCCCGCCTGCGCCTTCACCCCGGAACAGATCAGCCCAACGCGGGACAGCCGCCTGCGCTGGATGCAGTCCATCATCCACTGCACCCACTACATCGCCGGCGCCGGTGAACAGGCCTACCTGAACCCGGCCGACGCCCCCGACATCACCTTCGTGCGCCGCGACGAGATCGACCGCTCCGACGAAGCCTGGGCGGACCTTTAGGAGCGTGGCCGTTTCGGCTTCGCTCAAGGCCCCTAGCCTGTCGTGGGGCTCGTCCACGCCTTGGGCGCGCACAAGGCGCGCCCCTACTTGAGGGCAACATTCCCGGTTTGCGCCGTATCCGTTTCCTCCGTTACCTCCTTTGCAGCCATGAAAACCGCCCCCACCCCGCCTGAACGCACTCCGCTCGTCGCCTTCGGCGCGCACCCCGACGACATCGAGTTCGGCTGCGGCGGCATCATCGTCCGTGAGACCCGGGCCGGCCGCCCTGTCCATCTCGTGGTCTGCTCGCGCGGCGAGGCCGGCACCAATGGCTCGCCCGCCCAGCGCACCAAGGAGGCCGAGGCCGCCGCGAAACATCTCGGCGCCACGCTCGAATTTCTCGAACTCGACGGCGACGCGCACCTCGAACTCAAGTCCGCCCACGCCGTGAAACTCGCCGCCGTGCTCCGCCGGGTGCGCCCGGCCCTCGTGCTCGCGCCCACCGTCGAGCAGAACCAGCATCCCGACCACTGGCGCCTGGGCACGCTGGTGCGCGACGCCACGCGCCTCGCCCGCTACGGCGGCCTGGCCGAGCTGCGCGACCTCACGCCCCACGCCATCGGCGAACTGTTCTTCTACGCGCTTGGCCCCGGCGCCGAACCCCGCACCACCCCGCCGGTGCTCATCGACGTGTCGGCGCCCGAGGTCATGACCGCCTGGAAGGCCGCCATGGAGGCCCACGCCTCGCAGATGAAGACCCGCAACTACGTCGAACTGCAGCTCGACCGCGCCCGCGTCCACGGTCTCAACGCCGGCGTCGGCCATGCCCAGCCGCTCTGGCCCAACGACCCGCTGGTCTTCGCCTCCCTCGCCCCGCTCACCCGCGCGGCCCACAAGTTCTGAGTTCCCCTTTTCCGGCACAAATAGCGCAATAAATCCTCGGCCGGCATTTGCATCTTGGTCGCTTTGTGTGCCTTTTGTGACCGCTCTTCTATAGGTCTCTCGTCCCTCGTCTCTGGTCCCTTCCATCTTCATGTCTGACCGCCCGCTCCGCCTCGGCATCATCTGCCACCCGTCCGTCGGGGGCAGCGGCATCCTGGCGTCCGAACTGGGTGAGGAACTGGCGCAACGCGGCCACGAGATCCACTTCATCAGCCACGCGGCGCCGTTCCGCATGCCGCGCGACCACCCGCGCATCCGGTTTCACCCGGTTCAGGTCAACGACTACGACCTGTTCAAGTATCCCGACTACACCCTGCCGCTCTCGGTGAAGATCGCCGAGGTCAGTCGCGCGCACCGGCTCGACGTGTTGCACGTCCACTACGCCGTGCCTCACGCCACCGCCGCCATGCTCGCGATGTCCATGCTCCCGGTGTTCGAGCGCCCGAAGGTCATCGTCACGCTGCACGGCACCGACGTGATGCTGCTCGGCTGCGACGCCGGCTACGGCCCGGCCATCCGCCACGCCCTCGACCAGGCCGACGGCGTCACGACCGTGTCGCAGTTTCTCCAGCGCGAGATCAAGGCCCATCTCGACTTCCACGGCCCCGTCGAGGTCATCCCCAACTTCTTCGCCCCGCAGCCGCCCACGCGCACCCGCGACGCCGTGCGCGCTGAACTCGGTCTCGCCGACGGCGAGGCGATGGTGCTGCACACCTCCAATCTCCGCCCGGTCAAACGCACCGACCTGCTCCTGCAGACCATCGCGCAAATCCGCCCGCGCGAATCCTTCAAGCTGGTCGTGCTCGCCGGCGGCAAGACCGCCCCGTTTCTCGCCGAGGCGGCCCAGGCCGGCCTCGGTGATCGCATCGTCGTGCGCGAGAACGTCACCGCCATCGAGGACTATCTGCACGCCGCCGATCTCGCGCTGTTCACCTCCGAGATGGAGAGCTTCTGCCTGAGCATCCTCGAGGCCATGACCTTCGAGTGCCCGAGCGTGGCCTTTGCCGTCGGCGGCATTCCCGAGGTCATCGAACACGACAAGCACGGCCTGCTGGCGCCCTTCGGCGACACCACGGGCCTGGCCCGTCACGTTGAGTCCCTCCTGACCGCCCCCGCCCGCCGCGCCGCCCTCGGCAAAGCCGGCCGCGAGCGTGCCGTCGCTTTTTTCTCCGCCGACCGCATCGTCAGCCGGTATGTGGACTACTACCGGCAGGTGGGGATCCGGACCTAGGATTGCTTTGTAGGGTCGTCGCTTGCGACGACCTAATGCACGAGGTCGGCCCAAGGGCCTACCCTACAGGGACAGAGAAAATCGATCCCTACTCCACCTTCACCAACCTCACGCCATAGATGGAGGCGGTGCGGTTCTTTTCCTTGGCGGCGAATTTTACGGTGAGCGGGCCGGTCGCGGCTAGGTCGGCGGGCACCGCGTAGGTGACATCGACAAAGCGGTCTCGCTGCTCGCCTTTTAGCTCAACCGTCGCGATGATGCGGTCGTTCACCAGCAGGTCGAAACTGCGGCCACGCTCGCCGCCGTCGTAGGTGACGATCAGCTCCAGTCCTGTGGCCACGGAGCCGGTAACCGCCGGGACATTCAACTTGTAGGCAAACCAGCCGCCGGTGGCCTCGCGCGACCGGCGGCCATGCAGCGTGCCCGAGCGCGTGGCTTCGCCGGCGAAACCGTGCTCAACCTCCGACTGCTGCTCGCCCGGGGCGACGAAATCCAGCGTGCGCGCCTCCAGCGCCAGCCGCGCGCGCTCCGATGCCTCCAGCGCGGCGACAACTTCCGGGTATTTCTCCGCCGAGACCGTCCGCCAATAGAGCATGTAGCGGGCGTCATGCACGCGGAAGAACGGCACCAGCTCCAGGCTGCCGAATTCCTGCGGCTTGATCACGTCGGCGGCCGTGAAGGCCAGCGCTCGCCCTGGAACCGGCCGGATGGCGGCGACGAGCTTGGTCTCGTCCCCCACGAGCATTGGCGCGCGGTCGAGCGGCAGATACGGTCCGGGCGCGATGTGCCCCATGCGGCCGTCGTTGGCCACGAGGCCTTCAAGCCCGTCGGTGCCGGTCCGGGCCGCCAGCACGATCGGGCCGTGCAGCACGGCGGCGTAGTCTAAACCGTCCGGCAGGCGCTCAAGCGTCGTGCGCATCGGCAGCGCGATCTCCACGCGGTCGCCGTCACGCCACTCACGTTCGATTTCCAGATAGGAAGCGGGCGCCGTCAGAGCCTGAAAGGTCTGGCCGTTAACCGTGACGACCGGGCGTTCGCACCAGCCGGGATGTCGGACGCGCACGGCGAAGCGCTGCGGCTTCGCCGTCGAAACGACCAAGCTGGTCCTCTCTGCGTCGGGGAATGCCGTCTCCTGCCGCACCCGCACGCCGCGCTCGGTCCAGTCGAGTTCAGAGGCCACGAAGAGGTTCACGAACAGAGCGTCGTTGTCCGCCGAACGGCCATAGATGAAGGCGCCGTATTTGCCGTGGTTTTCCATGCCGGTGCCGACGCAGCACCAGAAGCAGACCTCGGGTTGTGAATACACGCGATAGTGCCGCGGACGGATCGGCGTGAAATAGACGTAGCCGCCGTGGCCGGGGTGCTGCGAGGCAAGGATGTGGTTGTAGAGAGCCCGCTCGTAGTAGTCGGCGTAGCGCGCGGCCGGCTCGGCGCGGAACAACGCCTCGGTGAGGCGGAGCATGTTGTAGGTGTTGCAAGACTCCGGGCCCTCGCGCGACTCGAGCAGGGCCGAGAAATCCTCGGTCGGGTTGAAGTGCTCGCGCTCGCTGTTGCCGCCGAAGGCCACGCCGCGCGGACCGCTTACGCGGGTCCAGAAAAAGCGCGCCGCGTCGCGCCAGGAGGCATCCCCGCCGAGCTCCGCAACCCGCGCGAAGCCGATGACCTTCGGAATCTGGGTGTTGGCGTGCAGGCCAGTGAGTCGGTCCTCGTGCCGGAGAAGCGGATCGAGGATCGCGCGATGGGAAAACCGCTGGGCTAGGCGCAGGTACTTCGCATCGCCGGTGATGGCGTAAACATCGGCCAGCACCTCGTTCATCCCGCCGTGCTCGGTGCCGAGCATGGCCTGCATCTGCTCGTCGGTGAGCCGGGCCAGCAAAGTGTCACACCAGTCCGCGAGGCGCACGAGCACATCGCGAGCCTGGGTGCTGCTGGCGAGCAGCCAGGCGTCGCGCAGGCCGGCGAAGAGCTTGTGCTCGTTATACCATGGCACCCAGGCGCCGTTCAGGCTGAAGCTCTGGAAATTGTGGCGACCCGCGGCGATGTCGTTCCAGAGCGTGCGTCCGCGCGGAATGCCGCCGACATAGCCGTCACCTCCGGCCTGCTGGCACTCGGCCAGCCCGGCGACCAGCGCGTCGAGTCGCCGCTGCCATTCGGCGCCACCGCCCGTCGCAACTTCCTGCGCCAGCGCGGTGAGATAGTGGCCGGCGCTGTGGCCGGAAAGACCCATGCTTTCCCAGTTGGGATACTTCGGTTTCGGCGAGGGCAGGCCCGCTTCGATCCGGAACGGAGCCAGCAGGCGATCCACGTCGTGGGCGAGCAGATAGCGGCGGTTGACCTCCTGCGCGTGCTTGAACGGCCCGTCGAGCAACCGCACCCGCGCCAGCGGAAACGTCTCGGCCTGTCGCGCCACCGGCACCTCGGCCTGCGCCGACGCCATCAACCAGAAACAACCAAGCACGACCGGCACGCGGAGAGTTCTCATGGGGTGAAGAGAGCTGGCATTTAACTTCCGCCCCCACCTCAGGGCAAGGACGGCAGTCAGCATCCCCACTGGACCGTCACACCGAAACCAGGATTCGGTCTGGAGGCCGCCTCACTGAACCATATAAACACCCCTGTCGTTGTTTGAGCCCCTACACCGGTCCACCCCTTGACCGAATTTGATTACCCCTCCGCCCATGAAAACCCGCGCCTCTTTCTTTCTGATCTTTGCCGTGCTTGCGGTGCTTGCCGGTTCACTGTCGGCGGCCGATGCCGCCAAGGCCGACCCCGAGAGTCGCGAGGCCAGGGAACAGCGCCTCGCGTGGTTTCGGCAGGACAAGTTCGGCCTGTTCATCCACTGGGGGCTCTACTCCATCCCGGCGGGTTACTGGAAGGGACAGCGTTCCCCCGGCATCGGCGAGTGGGTGCAGCACCGCCTGAAAATCCCCAATGCCGAATACGCCGACCTCGCCCGGTGGTTCAATCCAGTGCGCTTCGACGCCGACGCCTGGGCCCAGCTCGCGCAGGACGCCGGGATGAAATACGTCGTCATCACCTCGAAGCACCACGACGGCTTTGCGCTCTTCCGGTCCGCCGCCAGCCCCTTCAACGTCGTGGACGCCACGCCGTTCAAGCGCGACGTCGTCGCCGAGCTTGCCGCCGCCTGCGCCAAGCGCGGCCTGCGCTTCGGCGTCTATTATTCACAGTCGCAGGACTGGCACGAGCCGGGTGGCGCGGGCAACAACTGGGACTTCCCCGGCAACGACACCAAGGAAAAGAGCGGCGCCTTCGACCGCTACCTGCAGGAAAAGGTCGAGCCCCAGCTGCGCGAATTGCTCACGAATTATGGCCCGATCTGTCTGATCTGGTTCGACACGCCGCAGCTCATGAACGGTGTGAGCCAGGCGCACCGCGGCAAACGCCTGACCGACATCGTCCGCTCGCTGCAGCCCGCCACGCTGATCGACGGCCGGCTCGGCACGGTCGGCGACTACCAAAGCACGGGCGACAACGTCATCCCGCCCAAGGCGAGCGACGCCGCCTTCGAGGTGCCGGCCACGCTCAACCACACCTGGGGCTACCGCAGCGACGACCACAACTGGAAGTCGCCCGGCGAACTTATCTTCAAGCTGGTGGACATCGTGTCCAAGGGCGGCAACTACCTGCTCAACGTCGGCCCCACCGCCGAGGGCGTCATCCCGCAACCCAGTCAGGACAACCTGCGCGAGGTCGGCGCGTGGCTGCGCGTGAACGGCGAGGCGGTCTATGGCACCGGCCGTTCGCCCTTTGGCGAGGAGTTCGGCGAATACGCGACCAACCTCAAGGATCGCGCCGGCCAGCCGGTCTTCCTCGGGTTCAACGACTGGCGCTGCACCACGAAGCCCGGAAAACTCTACTTCACGCTCTTCAAGGTCGAGCGCGACGGCCCGCTCGGCGTCTTCACGTTGCCCGCCTTCAAGAACCGCATCTCGTCCGTTTATGCGCTGACCGACGCCGGCCGCACGCCGCTCGAGGTGAAAACGCACGCCGACGGCCGGCGCTTCTTCCACCCCGAACGCTGGGTCAACGACTCGATGGGCACGGTCTATGTCGTCGAATACGAGGGCGATCAGATCGAACGCTGAGAAATGGCCCTTCCCGAAAAGAAAGCCCAGTCTTAAGTTTTGCGCCTACGACAGCTCCGCGCTCAGCGGAAGAGGCGCTGGGCGAAGTGGTGGAGGTTGCTACCCCAGGTTTCACCGTCGTGGCCGTGGTCGTCCACGTTCCACAGGTGCGGGACGCCGTGCTCCTTGAGGTAGCGGTGCGTGCGCTGCGAGAAGTTGATGAGGCCGTCCTTGTTGCCGCAGGAGATGTAGAGGAGCTTGAGCTGCGCCTTGGCGGCGGCGGGATCGGGCACAAGCTGCTCCGGCGGCTTGGTATTGGGCGCGGCGGAGAAAGCGCCGATCCACGCGAAAGTGTCGAGATGGCCCAGGCCGAAGTTGAAAGTCTGGCCGCCGCCCATCGAGAGTCCGGCGAGGGCGCGGTGCTCGCGGTCGGTGTAGGTCGAATACTTCGCCTGCACGGCCGGGATCAGGTGGTCGAGCAGGTCGCGCTCGAACTTGGCGAAACTGGCGGCCTTCTCGGGCTGGAAAGGATTCTGGCCGGGCGTGTCGTCGGCCAGCGCACGGCCGTTGGGAAGGACGGTGATGAACGGCACGGCTTTTCCTTCGGCCATGAGATTGTCGAGGATGGCGTGGGCCTTCACGTAGCCGGTCCACTCGTGCTCATTGCCACCGATGCCGTGCAGGAGGTAGAGCACGGGGTATTTCTTGTCGGGCGAGTAACCGGGCGGGAGATAGACCTGCGCCTTGCGGCGCGTGCCGGTGACGGCGGAGTCGTATTCGAAAGGCTCGAGCCGACCGCGCAGGGCGCCGCCGGGCAGGTCGCGGTAGCCGGCCGGCGGCTCGGGAAAGAGACGGACATCATCTTCGGCGAGGACGATCGGCCGCGCGAAGTTGGCGCGGGCACGCTCGGGGGAGGTTTCCTCGGGCTTTTCCTGGGCGGAGACCGCCGTGGCGGCGAGGGCGAGAGTGAAGGTGAAGAAGAGGCGGAGTTTCATGAGGCAGAGGTGGCTGTAGGGCGGGGTTCGGAGACCCCGCCTCGGTCTTTGGGGGGAGGGCACATCTCCTGATGTGCCGCGGCCCAGCAGGAGCTGGGCCTTCCATGGCGGGCTGTTGATTCTCGTGCGTTCATGTCCTTTCGCGGCTCGATCATTCGAACAGCACGGCACCGCCGCCAACTTCGAGGGTGAGGGTAAGCTTGCCGTCGGCGCCGACGGTGACCTGACGGGTGGCGGCTTTTTGCTCCGGCGCGTCGTGGATGAGCGTGAGCGTGCGGCCGGCGAGGAAGGGAAGCGAAAGCGCGAGCTCCTTCCGTTTCTGCTCTCCATTGGAGGCGGCGACAAACCAGCGGTCGCCATGACGACGGGCGAGCGCGACGTCCTTGCCCGGATAACCGGCGAGGTAGCGCGTCTCGTCCCACACGGCAGGCACCTGCTTGAGGAAATCGATCACGAAAGCCGGCTGCTCCCGAAGGTTGTCCGGCGTGAGGCCGAAGTGCTGGAGCGGCGACTGGTAGAGGACGGTACTCGCGAGCTGGAAGGCGTCGGACGTGCGGCGCTTGTTGCCCTTGCCCGCTTCCTTGTGGAAGCTGCGATTCAGCACCAGCGGGCCGTAGTCGAAGGGGGCGACGGCGTTGCGGGTGAACGGATAGACCGTGCTGTTTTGAGCCTCCCGGTCGGCGAAGTCCTGGGAGAAGATGAGCATCTCGGAGGCCATGCCGGCCTCGCTGCTCATGAAGTTCGGATACATGCGCTCCCAGCCGCGCGGCAGGGTGGCGCCGTGGAAGACGAGCATGAGGCCGTGCGCGTTGCCGTCGGTGAGAATGTCCTCGTAGAGCTTGATCGTCGTCTGCTTGTCGCCGCCGAAGAAGTCCACCTTGAGGCCCTTCACACCGATGGATTTGAGCCAGGCCATCTCGTTCTGGCGCGCGGGCGCGGTGTCCATCCGGTTGCGCGGGTCCTGCGGGGCGTCGTTCCAGGCGCCGTTGGAGTTATACCAGAGCAACACGTCCACTTTCTTGGAACGCGCATAGGCGACGAGTTCGGCGAGCTTGGCGCGGCCGAGGTTTCCCTCCCAGAGCGCGTCCACGAGAATGTATTCCCAACCCATCGCCGCGGCGAGATCGATGAAGGCGCGCTGGTCGGGCTCGTTCATGCTCGGGTCCTGCCAGACGAGCCAGCTCCAGGTGGAGCGGCCCGGGACGTAGGATTGTGACGGCGCGTAGAGCGGCGCCACGACATCGGTGGCGACGGTGCTTTCGACGATCGGCGCGAGGTTCGCGCCGACGGTGAGCGTGCGCCACGGCGTGAGCAGCGGCAGCGAGGCTGAGACCGAGGCGTCGCCGATGCCGCCGTTTTCCCCGGGCTGCGGCAGGGCGATGCGATACAGGCCGTCCGGCGTCGGGTCGGCCAAACGGGTGCCCGCGTAGTGGCTGGAGGTGCCGGTTTCGGACACGAGCACCCAGCCATCGGCGCCGATGCGGAAGAGCGCGGGGAAGGTGAAGCCCGCGCCACTCGGGGATCGGGTGCCCACGGGCACGTCAATCTGGTAACCCTCCTCGTAGCTGGGCTTCGAGGCCATCCAGCCGTCGCCAGGCTTGGCCTGCCAGGTGGCGAAGGCGGTGGCGGCCGCAGGGAAATTGAAACCGGTGGCCTCGCCCTGGATGGTCACGCGGCGGCGGTCCTTGCCCGAGAGCCGGTAGGCGAAAGCGACATCGCGGTCGCTGACGCGGAAAATGACCTCGAGGTTGTCGCCCTTCTCGTTGGTGAAGCGGGCGGTGAGTTCGTTGGCCACGTAATGCACCTCGCGCACCTTGCCGTGCGGCAGCGTGTAGCGCTCGTCGAGCTTCGCCGTGCTGGAGCCGGCAGCTTTCAGGCCGCTGGCGAAGCTGCCGAGGCTCGTCTCCAAGCCAAGCGGCGAGGGTTCGAGGACCGTGCGCCCGTGATGGCTGACCGTGTAGGTGAGCGCGCCGCCATCGAGCGACAGTTTGACGGCGAGGGAGCCGTCGGGGCTGCGGACCTCCTGCGCTTTGAGCGCGAGGGCGAGCGGGAGGAAACCGGCGAGACAGAGGAGCAGGCGCAGGGATTTCATGACGGGAAGAGTTGGGTTCAGCGGAACAGGCGCGTGGTGAATTCGCGGAGGTTGCGGCGCTCGGTCAGCCAGACGTGGCCGGTGCCTTCTGACACGTAATAGGCGTGTTTGATGCCGAGCTCCGTGAGCCGGGCATGGAAACCGTGAAATCCGGTCATCATGCGCTCGGGTTCGGCGCCGCCATGGCCGAGGAAGAGCAGCTTGGTGCTCGCGTTGAACTTCGCGGCATCGGCGAAGACGCCGCCGTAATAGGTCGCGGGATCGGCGATCGTGCCGCCGGTGCCGCTCAGGCCGCCGATGGAGGCGAAGAGGCCGGGTTGGCGCAGGCCGATCATGAAGGCCTGGCCGCCGCCCATCGAGAAACCGGCGATGGCGCGGTGTTCGCGATCGGCGATCGTGCGATAGTTGGCGTCCACGAGCGGAATCACGTCCTGCAGCAGGACCTGCTCGAAGGTGCCGAAGCGCGCGATCGTGCGGGCCTGCATCTCCGCCGGCGAGAGGTTGGCGTTGGCGCCGGGGCCGAAGGGCACCTCGGCCTCGCCGGGTTTCACGGCGTAGCCGCGCTCCATCACGATGAGCATCGGCTTCGCCTGCCCGGCGGCGATGAGGTTGTCCATGATCTGGGCCACGCGGCCCTGAATGGGCCAGGCGCGCTCGTCCTCGCCGCCGCCGTGCTGGAGGTAGAGCACGGGATAACGCGCGTCGCGGTTTTGGTCGTAGCCCGGTGGCGTGTAGAGGAAGAACCGGCGCGGACCCTGCGTGACCTTGGAGTGATACCAGCGTTCGCGCACCTCGCCGTGCGGCACGTCCTGCGACTGATAGTAGGCGCCGGCGTCGCCCGGCTCGGGGATCTCGAGGCCGCTGGTCTGCTTGCCCGTGCCGTAGAAGGTCTCGCTGCCCGGGTCGTTGACCGCCACGCCGTCGATCACGAGCCAGTAGTAATGGAAACCCGGCACCTGCGGCTCGGTCGTCACCGTCCAGAAGCCCTCGGCGTCCTTCACGGCGTCGAAGGTCTGGTAGATGCGGAACTGCACGCGCTGCGCCTCGGGTGCCTTCACACGGAAGACGACGCGGTTGTCGGGCAGGAGCCGCGGGTAGGCAACGCCGGGAATGTTGGTTGCAGCCGGCACGCCGGGCGCCGGTTCGGCGGCGAGGACGGTCTGGGGCAGACCGGTCCCGAGGAGACAAAGGGCAAGGATGAGCGGGCGCATAAGCTTAGTTGGTTTTGATTTTCACCTGCCAATGGGTGGCGACGGTGCGGAGTTCGGCGAGGGTGAGGGGGATGACGGCGCCGTGCTTGGGACGCTCGAAGTTGGTGCCCTTCATCACGCCCTCGTTGAAGCGACCAAGGTGGCGGAAGGTTTTGAAGTCCTCGGTCTCGCTGAAGCCCATGTTGTTGGGCCGCGCGCCATAGACATCATACATGAGCACATAGGTGTTCGTGCCGGTGCGCTTGAAGATGTTCGGCGCCTCGGTGTCCACGGTCTCGGGATCGATGCGGTCAGGCGTCGGGGTGTAACCATCGGCGAGGCGGGCGGAGGAGGCGTAACGGATCTTGGCGCCGGCAACGTAGAACATGTGCCAGGTACCGTCCACGAGCGTGAGGTCGGCGTCGATGCCGCCGATGCCGGGGATTTTTTGCGGCACGGTCACGAGCTTGGTGAACGCCTCGTCGGCGTGGGCCCAGAAGATGTTGGCGTGCTTGTTGCCGTAGCGGATCGTGAAGTAGACGACCATCTTTCCGGCAACGGGATCGTAAGTCGTCTGCGGCGCCCACGCACAGTCGATGTCGCCGAGCTCGGGGAAGGCCAGGTCCACGCGAAAGATCGTGTGCGTCCAATGGATGAGGTCCCAGGATTTCATCAGCACGAGGGCGCGGTTGTTGCCCCAGCCGTATTTCTCCTCGGGGCGCTGCCAGCGGGTGTCGCGATGGCCGGCGCGCTGGCCGAAGATGTGGAGGTCGGTCATCGCGAGGTAGAACGCCCCGTCGGGCCCGCGCGCGATGTGCGGATCGCGCACGCCTTTCTGCTCAGCGAGCGCCGCGCCGGCGAAGACCGGATCGCCGCCGTTCACGTCGGTGAAGGTCGTCCCGTCGCGACTGATCGCGAAATACGCCGAATGCGTCTGGTCCTTGAAATACACCATGAGGTAGCCGCCCATATCCTTCTCCGATCGCGAGCCCGCGGTGGCGGGTTTCTCGAGCGAGGGCACGATGACCGTGCCCACCGGACGGCGCGAGGGCGCGGGTGCTGCCGGGGCTTGGCCGAAAGCGGTGGCCGCCGCGAGGGCGGCGAGGAGGAGGCAGGAGAAGTGTTTCATGGGAGAATTTGTAGGGCGAGGTCTCCGAACTCCGCTGTGGTTTCTTTTGGAGGGTCGGCGCTTGCGCCGACCTTGTGCGCGAGGTCGCCGCAAGCAGCGACCCTACACAATCAGGCGGGATTCGGAGACCCCACCCGACAATGAGCTTACTGCGCCCAGGCCGCGCCTTCGGGGGTGCGACGCCAGGCAAAGTAGGAGTCGAGCACGGCGAGCGCGTCGGCGCTTGGCACGGGGCCGGGTTGCGCGGTGTTTTTGAAATACATCACACGGCGGTCGCTGTCGGTGTAGCGCGGCCAGGCAGGCACGCCGGGGCCGTTGGGGTCCCCGCGCTTGGCGAAGTTCGTCCAGTAGGTGGACACAGTGTCGGAGATGGCCCAGTCGCCCGGCGTGAGCTTGGCGTCGTTGCGGTCGTGGGTCTGGAACACATAGGGCACATCCACGCCGTGCGGCATGCCGTGGTCGGCGGACGGACCGTCCGCGGGACGCGCGGGATGCTGGTCGAAGTAGTAATAGAAGACCTTCGTCCGCCCGGCGCGGGCCTGGAGTGTCGCCCAAACCCAGGTATGCCAGCCGAAGGCGGCGTCACGCATGAGGTCGCGCGCGGTCTTCGGGACGGTCGTGGCCGTGGCGGGATAGGCGGCGAGCAGTTTTTCGGCGAAGGGGCCGTAGCGCTTCTCGACGTTGGCGCGGTATTCCTCGGGCGTTTTCTCGCGCGCGAAACTCAGGCCTTCGTCAGAGTTGATGCCGACGAGGATGTCCACGGCGTTGTATCGACCGGCCTCGTAGAGCTTGTGCTGGTCATCGGGGATGATGAAGCCGTCCACGATGGGCCAGGCGGCACCGCTCCCCCACCCGGCCGGGAGTTTGTCGGGTGGCAGTTTCCGCAGCTCGGCGATCGACGAGACACCAGCCTTCTGGACGAAGGCGACACCCGAGGCCTCGGCCTGCGCGAGCGTGCGCATGTTTTCGCCCGGATAGGTCGTCGGACGCGTCGGGCCGAAGGAACCGCCGCTCTGCGAGATCGCGCCGCGAAAGAGTCCTTTGGCCTCGGGCGACGCGCAGAGCATGCTGACGGAGATGCCGCCGGCGGATTCGCCGAAAATCGTGACCTTTGCGGGGTCGCCGCCGAAGGCAGCGATGTTGCGCTGCACCCACTTCAGGCCGGCGATCTGGTCCATCAGGCCCCAGTTGCCGGACGTCTTGCGTCCGGTTTCGGCGCTCAGCTCCGGATGCGCGAGGAAACCGAGCGGGCCGACGCGGTAGTTGATCGTGACCAGCACGACGCCCTTGCGCGCGAGGTGCTCGCCGTTGTGGACCGGCGTCGAGGTCGAGCCGAAGGAGAAACCGCCGCCATAGATCCACACAAGCACGGGGAGCTTGTCGCCGGGCGACTTCGCCGGCGTCCAAACGTTGACGTAGAGACAGTCCTCGCTGACGCCGCCCTTGCCGTCGCCCTGGTAGGGATCGGGGCCGAACTTGTCGGCGGCGCGCACGCCCTCCCACTTTGCGGCGGGCTGCGGCGCGCGCCAGCGGAGATCGCCGACCGGCGGCACCGCGAAGGGAATGCCTTTGTAGACGGCGAGGTCCTTTTCGGTCACGCCCTGCACGAGACCGGTGTCGGTCCGGACGGGCGCGGGAGCCTGGGCGAAGCCGAGCGTGGCGGCGGCGAGGGCGAAGAGGGCAATCAAGGCAGGGGTTTTCATCGGGAAAATTGAGGGTGCATGGGTATGTTTATTTCAAACACAGACCGTCATTCTGAGCGTAGCGAAGAATCCAAGGGGCGGACGTCTCCTGTTGGGTTGTCGTATGTGCACCTGGATCCTTCGCGGGGCTCAGGATGACAGGGATGGGAGTTTTGCAGGGTGTGACGCGTGTCCAGGTCGCTCGTGAAGGTAGAGTTCTGCTGATCGAGAAAATCCCCTCATTTCTGGCGCCAGAGGTTGGGCAGGAAGCGTTCATGGAGGAGGTGGCGCCAGGTGGCCCAGTCGTGGGCGCCGTTGCCGCCGACGTAATACTCGTGCTTGATGCCGTGCTTCACGAGGGCCTGGCGGAGGTTCTCGCTGCGCTCGCCCATGCGGCCGTTGTTCTCGCGCGTGCCCAGACCCACGAAGAGGTAGGCAATCTTCGCGTTCACGTCAGGCGTGTTGAGGAAGGTGGCGAAGGATTTCTCGGTGTCGAAATCGCCGGCGCTGAGCACGCCAAAGTTGGCGAACAGGTCGAGCGAGTTGAAGCCGACGTACATCGTGTGGCGCCCGCCCATCGAGAGTCCGGAAAGCGCGCGGCCCCGGGGATCGCGGCGCACGGAATACTCGCGCTCCACGAGCGGGATGACGTGCGAGCGCAGCTCGGCCTCGAATTTCTTGAAGGTCAGCTCGGTGTGCTTCGGATGGTTGCGGTGCACGACCTGGTTGTTGGGGATCACGATGACCATCGGCTCGGCCTTCTTCTCGGCGAGCAGGTTGTCCATGATGAAGTTCACGCGGCCGTCGTAGATCCAGTTGTGCGGGAGCTCGCCGCTGCCGCCGACGAGGTAAAGCACCGGGTAGGTCTTGGTGCGGTCGTAGCCGGGCGGCGTATAGACGAAGAGGTCGCGCTCACCCGCGGTGACGTCGGAGTGGTAGATGTGCCGCGTGATCGTGCCATGCGGGACGGGGCGCGCGTCGTAGTAGGCCGGGCCGTCGCCGTGAACGATGAGTTGGCTGTAAGGCGGCATGCCGGTGAAGGCCGCCTGCGTGTTGCTCGGGTCGACCACCTGCACGCCGTCAACGCGGATGAGGTAGGCATACATGTCGGGCGGCAGCGGCCCGAGCGTGAGTGTCCAGATGCCGTCGGCGCCCTTGGTGAAGGGAAGCGTCTCGCCCCAATTGCGGCCGAGGGCGGCGAGCACGGCGCCGTTCAGCTCGACGTTCTGTGCATCGGGCGCCTTCACGCGGAACGTCACGGTGCGGTCAGCGTGGACCTCGGGCGAGTTGAGCGGCGCGCTGAAGGGCACGAGGCCCTCGGCGTTGCGCTGCGGGTCCCAGTCGAGATTCACGTTGGCTTGCTGGGCGCGGATAAATCCGGGTGCAAGCAGGGCGGCGGCGAGGGTGAGCGTGAAGAGGGGTTTCATTGGAGGGGTGTAGCGCGGGGTTCGGAGACCACGCCCGATTATGTAGGGTCGCTGCTTGCGGCGACCTCGCGCGGAGGTCGACCCAAGGGCCGACCCTACACTTATTGCTTCAGGGCGATCTCCAACTGGGTGAAGGAATGCGCCGGGAAGGTGTGGGCGAGGCGGTTGCCGGTGAACGCGAGGTCGGTGGTGACGGTGCGCACCTGCTCCGCGGTGGCGGTGTTGGTGGCGGCGGTGGAATCGGCGTTGATGAGGTGCACGCGGCCCTTGCCGGTGTAGGCGCCGGACTGGAGCTCGACGTCGGCGGCGATGGCGTCGGTCTCGCTGCGGTTCACCACGTTGACCAGCAGCTTGCCGTCGGCCGCATTGAGCACGGCGGTGACGTCGAGCGTGGGAATGTCCTTGAACGCCTTGTTGCTGTAAGTGGCGCAGCGCAGGTGGACGTCGAGCGCGGTGCCGCGGCAGTGGTTCGAGTAGAGGAAGAACGGATAGTAAAGCGAGGTCTTGTAGCCGCCCTCAGGGGTGATGCCGGTGAGGCTGGTCAGGAAGGTGAGGTTGGCCATCTTGACGATGTCGGCGTGGCGGATGAAGGCGTTCAGGTGCTGGGCCAGCAGCAACGGGCCGGCGAGGGTGTTGCCCCGTGCCCCGTATTCGTCGAACGAGATGTAGATCGGCCGGTCCGTCTCGGATTTGACCATGGCCTTCTGAATCTGGCCCTTCGTGACCTGGATGATCCGGTCGATCTCCATGCCGAGGGACATCTCGTCGGCGAAGGTCGGTTTCTCGATGCCGCGCAGGACCTGGAACACGTATCGGTGCAGGGAAATGTAGTCCACGTAACCGGCCATCTGATCGAGCACGTAGTCGTTCCAGTCGGTCCAGCCGTCCTTGGGGTCGTAGCGTTTCGTGACGAGCGGGTAGTTCGACGAGCCGGCGGCGACCAGTTTGATATCCTTGTCCACCGCGCTCATCATCTTGGCGGCCTCGATGGCGAACTTCGTGTAGTCCTCCTTGTTCTTGTAGCCGAGCTGCCACGGACCGTCGGGTTCGTTGCCGAGGGCCCAGTATTTCACCTTGAAGGGCTCGGGGTGGCCGTGCTTCACGCGCAGGTCGGCGTAGCGCGTGCCGGCCGGCGCGTTGCAATACTCCACCCAGCGCGCGGCCTCGTCGATCGTGCCGGTGCCGGCGTTGATGCAGATAAAATTCTCCGCCCCGACCAGGTTGCAAAAGGCCACATACTCGTCGGTGCCCATCTGGTTCGATTCCTTGCGCGTGCGCGACAGGTCGAGCGAGACCGGGCGGGCGGCCTTCGGGCCGATGCCGTCCATCCAGTTGTAACCCGACACGAAATTGCCGCCGGGCCAGCGGACGGCCGTGACCTTCAGCTCCTTGATCTGCTGCAGATATTCCTTGCGGAAGCCGTTCTCGTCGGAGTGCGGCGAGGCCGGATCATACAGCGGGCCATAGACGATGTCGGGGCGATCGCCGCGGGAGAGCGGCTCGAGGAAGCTGCCGTAGATGTTGGGGTCGATCGCGCTGATGGTGCGGTCGAGGTCGATCTTGATAAGAGCGGGCTCACCGGCCGAGAGGCGGCCGAGGAGCACTCCGGTCATCAGGAAGGAGCCGAGCAGGAGGGCGGATTTTTTCATGGGGTAGAAGCTGTAGGGTGGGGTTCGGAGATCCCACCCTACAACGAAATCACTTGGCCGCTTGTGCCTTCAGGAAGCCGTTGTGGTCGAGCCAGTGGGTGAAGGGTTCGAACCAGTAGTAGGTGGGATGACCGGGATAACCCATGCCGAAGCCGTGGCCGCCGTCCTGATAGAGATGGAATTCCACCGGCTTCTTGGCGTCATACCACGACTTGATCAGGCCGAACTGGCCGTTGAAGAGGAAGTCGTTGGCGGCAATGGCCACGAACAACGGCGGGGCATCTTTCGGCACCTCGACCGGGCCCATGCCGCCGTAGATCGGGGCGATGAAGGCCAGCTTCATGGTCTTGGAATTGAGCGTGCAGTGCATCGTCAGCCCCGCGCCGGCGGAGAAACCCATCATGCCGATGCGGCTGGTGTCCACGCCCCACTCCTTGGCGCGGGAAAGAATGAGCGCATAGGCGGCCTCGGCGTCGGCCAGCTGGTTGGTGAGGTCCGGGCGCGGCGGCCGCGGGGGCTCGGCCGCGGCCGGAGCCGCTCCGCCGGCGGCCCCCCCGGCGGGCGGGGTCACGGCGGCGAAGGTGCGGTTCATGGATTGCTGGAGGCCCTCGATCGTGGGCGGAGTTGGGATGAGGCGATACTTGAGCACGAAGGCGGCGACGCCCCGGTCGTTGAGGGCCTTCGCGATCTTCCAGCCCTCGTTGTTGATGGACAGCCAGCGGAAGCCGCCGCCGGGCGCCACGATGACGGCGGTGCCGTTGGCCTTGGCCGGATCGGGCAGATAGGGCGTGAGCGTGGCGGTGGTGACGTTGCGCACCATCGGTTCGCCCCACTGGCGGAACCAGCTTTCGGAGGCCGGTTGGTTCTCGACGCCGCCCGTGCCGAGCACGATGGCGTTCGGCTCCGGAATGGGATCCAGCGGGTAGATGGTGCCGTCCTGCGCAAAGGCGGACACGGCGAGGGTGAGCAAAGCGGCCAGCGCGGAGGCTCTGGCCAGTTTCAGGAACGAGGCGGGCATGGACATGGCGGGGTTGGGGGGCGGGTTTGCAGTTTGCGATGAACGCAGGGGAAGGCTGACCGACCGCGGGGCAAAGCTAGGGAATTTGCTGCGGGCGGACCTGCAAAAGACTGGGAGCAGGCATAGGATTTTAATCCGCGGGCGGCAAACCGGCGCGCAGGATTACCGTTCAGTGAACTGAGGGAAGGCATCACGGTGAAAATCGCGCCGCATCGAAACGTGGAGCCGGTCGCCGCCGCGTAAAATAATGGCGTCTCCAAGATCGCCGCTTCCGGCGTAAGGTAGCCCGGTTCGTGCTCCCACCGAGCAACCCGGCGAATGTTCGTAATACGAACATTGGTCGGGGAACGTTACTCTGGGACACCCGGCCCAATGTTCGTATTACGAACATTGGCGGGTGGAGTTGTGGTGTGCGGGCGGCGGAAAAGCCGAACCGATGGAAATGGTGGGCAGGGGTTGGGATCAGGCCGACTTGGATGACATCGACCCTGGGCGCGAGACACGCTGCGGGACGTTCGCGCCGGGGCTTTCGCTCATTGCTCCAAGCACTGGAGGGCTGGCCTTACGGCGTGCCCGCCCGCTAAGACGCGGGGTCTCCCTCGAATCAGCGTGCTGGCACGGCGACACGCAGAAGCGGCCGCATCTTCTCCGCGTAGCGCCGGCCGAGCTCGCGGTAACCCGCGGGGCTGAAGTGCAGCTTGTCGCCGACCGCTTCACAACCGTCGGAGGAAACGAAGTGCGCGGTCGGGATGAGCTTGGGCAGGTCGGCGATGACGGGGTTCATGCTTGCGCATTTGCCCTGCTGGTCGGCGGGCACCAGGCCGCCCACGAGCAGCGGCACCTCCGCGGCGTTCAGGCCGAGGTCGGCGAGCAGCTTTTCATAGACCGCCTTCACCTTGGTGGACCACGCGGGGTCGCCGACGTTGGACTCGCCCTGGTGCAGGAGAATGCCGCGGATGACGCCCGACTGCTGGGCGACGCGCGCCATGTCCACGAGGCGCTGGTAGGGATTGCCGGCGTAGGCGTTGAGCGCGCCCTTCATCCACGCGGGCGCGTTGGGGATGTATTCGGGAAAAGCCTCCGGGTTGAAGAGTTCGATCTTGCAACCGCCGACCGAGACGTTGACCACGCCGACGCGATGATCCGCGGGCAGCGCGGCCACGAGCGTGCGGCCGAAATAATCCGCCGGGCTCATGCCGGAATTCGGGCGGCAGAGCGGCGGCACGGCCGGATACCATTTGCCCTGCTCGCGACCCAGCGCAGGGAAATCCACCGCGGCCAGCACCTGGAAACGGGGTTCCGCGTAGGACTTTTCCTCGGCGGGAATACCGGGGAAGCCTTCCATGTTCGACTGCCCGAGGCAGAGGAACACGTGGAAATTCTTGTCTTGGGCGCGGGCGACGGCGCCCGCGAGGAGCAAACCGGCCAGCAGCAGGCGGCAGAGCGAGGTTTTCATGGAAAAAATCAGAGGACGCGAAACACGCGGATGATGACGGTGCCCGCGCGCGGTCCGCCGGCGATGGAGCTGACGAACTGCGACTGGTTGAGCCAGGCGTGCGGGCCGTCCGGCGCCTCGAAGCGCAAGGCCGTGCGCATGTAGGCGCCGCCGGCGGCGATGACACCCTGGTTGCGCACAATGATGACGGTGCCGTCTTCGGCGCGCACCGAATAAAGCGCGTCGGCCTCGACCACGCCGTCGGGCCGGATCGTCTGCCAGTCGGCCCCGCCGGGCAGAATCGTGCCGCGCAGCCTCGGGCCGGCGAACGTGCCGCCGGTGATGGGAATGTAGAGCCGGCCGCCGCGCGGCGTCGGGCCGACGTTCACCGGCGCGTCGATGGACACGACCGCCTCATAGACAAACTCGGTCTGCAACGGCGCGACCACGGGCGGCGGCAACGAGATCTCGCCGCGGACGGAGATTTTTTCCGCCGTGGGAAAATCCGCCGGCACGGGGAAATCGGGGGTGCGGCCGGCGAGCCACTGGAGCGCGCGGACCACCACGGTCTGCAGGCCGGCGCACCGCATGCGCGCAGGCTGCGTGTCGCCCTTCCACACGTGGCCAAAGGTCGAAGTATAGACGCGGCCCTTCCCGTAGGCAACGGTCCACTCGAGCGGCCACGACTGCTGCGTGCGCGGGTCATGGCCGTGGGACAGCACCTCGAGGTTCTGCGCCGGACCGCGCGCGAAGTAATAGACCTCGATGTCGGGCGTGAGCCATTCGCGGGGCAGGCCGGCATGGATCGGGTGGTCGCCGAGGCGTTTCACGACCGTATCAAGGCGGGCGCCGTGGCCGGTGTCGCCGCCTTCCCCCGCCGGAATGCGCACGACTTTCCCATCCGGCCCGACCGCGAGCGCCCAGCCGAAGTCGCGTTTCCGCCAGCCGAGGCCGATCATCTCGTTGTAGGCGGGCCAGCCGGCGAAGGCGTTGTTGCCCGCGTGCCACACATAAACGCCGCCGCCCTGGCGCACGTAGTTTTCAAAATCCTCCTCCACCGCGCGCGGCCAACGCGGGCCGCCGCCGAGATCGTTGCAGGTCTGGATGACGACATCGTAATCGGAAAACTTGGGCCGCCACGCGTCCCAGCCCGGCGCGTCCTTTGTGGGCGGCGCGGTCGAGACGCTCACGTCGAACAAGCACGTCGGTTCCAAGATGCCGCGGATGAGCGCGGTGGTGAGCTGCCAGTCGTGGTTGCTGTAGCCGTCCACGAGCAGCACGCGCACGCGCGACCCGGCAGCAAAGCCGGAAAGGGCGAGGAGCAAATAAACCCAACACGCGACGACGGCGCGTTTCTTCATGCAGGGGGGCATATCTGCGCGGCAGATTTCAGGATGGCGGTCATGGGGTGGGGCAAACGGCAAATAACTCAACCGCCACAAACGACCGCGTTCGAACTGTGCGTTGCTATCACTTTGGACGGAATCCCGGGGGCGGGCTTACTCTGCTGCGGCTTCGGTCCAGACGAGCACGGTGCCGTCCTTGCGGGTCGGCGACGTGCCGGGCCAGTCGGCGCCGTAGGGCTCGCCGGTGGTGGGGTCGAGGCCGACGAAACGATTCGTCTTCAGTGAGAGCAGCATGCACTGGCGGTCGCGCAGCATGTCCTGCCACATGAACAGGCTGGCCGCGGATTCCTGCTTCATCGGGCGCACGTCGGCGGAGAGGCCGGCGCCGACGACGGTGAGCCAGCCGCTGCCGTCCATCACTTCGAGCGCGACGCGGCCTTGGCCGCGATCGTGCACCCGGAAGCGCGCCTGCGCGCCGCTCGCCGGCTTCGAGCCGGGTTGCGCGGAGTGCAGCATGCCGTGCGGGTTGGCCCAGACGACGCTGCCGTGGGCGAGGTTCGTAAACGTGACGACCTTGCCAAGCGGGATGTTCTGCGAGCGGTCGGCGAGCGGCTCTTCCACCGTGAAGCTCGCGAAGTCGGCGTGGCCGCCCTCCTGGCCCGCGGTGTTGAACGCGAAGAGCCCGAGGCGCGTGCCCTGGAAGGTCTTCAGCTGATACGGCAGGCGGATCAGGCCGCCGATTTCGGTGAAGGTCTTCCCATCGATGCTGTAGCTGAAGCGCGCGAAGTCCTCGTCGTAATCGCCGGTGGCGCGCAGCCAAACACGAGGTGCGGCGAGCGGTTGCTCGATGGTTTCGTTCTTCAACTGCTCGTAGAAGCGCAGCACGTGGCCCGCGTCGGTGCGCACGACGCCGAGCGTGGCGAAAGGCATGTTGACCAATGCGAGACCGGCGGTGTCGCCGGGACGCAGGCCGGAGGCGTCGAGCTCGGCGGTGGCCACGGACACCGGACCGATGACGCGCTGCGTGAGCGTGTTTTTCGCCCAGAGGAACTGCGAGGCGGGCAGCGTGTGCAGGCGAAGCGCGCCGGGCTGGGCGGTGAGCGACCATTTCGCGTTCACCGGGTTGTGGTTCCATTGCCAGACGGGCAGCAGCTTCGGGGCGGTGAAGTCGTCGCTGCGCTGATAAGGTGCGTGTGGTTCGACCTTCGCGCTGACGGCGGGCTTGGTCCACGTGCGCGGGGTGCGGCCGAGGTTGCTGGGCAGGCCGAAATACGGCCACCCGTCCTGCCACGTGACGGGCGAGAGCGCGGTGGTGCGGCCGACAGAACGGAAATCCATCATCGAGAAGCCCCACCAGTCGCCGTTGGGCAGGTCCACGAGGCCGCCTTGGTGCAACGGCACGGCGCCGTGCTGGTTGCCGCCGGGAGGCGTGAGTTTGAAGGTGTCGCCGGGTTCCGGCACCTTCATGCCGAGGCCGATGGGATTAAGCAGCCAGCCGCGCTGGGTGCCGAGGGTTTCCTTGGCGGCAATAACGGCGGTCTCGTAGGGCCCATGCACGCGGTCGGCGCGCGCGGCCTGCATGCGGCCGGTGGGCGCGTAGTTGGCGCTGATGATGAAATACTTGCCCTTGATCTTGTAGATGTGGTGACCCTCGCCCATCGCGTGGCCGCGCGAGATGACGACGCGCTCGCTGCCCTCGATGAAGCCGCTGAGGTCGGGCTTGAACTCGATGACCTTCACCTCGTCATACCCGTAAACCGCGTAGATGCGTCCGTCGTCGTCGAACAGCACGGACAGGTCGTGGATGCCGGTTTTGATGGAGCGGTGCGCCCACGGGCCGGCGGGGTTGGTGGCGGTGAAGACCTGCAGGCTGTGGCCATTGACGTTGGAGAAGAGGTAAAACTTCCCGTCGTGGTAGCGAATGCACGGCGCCCAGATGCCCTGGCCGTAGGCCTCCTTGCCGCCCTCGAGGTTGAAATCGGGTCCGAGTTCGAGGCGGTCGAAGGCGTAGCTCAGAAATTTCCAGTTCACGAGGTCCTTGGAGTGCAGGACCACGAGGCCGGGCATCGCGTGCATCGTGGTGCCCGCGAGGTAGAAGTCCTCGCCCACGCGGATCAGGTCGGGATCGGAGAACTCGTCGTAGAACAGCGGGTTCGTGTAGGTGCCGTTGCCGTTGTCGGCGGTCCAGGAAGCCTCGGCGAGCGCCGAGGAGGAGAGCGTGAAGGCGAGTGTGAGGGTGGCGAGGAGGCGAAGCATGGGAGAAGGGAGATTGTTGTAGGGCGGGGTCTCCGAACCCCGCCTATATCGAATATTTGATAGGCCGACGGAGGTTTTCACCACACCCCGCCCTGCGGGCACCCCTCTCAAGAGGGGATTTTTTCGCTGCGAAAGTGCGGGTCCCCTCTATGTAGAGGGGTGGCGCGAAGCGACGGGGTGTGTAGAGTGGGCATTGCTGCATGTGAAATATGCAGGCTCCAAAGGCGGGGTTCGGAGACCCCGCCCTACAGGTTACAGGTTTGAGATGCGGAAGATCGTGAGCGAGTTGGCGGGGGCTTCGTAGGTGAAGTCGGCGGAGAGCGGCACGGTCTCCGTGACGGGGGCGACGGCCGGCGGGGCGCCGTCGGTGTTGACGACGTCGGCATCGGCGCCGCCGAAGACGGTGCGCTGTGCGGTGGCGGGCAGTTTCTTTGCGCCGGCGAGCTTGAGCGCAACGGGCTGGGCGGTGGCCTCGCCGTTGACGATCTTCACGATGAGATCGCCGCTCACGCTGTCGCGCACGGCGGAGGCGGTGAGCTTCGCGCCCGCGGGACCGGCTTCGAGCGCCACCGGCAGGGCGGCGTCGCCCATGTTGTGGCCGAAGAGCTTTTGCACGGTGTAGTTCAGGCTCGGGAAGACCTCGGTGGCGTTGAAGTAAATCATGTCGGGATGCCACTGTGTATGCTGGCGGCGGGCGAGCAGCGGCGCGTAGGAGGCGAGCAAGACGACATCGCCGTTGCGCTCGAGGCTGGTGAGGTGCGCGGCCTCGGCGATGGCGGTGCGCAGGGTGTTGCGGCGGTCCTTCTCGTGCGCGGCGTATTCGCCGAGATAAACCTTAGGGCCCTTGCGGTCGTAGTGGTCGTAGCGGGCGAGGTTGTCCCACATCCACTGCGGCGGGACGTAGTAATGCTCGTCCACCAGCGCGAGGTTCAGCTCGCGGGCAAAGGCCCAGCCTTGGTCGAAATCCTCGCCGCTCGCGAAGGGCCCGGAGGTGCCGATGACGGTGATCTCCGGATGCTTTTCCTTAAGCACGGCGTTGATCATCGCGAAGCGCTCCTTGAAGTCGGGCGTGATGGCGTCCTCGTTGCCAACGCCGAGATATTTCAGGCCGAAGGGCTCCGGATGGCCGGCGGCGGCGCGCACCGCGCCCCACTGCGAGGTGGCCGGGCCGTTGGCCCACTCGATGAGGTCGAGCACGTCCTGAATGTAGGCGGGCATCTGCTCCAGCGGCAGGCCCTCCTGGCCGCGGCCCGGCGAGTGGCCCGCGTGCTGGCAGCACACGCCGGCGGTCACGACGGGCAACGGAATCGCGCCGATGTCCGCGCAGAACTGGAAGTATTCGAAATACCCGAGGCCCATCGTCTGGTGATAACCCCAGGAGTTGCGCGCGGCGCGGCGCTGCTCGACCGGACCGACGGTGTCCTTCCAGTCGTAGTAGGCGTGGATGCCCGTGCCGTGCACGAGGCAGCCGCCGGGGAAGCGTACGAAACGCGGCTTCAGGTCGGCGATGGTCTGCGCGAGGTCGCGGCGCAGGCCGTTGGCGCGTCCCTTGAACGTGTCGCGCGGCAGCAGCGAAACCATGTCGAGGGCGAGCCCGCCCTGGTCGTGCGCGAGAAGGACAAAGCGCGCCTCGGGGTCGGAGCGCGACGGCGTGAGCGTGGCGGTGTGCTTGGTCCACGCGCGGCCGGAGACCGTGAACTTCGCCTCGGCGAGCACGCTGCCGTCCTTGGCCTCGAGACGGACGGTCACGGGCATCGGCTTCGACTGGTCACCCGGGCCCCACATGATGCCCATGTAGGCCTGGTAGGCCCAAAACGACGCCTCGTAGGCCTTGCCCGCCTCGAGTGGCAGTTGGTCGAAACCGCGGTTGGCGAGCCCGACGCCGGTGCCGGGCTTGGTGACGGTGAGGATGAGGTAGTGGGGATTGTTGACGTGGACCGGCCGCGAGTTGCCGAGTCCAAGGTGGCCCTCGCCCTCGCCGGTCTTGACGAGGTCCCAGAAGGAGAACGGTCCCCACTTGGCCTGCTCGGTCGGGCTGTATTCGAAGGAGCGGTTCTGGATCAGTTCGGCGTAGAGTCCGCCGTCGGCCGCGTAGTTGAGGTCCTCGAAGAAGATGCCGAAAAGTTCCGGGCTGATGGGCTTGGCTGGGGCGGCGAGATCCACCGTGAGTGTGCGCGGCGCGGCGGCGAAAACGGAGGCGGTGAAAGCAGCGGCGAGCAGACAGGCGGGGGTAAGGCGCTTCATGGGCGGGAGAGTGTTGGCTGTGAGACGGAAATTTCGAGCGACGGAAAAGGGGACCGTAACGTGGGGGCTTTTGTAGGGGCGTGGCTTGTCCACGCCCGCGGGTGCGCACAAGGCGCGCCCCTACATCAAGGCTTCAACTCCCCCTTCAGCCGCAGCGTGGAGCCGAGGTCCTCAACCTCGAAGAACCGGGCGCGCTCGACGCGGCGGTTGGGCTGGTGGATCACCATCACGAGGCGGCCGTCGAAGGTGTTGAACAGCATCGGGTGCCCGCCGTCGTCGGTCCAGAGCGGTTCGGCCTGCTGCTCCCACGGACCAAACACGCTGCCGCTCTTCGAGCGCGCGAGGCCGACGGCGTATTTGCTCGGCCCGTAGCTCGACCAGAGCATGAGCAGCGTGCCGTCCTTGGTGCGGTGCAGCCAGTTGCCGTCGCTCACGTAGGCGTGGTAGCGCTTGCCCTGGTAGAGTTCGCCGATGTCGCCGCGACAGCGCACCCACGGGCCCTCGGAGGCCGAGAAAAGGAACTTCGGCTCGCCGACGGCTTTTGCGAGATCGTCGCTGAGACGCACGATATCGAAACTGCCGTCGGTGATTTGCGCCCATTCGTGACAGAAGACCATGTAGGGCACGCCGTCCTCGACCCACAGGCTGCCGTCGAGTGCCATCCAGTCGGGCGGGGTCTGCGGGCCGCGCCCCAGCGGCTTGAAAGGCCCGAGCGGCGAATCGGCCACGAGGATCTCGGTGCCACGCTTCACATTCTGCGGACGGCCGGCGGGCGTCGGCAGCGTGTCCTTGGACGTGATGGTTACGAAGAGGTAATACTTCCCACGATACTCATGCACCTCCGGCGCCCACACCGTTTCGCGGCCCCAGTGGTCGGCGGGCACTTCCCACACGGGCACGGGATCCTCCCAGGTTTCGAGATCCTTGGTTTTGAAAACCATCACGGCCTTGCGCTCGATGTTGCCGTCGAAGATGCCCGACGTCGTCGTGCCGTAGATGTAGTAGGTCTGCGAGGCCGGATCGGGCAGCACGAACGGATCGCGGATGCGGACCTCCGCGCGTTGCACGGTGGCGGAGGCGGTCACGGCGAAGCCGCAGAGAAAGACGAACAAGGTGAACGCACGGACGCAAAACAGGGACATGGGGCGGAGGGGTTGGATGCTTCGGATGACTCCGGCCAGAGAAACAGGGGCTGTCCCGGCTAGCCAGCATCAAGGCCGCATCCAGCCTGGGCGCGGGTATTCCCGGGGGAGAGATGGAAATTCTGTCCGGCGGCGCGATGAGGGCTGGAAATTGGCGGCGTTCTGGTTTCCAAAAGGCCATGCGTCTCACCCCGTCGCCCCGTCTCTTCGCGTTGATTGCCGGCCTGTGCGTGTCGCTCGTCACCGCCGTCGCCAACCCCGATCTCACGCTCCGCTACACACGCCCCGCCGCCGAATGGGTCGAGGCGCTGCCGGTCGGCAACGGCCGCCTCGGCGCCATGGTCTTCGGCGGCATCCATCAGGAACGTCTCCAGCTGAACGAGGATACGCTGTGGGCCGGCGGCCCCTACGATCCCGCCAACCCCGAGGCGCTCGCCGCCCTGCCGGAAATCCGCCGGCTCATCGCCGCGGGCGACCACGAGGCCGCCCAGAAGCTGACGCAGCAGAAGTTCATGGCGAAGCCGATGACCCAGATGCCGTATCAGACCGTCGGCGACCTGATGTTCACCTTCTCCGGCGGCGAACCCGCCGCGACCTACCACCGCGAGCTCAACCTCGACACCGCCGTCGCCACGACGCGGCTCACCATCGGCAACGGCCCCTGGGGCACGGTTCGTTTTTCCGAGGTCTTCGCCAGCCCGGTGGACAACGTGATCGTGATGCGCGTCACCGCCACCGCACCCAACCGGCCCGACCAGGGCCGCCTCACCTTCACGCTCGGCGCGTCGAGCCACCAGCACGCCACCAGCAAGACCGAGGGCGAGGACACGCTTCTGCTCGACGGCCGCAATGGCGCCTCCGCCGGCATCGCGGGTGCGCTTAAGTTCCAGGCCCGCATCAAGGTCATCCCCGACGGCGGCAATCTTCGCGCCGACGGCCAACAGCTGCACGTCAGCGGCGCGCGCTCCGCCCTCGTGCTCATCGCCGCGGCCACAAGCTTCAAGAAATACGACGATGTGAGCGGCGACCCCGACGCCCTCAACCGGGCCACGCTCGCCACCGCGTCCGCCAAGACCTACGACCAGCTGCTCGCCGCCCACGTCGCGGAACACCATCGCCTCTTCCGCCGCGTGTCGCTCGACCTCGGCCGCACCCCCGCCGCCGATTTGCCGACCGACGAGCGCGTGCGCCGCTTCGCCACCGGCGACGACCCGGCGCTGGCCACGCTCTTTTTCCAATACGGGCGCTACCTCCTCATCAGCAGCTCCCGCCCCGGCACGCAGCCCGCCAACCTGCAGGGCATCTGGAACGACAGCCTCACCCCGCCGTGGGGCAGCAAATACACGATCAACATCAACACCGAGATGAACTATTGGCCGGCCGAGATCACGAACCTCGCCGAGCTCACCGAACCGCTGTTCGGGATGATCCGCGACCTGAGCGAGACTGGTGCGAAGATGGCGAAGGCCCATTACAACGCGAACGGCTGGGTGACCCACCACAACACCGACCTCTGGCGCGCGACCGGTCCGATCGACGGCGCGATGTGGGGCATGTGGCCCACGGGCGGTGCCTGGCTTTGCACCCATCTGTGGGAGCATTACCTGTTCTCCGGCGACCGCGACTTCCTCGCCCGCGCCTACCCGCTCATGAAGGGCTCGGCCCAGTTCTTCCTCGACGCGCTCGTGCCCGCGGGCGACCACCTCGTCACCAGCCCGTCCAACTCCCCCGAGAATGCCCACCGCCCGGGTGTTTCGATCGCGGCCGGTCCCGCCATGGACAACCAGATCCTGCGCGACCTCTTCATGGCCTGCATCAAGTCGTCGGAAATCCTCGGCGTGGACGCCGACTTCCGCGCGAAGCTCATCGCCACGCGCGCCAAATTCCCGCCCGACAAGATCGGCGCGCAGGGCCAGCTGCAGGAATGGATGGAAGACTGGGATGCCGGCGCCCCCGAGCAGCACCACCGCCACACCTCGCACCTCTACGCCCTCTACCCCAGCGACCAGATCGACATCCTGAAGAATCCCGAATTCGCCGCGGCGGCCCGCCGCTCGCTGGTGCTGCGCGGCGACGACGCCACCGGCTGGGCCATCGGCTGGCGCATCAACCTCTGGGCCCGCTTGCATGAGGGCGAACGCGCGATGGACATTTTGCGGCTCCTGCTCCGCCCCGAGCGGACCTACCCCAACCTCTTCGATGCGCACCCGCCCTTCCAGATCGACGGTAACTTCGGCGGCACCGCCGGTATCGCCGAGATGCTGCTCCAGTCACACGGCGGCCAGCTTCAGTTCCTCCCCGCCCTGCCCAAGGCCTGGCCCACCGGCAGCGTGAAAGGCCTCCGCGCTCGCGGTGGCTTCGAGATCAAGGAACTCGCGTGGAAGGACGGCAAGCTGACCAAGGCGGAGATCCTCTCCACCCTCGGCGGCGAAGTCACCCTACGCTACGCGGGCAAGGTTGCCACCCGTTCGACGAAAGCGGGCGAGATCTTCGTGTTCATGCCGTAAGGTGGGAGCCAATCCGGTTTAACCCAGAGGTCGCAGAGAACACGGAGCGCAGGGTGGCGCCCGTTGCCTGTTTCTACGAACCGGCGGGCCTTGAGCCTGTCGAAACGACTCCTGAACGCGCGGAGGGCGCCCGCACCACCACGAATTACGGCACGGAGGGCAGGTCTCCGCTCCGGCCGCATCCAATCCGGTCGTTGCGGAGACCGACCCTCCAAAACTACCGCCTTACTGCTCTGCGATGCGCAGGTTGCGGAACTCGACCTTCATCTCCACGCCGCCGTGGATTTGGAGGCCGAGCGGGGCGGCGCCGGAGAACTTGGGGTCGGTGTATTCCGAGGCCTTGGTGCCGTTGATCCAGCAGGTGAAGGTGTCGCCCTTCGCCTGAATCCGGAACGTGTTCCACTGGCCTTCGGGGTGCATGAGCTCCTTCGCCGTCTTGGCCTGGCCGGCCTCGGGATAGGCCGGTTTGCCGCCGGTGTAGAAGCTGCCGGTCATGTCCACGCGGAGGCTGCCCGAGACGCCGAGCTGCAACTGGAGGCGGGGCTGGCGCATCTCGATGCCCGTGTCCACGCCACGGGGCGTGGTCGTGGTCCAGCGCACATCGAACTCCAGGACAAAGTCGCCGTAGGCCTTTTCCGTCCAAAGATAGTGCCCGGTCTTGGCCGCATCGTTTTCGCCGACGAGCACGCCGTCCTCAATCCGCCAGAACGCCGCCGCGCCCTCGCGCTTGAAGCCGCTCAGATCCTTGCCGTTGAACAGCGGCACCCACTGCGGCTCCGTAGCCGCACCCTCCGATGCCGCGCGGACGGGGGCGAGGAGGACGACGAGCAGGAGGGGCAGGACCGAGCAAAATCGTGTTTTCAAAGGAAGCGGGGTTGCGGCTGGCCAGATAGTATCGCGCGGTTTTCGCCAACCACAACCCCTCAGGTGGCGAGCCGATCGGTGGTGGTGAGGGGAGTTGAACCCCTGCGCCCCGGTGCTTGCATTCTGCCACGCCGGGGGGCAAGTTACCCGACCTGTTCTTTGACGGCGCACGACGTCAGCGGTCCTCTTGTCACCTGTGACTTGATCCTTGTTACTTTCCCTTTTGGGGGTGTTCCGGATTCGACCCTTGGTTGGAGTGCGCGGCTGCCTTTGGAGAGTCGGGGGACTCTCTTTAATCCACCCTCGAAAAAACAAACGGCAACAACGAAGAAATGCTCATGGCGGCTTAATGCCCGTCACGTTCTCACTCTGACTCCTGCTAGGGGCTGAGAACGACGACAGCAGGAATAGCGGTGAGGGCCATCGTGACCTCGCCGCCGTATCTTCAACCACGGTTGGCTGGTCGGGGAGCGCGCGTTGAAGCGCCCCGGTCGGCGAGATCAAACCAACGCTATAAAGGTAGATGCCGTGCGCGAAGGCCCGGGGCACAGGGGTTCAACTCCCCTCACCTCCACCATTTGCTCCCGCAGCCCGCGCCCGACCGGCGCGGGCTTCTTTGTCGGCGCCGCTCCCCGCATGGTTTCCCCGGATGCAAAAAGTCCGTTAACCCCGCGGCTCGCGCGGACCGGCGCCCCCAAGTTCCGCCGCGGACGGAACTTAATCGCCGGCCGGCTGTTCGTAGTCAGGACGCCGGACCGCGGCGCGGGCGCACCATTTATCGGTGTGCATCCCGCGCTGACATCGGTTGAACTGCTCCCCGCGAGTCCGACACCTCCTCCTTCCCATGAACAAGCATTCGAAATTCTCCCTCCCCGCGTGGCTGCGCACCCTGTGCCTGGTGTCCCTGCTGGCCGGTCTGCCCGGCTTCGCCGCAGCGAACACCGCCGCCGACGTGATCGTCTCGACGACCCCCATGAAGCTCGTGGCCGAGGGCGCCGGCGTGCACGGCCAGCTCGCGGTGGCCAAGGAGGTCATCAGCCCCGAAACCGGCGGCGACCTGGTTTACACGATCACGGTCGAGCCGTTGCACGGCCGCGTCGGCCTGGCCGGCGGCGACGACGAGGATTTCTACAAGAACAAGAGCGGTCGTCTCGGTTATTTCGCCTACCAGCCGCGCGAGGCCTATGTCGGCGAAGACTCGTTCACCTACACCGTGCGCAACGAAACCTCGGGCCTGGTCTTCCAGAACCGGGTCGTGATCGAGGTGAAGCCCGCCGCTCCGCTCGTGCTCGAAACGCTGGTCATCACCGCGCCCCGCGAGCGCGCGCTCGCCGAGCACGCCGTCGCCATCACCACCCGGCCCAACATGTCCGTCACCCGCCAGGTGCCCAGTCATGCGAACTTCCTGCCCGCGGACGCCCGCGCCGCCCTCGCCGACCCTCGGGTCGCGTTTGTCCTGGCCGAGGAGGCCCGCCCGCAGCACGGCACGGCCCGCCTCGACCGCGCCACCGGCCAGCTGACCTACAACCCGAACCCCGGCTTCATCGGCGAGGACCGCTTCAACTACTACACCTTCGACGAGCACAACCCGGCCGTCGGCATGGAGAACGTCGTCATCGTCTCCGTCGAACCCATCCGCGAGCCGAAGCACATCACCGCGGACCGCACCAAGAGCCGCGAGGTGGACCTCGTGTTCGTGATCAACAACTCGCCCTCGATGGCCCAGCACCAGGCGCGCATCGCCGAGAACCTCCGGCGCTTCCGCTCGCTCTTCGACGAGCGCGACCTCGACTACCGCATCGGCGTGCTCACGACCGACTTCGTCAACGCCGACGCCGGCCGCCGCGACCGGCAGTATTTCAAGAAGGTCCGCTCCGTGCAGCTCGACGCCGCCGGCAACCCCGTGCTCGACCGCAAGCAGCGGCCGAAACCGGCCACCAAGCAGGTGGCCAGCAACGGCTCGCTCGTGACGCTGCCCGTGCTGCCGCAGCCCTGGGTCACGCCACAGACGCCCGACGGCGTGTTCGCCGAGCTCGTGAAGGTCGGCACCAACGGCGACAGCAACCGCACGGCCTTCACGTCGGTGTATAATTTCGTCGCCCGATACCACAGCAAGGAGCACGCGTTCCTGCGCCCCGATGCCACGACCATCGTGGTCTATTTCATGGATGAGGAGGAGACCCGCATGGCGGTCTGGAAGGAATTGGCGAAGCCGACGGCCGAAGGCACGCGCGAGGCGGAGTGGATCCAGAACGGCAAGCTGCCCGAGCTCCTCAACCAGTTCAACGCCCGCAACCCCGAGAAGCGCCAGACGCTCGACGGCTACATCAACTACTGGGTGTTGCGCCCCTTCATCATCGTGAAGGGCAACAAGCGCGGAAAGATCGAGATGCACGCCGTGGTTTCGCCCGGCAACGTCTCGCACCGCCGCGCGGCCGAGCTCACCGGCGGCACGGTGCTGAACATCAACAGCGACTTCTCCGCCCCGCTCGCCGAACTCGGCGACCGCATCGCCGACACCGTCGCCGTCGCCCTCGACCCGGTGCCGCCCGGCTCAACCCTCTACAAGAAGAGCCTGCGCGTGCTCGTGAACGGCCAGGAAGTGAAGCCCGACTCCGCCAATGGCTGGGTTTACGACGAACTCACCCACAGCATCCGTTTCCAGGGCGCCGCCAAGAAACAAGCCTTCGCCGCCAAGATCGACATCCGCTACGAGGAACACCACTGAGCAGAGCGGAAGCACGGAGATGCGTCGTGAATCCCGCTTTGCGGGAGGAGCAGCGCGAGGCTGGCCGCGAGTGAGTCTCCAAAGGCGGCCGGTGCGGAGACCGGCCCTCCACGAAAGGAAGCGCGACTCGGTTGCGCCTACTTTGCGGACGGCTGCGGCGGCCGGGTGTAGAATTTGTCGTGCGCGAGGAGTTTCAGGCGGTGCACGGCGAGGCTCAGGTCGGCGAAGGTCGCAAGCGCGGCCGGGTCGGCGGGCTGTTCCTCCATGCGGCATTGCATGCGGAAAAAGCGCTCGCCCAGGGCGCGCTGTTCGTCGGTGTCGCCGAGCTGAAGCAGGAGCTTCCGCACCCGGTCGGCAAGGCGCCGGGCTTTTTTGACCTGCCGCAGCGCGGCGGCGGGGTCGGTACGGCCAGCCTGCATTTCCTTGAAAACGCCGCACTCAAAGATGCGGCATTGGCGGGGCCGGTCCGCGTAGAGCCGGCAGGTGCGGTCCGCGCAGAGGGCCTTGCACGGCTGGGGAAAACGCCCGACAGGATTGCGGCCGCGGGAAAGGGTAACCGGCAGGCCCAGGGATTTCAGCCGCCGCACATCGTCACCGGGTTCGAGCTGCACGCCGTCGAAGAGCGTGCCGTCGCAACACAGGCCGCAGGCGAGGCAGAGTTGTTCGCTGGAAGTCACGCTCCAGCATCCGGCGGCCGCGGGGCGGAGGGCAAGCCCGGCCGGGCCCGAGGCCGGACGACTCCGAGTCAGGCCGGATTCAGCCCGCGCGCCGCGCGAGCGTCTTGAAACGCCGTTGCGCGTGGGCGGGCCAAGTTTGGCGCAGACGCGCGGCGACCAGCAGCATCAGGGTGGTGTCATCGAGTTCGGGGCCGAGCAGGCGCACGCGGGCCCGCACCTGGCCCAGGGGCTTGCGGAGGAAGCGGGCATCCCGCAGGTGCGCCTGTTGCCCAGGCGGAAAAGCGAGATGGCTGAAGAGCACGTCGTCGGTGTTTTCCAGCCAGGCCGCAACTTCCGTCTGGCCGTGCGTGCGCAACCGCAGGGTCAGCGCGGACCGCGCCGCACGCGCGGCGGCAGCCGCGGTGGCCGCGCGCAGCGAGGCGAAGCCGTCGGCCACGACGTGGACCAGCGCCGGCGGGACCTTGTAGAGGAGCTGTTCCTCCAACGTGCCGAGACAGACCTGAAAGCGGGCGCCGGGAAAATGGCGGTGCACGGCGCGGGGGAGATCCGGTTCGCTGCCGCCCACGACAATCTCCGCGGCCGGCAATCCGCGCCGGCGCAGGCCGGCCAACAGACCGGTCCACGGTTCCGCGCCCGGCGGCACGGCGGCGACGCCCAGCACCTCCAGGCCGCCGCGCGCATCGACGCCAACGGCAATCTGCACCGTCGTCTCGCGCGGCCCGGAAGGCGGTTTCTGGGTGAATGTGACCGCCTGCAAAAACAGACTGGTGCGCGGACGCGCGAGCGCCCGCTGGGTCCAGGCGGTGATCTCGCGGGCGACGGTGCGGGCCCGCGCGGCCAGCTCGGGCAAGCCCGAGTCCGCACCGAAGAGCCGGCACGCCGCGAGTTCCGCCTGCGCGGGGGAGACCCCGCCGTGAAAAAGCGCGAGCACCGTTTCCTCGAGGCCGGTGCGCCCCTGGTCGTAGCGTTGAAGGATGTCGTTCACCGTGGCCGAGAGCGGAGTGGCTGGCGTGGACTCGGATGCAAACGCCGCCACCGGGCGGGTGGGTGATGCGGCGCGCCCGGGCCGGGAGATCAGGCGGGAGGAAGCGGTGACCGGCGGCATGCCACGAGTCACGCAGCGGACCCGTGGCGAGCAAGATGACAGAGGTCCCAATCGCGCGTATAGCCTAGGTCATAGCCGCGGCGGGCGAAACATCTTGCGCCGGGATTCCGCGTGCGGGATTTTTTGCCGCATGCCCCCTCCCCGTGCCAGGCCGTGCGCACCCGCCGGCAGAGCACACGAACGATCCGGAACGCCGGACCGAAGCGCCTTCCGTCGTCCCGGCCGGCTGGGCCTTGGTCTCGCCGCGCTGTGCCTGGTCCTGACCGGCGGGCGGGCCGCCGATCCGGCGCCGGGCGGCGAACTCGGCCTGCCGTTCACGCGCTTCTATTCCTTTGAGGAAATCGGCAACGCCTCGCGCGGCATGCGCCTCGACTTCGACCCGCTGGGCCGCATCGCGGTGACCCGCGCCGGCTCCTGCATCGTGCTCAACGACACGAGCTGGATCGACATCGCGGACCGCGTGGGCAACGGCCGGGTGATGGAGCGGCTGGTCTTCAGTCCCACGAAGGACGCCTTTTACGGGGCCTTCGGCACCTGGGGTCACGCCCGGATGGAAACCGGCCGGCTGCGGCCGCAGGCCCTGACACCCGCCGATGCGCCGGCCTGGGCGCTGAAATCAAACTTCAACGAGCTGCTCGCGCTCCCCGAGGGCACCTATTTTGCGAGCCTCAACGGCCTCGTCTATTGGGACCGCGCCAGCGGCCGCCAAAGTTTTCTCGAGATCCCCGGCGTGGCCCGGCTGTTCCACCACCGCGGCCAACTCTACGTCTCCTCCTACGCCAAGGGCCTCTGTGCGGTGGACGTCGTCCGCGGGACGGTGCAAATGATCCGCGAACCGGTGCCCGAGGGCGCGGAGGTGGACCAGGTGGCGGCGTTCGACGCGGGGCGGGTGATCACCGCGAATGTCGCCGGATTGCTGCGGTTTTTCGACGGCCGGGATTTTTCCGCCTTCCCGGGCCCGTTGGGCGAACAGGCCCTGGGCCGCGTGGGCGCCCTGGTGCGGCTGCCCGACGGCAATCTCGCCGTGGCGGTCAACGGCAGCGGCGTCCACATCGTGGCCCCCGACGGCCGCGTCCTGCTGGCGCTGACCACCTCGGAGTATCAGCGCGTGACCGATCTCGCCTCGCGGGAGGACGGCGTGCTCTGGGTGGTGACGGAAACCGGCATCGAGAAAATCCTCTACAACAGCCCGCTCACCGTGTTCGGCCAACGGCAGGGCCTGTCACTGAGCTGGCCCCAGCTGGTGCGCTGGAACGATCGCATCGTGGTCGCCTCCGGCGGGCGGCTCTATGCGGCGATGGATGGACGCCCCGGCGAGACCACGCGTTTCCAGCTCATGGGCGAGCAGCCCGCTTCCGCCGTCTGGGCGGTCGCCACCGTGGGCGAAGAGCTGATCGTCGGCACCTACCAGGGCATCCACGTGCGCCGGCCGGGCGGGAAATTCGAGACGGTGCTGACCGGCATGGACGTTGCGCGGCTGGTGCCGGTGAACGACGTGCTCTACGCGCTCGGCGCCACGGAAATCACCGTGTTGCGCCGCACGGACGGGGTCTGGAAGGAATGCGCCCCGCGCGTGCCGGGCGTGGGTTACCCGATGATCGTGCACGGGTCCCGCCACGCCGCGTGGATGGAACTGGGCCCGAACCGCGCCGCGCGCGTGCGCCTGCACGACGGCCGCCTGCATGTGCGCGTGTTCGACGAATTTCCCTGGAAAGCGTCGCGCTGGATCAATGTCGGCTGGGCCGGCGACACGGTGGTCCTCACGGGCCTGCCGGACGGCCGCGTTTATTTCGACGAGGCGAGCGAGACCTTCATCCCGCGCCCGGAGCTGGGCCGGATGCTCGACCTGGCGCCCTTCCCGCTGAACCGCTTCCGGCAGGACGAGTCCGGCACGATCTGGGCGACGCATGACGACGGGTTGCTGACCCTCCGGGTGGAGAACGGGCAGCCGGTGTTCGACACCGGCAGCTTCGGTCGCATCAACGACCGGTTCCCGCTCGTGCAGCTGCTGCCCGGCGACGACGTCTGGCTGCTCACCGGGCAGTCGATCTACCACCTCAACCGGCATTTCGTGGCCGAGCCCAAGCCGGCCTTCCGCCCCGTCCTCGTTTCACTCGCCGCGGGCCGGGCCGGGCGCGAACTGCTGGAGCGGCCCGGTCCCCTGCCCGCGCTGCCGGTGCTGGCGCATGCGGACAACAGCCTCGTGCTGCGGTTTTTCGCCGGCAGCTACGCCTCGCGCCAGCCGCCGGTCTACGAGTTCCGCCTGCATCATGGCGCCGAAACCACCGTGGTGGTGGGCAACGGCTCCCTGCTCACGCTGAACAATCTCCCGGAGGGCCGCTACCGGCTCGAGGCGCGGTTGTCCGGCGCCGTCATTCCGGCCGGCCCGCCCCTGTTCGTCGAGTTCGCCATCGACCCGCCGTGGTATCGTACCTGGTATGCCTACGGCGGCTACCTGCTCGGCCTCGCGACCCTGCTCCGGCTGCTCCTGCGCTGGACCACCCAGCGGGCCCGCTCGCAGAACGTGATCCTGGAGCAGGTCGTGGCCGAGCGCACCGGCGAGCTGCGGATCGCGATGCAACGGCTGAACGACGAGACGCGCCAGACCGCCACCCTCGCCGAGCGCAACCGGCTCGCGGGCGAGATCCACGACAGCGTGCAGCAGGGCCTGAGCGGCCTGATGCTGCACCTCGACGCCACCCTGAAGCTGCCCGGCCTGCCCGAGCCGGTGCGCTCCCGCCTCAGCGTCGCCCGCAACATGGTCTCGTTCACGCGCCACGAGGTGCAGCATGCCGTGTGGGACATGGAATCGCCGATCCTTGAGGGCACGGAGCTGGGCGACGCGCTGAAGAAGATCACCGCGCTGATCGACCCGGGCGCGGCCGAGATGCAGGTGATCATCGAGGGTGCGCCCACCGGGCTGCCGTCGGCCACCAAGCACCACCTGCTGCGCATCGCCCAGGAGGCCATCACCAACGCCGTGCGCCACGCGGCCGCCCGCACCATCACCATCACCCTGATCTACGAGGCCGGCGGGGTGGCCCTGCGCGTGGCCGACGATGGCAACGGCTTCGTGCCGCAATCGGTGCTCAGCAGCGGCTTTGGTCATTTCGGCCTGCGCGGCCTGCGCGGACGCACCGAGAAGATCGGCGGCGAACTCCAGATCAACAGCACGCCCGGCCTGGGCACCGTGGTGTCCGTCGCGGTGCGCGCCCCGCTGCCCGTCGTATGAGCCACGCGAGCCGCAAAATCCGGATCCTGCTCGTGGACGACCACATCGTCCTGCGCATGGGCCTGGTCACGGCCGCCAACGGCGAGCCGGACATGGAAGTCGTGGCCGAGGCCGACAACGGGCTTGATGCGCTCCAAGCCTACCGGCAGCACCGGCCCGACGTGGTGGTGCTCGACCTGCGGATGCCGGGCATGGGCGGCACCGAGGTGATCCGCCGGCTGCGCGATGATTTCGGCGACGTGTGCGTGCTCGTCTTCAGCAACTATGCGAGCGGGGAGGAGGTCTTCCAGGCCTTCCGCGCCGGCGCGCGCGGGTTTGTGGTGAAGGACATGCCGCTGGAGCGCCTGCTCGAGGCGATCCGGCGGGTGCACGCCGGCGAGCAATACATCCCGCCGGAGATCTCGTCGCGCATGAGCGGCCGCGTGATCTCCCAGCTCTCCTCGCGCGAGGTCGAGGTGCTCTCGCTGGTCGCGAAAGGACTCAGCAACAAGGAAATTGCCGCCCGGCTCGACCTGGTGGAGGGCACGGTGAAGGTCCATCTCACCAACATTCTCGGCAAATTGCGCGTGGCGGACCGCACGCAGGCGATCCTCGCCGGCGTGAAGCAGGGCATCATCCAGCTGGAGTGATTTCCCGGGGTTTGGGCGGCCGGTGCACCGGACAAGCTCAACCGTTGATATAACTTTGGTCATGGGGGTGCCTTGACCACCGGGTGGTTGCGGGTGAATCGCCGAAGGCTGAACCCTTTGCGCGGAACTTGCCCCACCCCGCCATGCCTTCCGTCCGGTTCACCCCTGCCGCCCGGTTTTGCCGCTGCCCGTCAGCGGTAGCGTTCGCGCCCGTCCACCCATGAAGGAACGGGTCACGCAGACGGACATCGCGCGCGCCGCCGGGGTGCACAACACCACGGTTTCGCTTTCATTGCGCAACTCCCGGCTGATTCCGTTGGAGACGCGTGAACGCATCCAGTCCATCGCGCGTTCCTTGGGTTACTCGCCTGATCCGGCCCTGCGCGCCCTCGCCGCCTACCGCAACGCGTGCCGGCAACAGCGCCGCGCCGAGACGCTCGTCTACCTCACCCGGGGCGACACCCGGCAGGGCTGGCGCCAGTCGCCGGTGGAGGGGATTTATTTCACCGCCGCCGAGCGCCGGGCGACCGAGCTGGGTTTCAACTTCCGTCACATGTGGCTCGACGAACCGGGCATGAATCCCCGCCGCCTCGACCGCATGCTCGCGCATGAGGGCATCCGCTGCCTCCTGCTGGCCCCGCATCTGCCAATCGGCGAGACGCTGGACACGATGGACTGGTCGCGCCTCTGCGCCGTGCGGATCGGCAACTCCTCGCTGCTCGCGCCCGATCTCAACCAGGTTTCCACCGATGTCGGCGCGATCGTGCGGCTGGCCCTCCGCCAGGTGCTGCTCGCGGGTTACCAGCGACCCGGCCTGGTGCTGCCGCGCCGCACGGATGAGCTGGCGGACCGCACCTGGTCCGCGGCCTTCGGCGCGGAACAATACCGCCGCAACCTTCCCTCCCTCCCGGTGCTGCTGCTGCCCGACAGCCCGGTCGAATGCAGCCATGCCCTCGTCAGCTGGCATCGGCTGCACCGTCCCGATGTGGTTCTGGGCGTCAGCCCGCTGGTGCGGCCGCTCCTGCGGCAATCCGGATTCGAGGTGCCGGCGTCCGTCGCGTATGTGGACCTGCTGCTGCAGGACGTGCTCGGCACGCTCGCCGGCGTGCAGGGCAACCATGCCCGGATCGGCGAGCTGGCCGTCGAGCTGCTGAACGCCCAGCTGGAAAAAAACCAGTTCGGGCTGCCGACGGTTCCCACCATCACCTCCGTAGCCGGACGCTGGTGCGACGGGGCCTCCCTGCCCAGCCGGCGGCCCGCGACCGACGAACAGCCCGCCGCGATCCTGCCGGCCAATCTCGTGGCCTGACCCGGTCAGCGGACGGCCAGTCCGCCCAGAACCACCGGCACGATGGACTCGACCGGTTGGCCGGCGACGAGCGCCGGATTGTAGCGCAACGTTTTCAGCACCGCGGCGAGCGCGGCATCCGCCAAGGGTTTTTTGCCGTCGGCATCGCGGAAAGTCCCGGTCACGCGGCCGTCCTTGGCGACACGCACATGGCAGGTTTCCTTCAACTGCGCCGGATGAAGCGAGGCCCAGGCATCGAGCCGGAGCGCCGTGGTGATCAACGCAGCCGGAAGGGTCCGGCCCCTGTTGGCCGCGATGTATTCGATGACGCGGTACTCGCGCGCCTCCTCGTCGGACAGCGGCACACGGCGGGGAGACAAGGGAGTCGCGAGCTCCTTGGCCCCGTCGTAAACATGGACGTCGCAGCCTTCCAGGGTGTAACCGGGCGGAAATCCGCTTTGAAACACGGTCACGCGGCGCGTCTCGCCCGCGAGCATCGGACTGAGCGGATGCAGGTAAACCCACGGGCGCACCCGATCGGACCGGGTGCCGGGATCACGGAGCCGGGCGATGATCCCGCAGTAAGGCTGCGCGAGGTCCGACTCGGCGGTCACCGCAAACGACACCCGGATGGCGTCGTAGTTTTCCTCGCCGGACAAACGGGCCGACTGTGCGCCCACGTCGTAAACCTGGCTGTTGGGCGTGGCCAGGGCCTGGTTCAGATTCGCCTCGGCGGAAGCCTGGACGCTTTGGGCGCTGTTCAAGGCGCGGCGGGCATCGGCCATGTCCTCGGGATTGCTGGCGCCCGCCACCGCTCCGCTGGCCCCGGCCACCTGGAGATTGGCCCGGCGCAGATCGGCGTTGGCGAGATCCACGAACGCCGTCTGGCTCGCGGCGAGCGCCGCCGTCCGCGCGAGCTGGGCCGAGGGATCGGCGTCGGCCGAGTAAGCCCGCTCAAACTTGAAGTGGTCGAGCCCGACCTTGGCATCGGCCAACCGCAGGGTTTCGGTGACACGCAGGTTGGCGGTCTGCGCCAACGGCAACCGGACCGGCTTGCCCTCCGGCGCGATCACCACGGAAGCCGCGGTGACGCCCACGACCGGGTGGTAAGCGCGGCCCTTTTCCGCGGCGAGCTCCACTCCCATGAAGAGGACGTGGGTGGCCGAGGCATCCGCGCTGGCCGGACCGGTTGTCCGGTCGGCGGCGGCCACCGCGGTCGGCAGGAACGGGACGAGGACCAGCCAAAACGTGTTCCATGGCGGGACACGGAACGGAGCGACCGTGGTTTTCATGGGGAGGGGAGGTGGAATAGTGGCCCGGGCTACCGGTCCGGGTTCAGGGTATCGAAGTGAGCCGGGTTTCCGCGGGTCTCAAGCCCGCGCTGGTGGCCGTGAGCCGGATGTCGCCCGCCTGGCCGGGCCGGGCGCGGATGATGACGAGGCAGAGGCCGCTGAAGGCCTGGCGCGAGGGCGCGGGAAAGGCTTCAAGGTCGGTAGGGTCGCCGTTGTCGGTCGCGACAATTTCACCCGGGCCGGCGATGGTGAAGTTGACGCGGTTCGTGGCGCGCGGGGCGGTCTGCCCGGCCGAATCGGTCACCCGCACGGTGACAAACGACAGATCGTAGCCGTCGGCCCGGATCGTGGCGCGATCGGGCGACAACGCGAGGGCGGCGGGTTCGCCCGCGGTCTGCACCGTGTCGCGCGCCCACTCACGACCGGCCCGGTAGGCGACGACTTCCAGTTTGCCCGGCTCGTAGGTGACGTCGTCCCAGCGCAGGCGGTATTCGTAGGCGCCCTTCTTTTTCCGACCAAGCGAGCGGCCGTTGAGAAAGAGCTCGGCTTCGTCGCCGGACGTGAAGACATGCACGGGCGTGACCTGGCCGACGCGCTCCGGCCAGGTCCAGTGCGGGAGCAGGTGGGCCATCGGGTGGTCCGGCCGCCAACGCGCCTGGTAGAGCCAGAACCGATCCTTGGGGAAACCCGCGAGATCAATGATGCCGCAGTAGGAGCTGCGAGCGGAGTAGTAGGGCGTGGGCTCACCAAGGTAATCCCAGCCGGTCCACACGAATTCGCCCGCCACGTAGGGATGCCGGTCGAGCGAGCCGAAAACCTTGTCAGCCGTGGAGCCGAAGTCCACCGCGTGCAGTTCGTAGGCGGAGACGTGGTGGTTGCGCGAGTCCCCACCGCGGCCGTCGCGCACGGGGGCGCTGACCAGGGGCGAAACCGGGAACAAATAGACGCCGCGGCTGCTGAAGGCCGAAGCGCTTTCGCTGCTGATGATCAGCTTGCCGGGAAATCTGGCCCGGAAATGCGGATACTGCGGCGGCGTGCGGATGCGGTCCGTGCCCTCGAACTCGGGTTCCTGGCGGATGCCCTCGCCCTGGTAGTTGAGGTTGATGGCGTCCACGACCGCGGGCAGCGGCATGTCGGGCTTGGCCCAGTTCATCGCCGTGGTGGTCGGACGCGTGGGGTCCTCCTCGCGGGTGATGTCGTGCAATCGTTTCGCCACGGCCGCGCCGGCCGCGTCGGTGTATTGCTCGCCGACCTCGTTGCCGATGCTCCACATGATGACCGACGGGCTGTTGCGGTCGCGGCGGACGAGGGCGCGCAGGTCGGGCTCGGACCAGTCGGGGAAGATGAGGTGGAAATCGAGCGGCGTCTTGCGGCGCTCCCAGCAGTCGAAGGACTCGTTGATGACGAGGAAGCCCAGGCGGTCGGTGAGCTCGAGCAGCTCGGGCGCGGGCGGGTTGTGGCTCAGGCGGATCGCGTTGCAGCCCATGTCGCGGAGAATTTCCAACTGGCGCTCGGCCGCTCGCAGGTTGAAGGCCGCGCCCAGCGCACCGAGATCGTGATGCTGGTTCACCCCCTGGAGGCGGATGGGCTCGCCGTTCACGCGCACGCCACGCTCAGGGTCGAACTTCAGCTCGCGGATGCCGAATTTCGTCGCGTAGGTGTCGAGCACCTCACCGCCGCGCAGCACGCGCGTAACCGCGACGTAGCGATGCGGCGACTGCGTGGGTGGCGGACCCCAGAGGCGCGGATTGGCCAGGGTGAGCGTGCCGTGCGTGGCGGCGCGCTCGCCTGCTCCGACAGTCAGTTCGACCGGCGAAAAACTCGCCACGGCCCCGCCGCTGCGGGCGCCGGCCGCGTCGAGTTCGTAGATGTCCGTGGCCACGCTGACCGTGGCGGAGGCCGCGGCGGTGTTTGCCAGGGTGACCTCAAGGCTCACGGTGGCAGACTCCCCGGAAACCTGCGGCGTGGATACGAAGGTGCCCCACTGGTCCACGTGCACCGGCGACACCTTGGTAAGCCACACGTTCCGGTAGAGGCCGCCGCCCGGGTACCAGCGCGACGAGGCCGGCGGGTTGTCGAGACGGATGGCGAGCTGGTTGACGCCGCCGGGCACGGCGTAGGGCGTCAGATCCACGCGCCAGGAGGAATATCCGAACGGCCAGCCGCCCACGAGCCGGCCGTTGAGCCACACGGTCGCGTAAGACATGGCGCCGTCGATCTCGAGGAAGAGGCGTTTGCCCGCGTCGCTGGCGGGGAGGTCGAGCTTGCGGCGATACCAGCCAATGCCCCAGCTCGGCAGGCGGCCCATGCCCCCGACATCGCCCGTGCGAATGAACGGGCCGGCGATCGCCCAGTCATGCGGGAGACGCACTTCCGACCACGCGCGGTCATCGAACGCGGCCTGCACGTAAGGCACGTCGCCGCCGGGGTCGCCCGCCGGGCGCGCGTGGCGCTTCGCGGGATCCTTGATGAAGGCGTTGGCGGTCGGGAGAATCCAAGGCTTGAGCACGGTCTTTGCCTCGGCCGCGAGGCGCGCGGCCTCCTCGGGTTTGGCGTCGGCCGGACCGTCGTCGCGCCGCGAGCCGATCTCGGGGCGCACGTCGTAACGCAGGTCCACCGTGTTGCCGGCCGGGTCGCCCGACTGAAAGCGCCAGCCGTCGTTGAGCGGGAGGCGTTCACGCGGGGCCGCGCAAACCGCAGCGCCCAGACACAGGCAGAGAAAAACCGAGAAGCGGGTGCGGGTGATCATGGGAGAAACTGACGGAGAAAAGAAAGCCCCCGGCCGGTTTTGAGGCCGGGCCGGGGGCGATGATACCTCGTGTAACCTGATTAGAACGAGAACGAGTTCGTCACGAACCACTCCTGGGTGGGAGCGATGCGGACCGAGGCCCAGGTGCGGCCATCGGGCTGGACGGAGATCGGAATGAGGCCGTTGTTGTCGCCGACATTCCGGACGTTCACCTGGATGCGCCAGTTGATCTTGTCGCTGAGCTTGCGCTCATAGCCGACCCAGACGTCGAGGGCGTCTTCCGCGGGGCCGTAGTAGGGCTGGTTCAGGTCGAAGCTGGCGAGACCGGCGGCGCCCGGCACGAGCGGGTAGCCGATCACGACCTTGTCCTGCCAGCGGTAGCTGCCGCCGATGCTGAGGTTCTTGAGGCGGCCGCCCTGGAACGTGTAGTTGGCCACGGCGTTGTAGCGCCACTTGCGGAGTTCGGAAGCGGCGGTGTTTTCCTGCAGCTTGAGCAGGGTGTATTGGCCGCGCCAGGGATTCCAGGCCTGACGGAGTTCATTGCCGGCGGAGTAGTCGGAGTTGAACCGGACGAGATCGCCGGCGGGGCCGGCCATCAGCGTGTCCATGTAGGCGACCAGTTCGTCGAGCACCGGGCCACCCACATTGGTGCGGACGGCGGTCGTCTTGGAGGCATTGAGCGCGACGCGGAGGCCCTTGATCGGGTTGGCCGTGAGCTCGAACTCGTAACCCTTCGACTGCGTGTCGGCGGTCACCGCGAAACCCTGCATCAGCGGGGCCGTGCGGTAATCATACACGCTGGCCGGATTCGGGAGGATGGGGTTGGCCTCATACTGGCCGCGGGTCTGCAGAGCGGCCTGCGTCGTCGGGCCCGCGCCGTAGTTCCACGCCGTGAAGTAGCCCTTGCCGGCGAGCCAGATCTGCATGTCGTTGATCGCCTTGATGGCGGCGTCGCGCCGGGTGTTGGCCTCGGTGACGGTCTCGAGGCGGGAACCGGCGGGGCCGGTGGCGAGGGCGCCGGAGGCCACCGGGCGACCGGTCGTCGTGCTGACGTAGACCGGGTCCCAGAGATAACGCTGACCGGTGTAGGGATTGAGGTTGGTCTGGCCGGCCGTGGACCACGCATAGGCGGACATGTAATAGACCTTGATGTTGCGCCAGTTCAGCGCGTCGCGGATCGTGCCGTAGATGCCGCTGTTATCCAGCTGGGTGCTGGCACCTGACAGGGCGGTCTCATACTTCCTGGCGTTGAGGGAATACTTGCCGTCCTTGGTGGAGAGCAGGAGGCCATACTCCTTCGTCTGTCCGGTCGGGTTGCCGATCGAATTGCCGTAGATGTCGCGGCGCAGGTCGGTCACCTGGAAGTTGTTCGACTTGTTATACGACAGGCTGACGTTGATCGGGAGCGGGTCACGGTCGCCGAGCAGCTTGTTGATATGCACGACCACCCCACCGGCAGTCGAGTGGTCCTTGAAGACCTGCGACAGCGGGAAGGCGTCGGGCAGCTTGTAAACGCTCGGGTTCAGATTGAGCGCACCCCGAGCGGCCGCCCCGGCGGTGGGCTGAGCCGTGACGTTTTTGCTCTTCACCTCATCATAGCGCCAGCCGGCCGTGGCCACGATGGCGTCGTTCCAGAGGAAGCCCTGCCAGGAGCCGGCATAGGAGGTGGTCTGACGCAGGCTCTTGGCCGCGGCCGTGAGCAGGCTGAGATCCTCGCCGTTGTTGTAACGCAGCAGCTTGTTTTGGAAGTTGTTGTTCCAGCCGACGTAGTTGGCGGGATTGGAAACCTGCGTGAGCTGCGCGTAGGGCAGGCCGGTCGCCGTATTGATCACGGGATTGCCGTTGAAGAACGGCTGCAGGTTGGCCGGCACGTTCCACGGATCGCTGAAGTTGACGCCCGTCGGATTCCGCCAGGTGGAGTCAAACTGGTAGATGTTGCCATCCTGCAGCGTGACCGCCGACTGGATGCCGGGGATGTTGGCGCCGGACGCCGAGCTGGCGCTGGCGAGCGAGGGCCCGAGGTAGATCACCGCCACCGGGGGCAGGTTGGTGATGCCGTCGGGATTGCCCTGCAGCTTGTAGGCCGCGTAGGCCGCGGAGTTGGCATACATCTGCCACGAGCGGTTCTCGGTGTTGTATTTCTCGCTGCTGTAAACGCCGTTGAAGCGGTGCTTGCCGAGCAGCTTCGTCAGGAAGCTGTCGCGGTCGAGGAAGTCGCCGGCGCGGACTTCACCGAAAATCGAACCGCGCAGATACTTGCGGTCGCTCTCGTAGGAATTGCCGCGACCGGGGCCGCCGGCGATGTAGGGACGCCCGAAGTTCGAGTTGGCGACGTTGCCGTTGCTGGCGTTGGTCGGGCCGGTGACGTAATCCTGGAAGTTCTGCAGGATGTCGATGTTGAGGGTCGGGTTGCCGAGCAGGGCCTGACCGCCGCGGTTGTACTTCTGGCGGTCATAGGTCAGCTGCACGCCGAGACGGTCGTCGAAGGCGGTCTGGCTGAGGTCCACATTGTAGGCATCCCAGCCTTCCCACTCGTTCTTGGTCGGGCCGTCGATCAGCTGGTTGTAGAAATCGAAGACCGTGGGATCGGTCAGCGACATGTTGCGGTATTGACCGTATTGGAAATTGGTCAGGCGCGCATTGTTGGCGTAGGCGTTGAAACTGCCGATCTGGGAGAACACGTCGGCGTAGCGCTGTCCGATGATCGAGGTGGAGGCGCCCTGCGGCACACCGGCGGCGTTGAGCGCGCCCGTGTTCACATAACCGCCGTAGATGCGGTAGAGCTGGTTGCTCGTGCCGTCGATCAGCCAGAGCGGCTGCTGCTGGTTGACGAGACCGCCGAGCCAGGGGCTGAAGGTCGCGGCGGCGGAGCCGATGGTGTAACCGTTCGGGACGGCGAGCTTGCCCATGCCGCCCTGGAGATTGTTGGGGTCGAGATTGATCGGCCGGAACCACGGGGTGATGCTGTCCTGCGGCGGGATATTGCGCGGGCGGTTGGCTTTGATCTCACCGTTCTCATACTTGATCTTCAGGCTCGTGCGGAACGAGGGATCCTTGAAGAGCTGCGGGTCGAAGCGGAGGGCGCCATAGATGCGCTTGTCGTTCTGGTAGGCGGGATCCTGCTGGTATTTCTCCTGATTGTAGAGGGCGTCGAAACGGACCGCGAGGACGTTGTCGATCAGCACCTGGTTGAAATCGAGGCTGGTGCGCTGGCTGCCGTAGGAACCGAAGCGATACTCCAGGCCGCCACGGTTGCGGAACATGGCGCCGTTCAGCGAGGCGTTCACGATGCCCGCCGGACTGCCAAGACCAAAGAGGATGGAGTTGGGGCCGCGCTGAATGTCGATGCGGTCCACATTGTAGCCGTCCCACGGGATGTCGGTCGTGAAGAAGTCACGGGTGTTGTCCGCCGAGGCGAGACCGCGCACGCGCTGGGCGCCACCGGGCGCGCGCAGGCTGCCGGTTTCGTCCACGCTGGTGCCGTTGCCCAGGCCGGCATAGGTGCCGCGGGTGCCGGCCACCTCGGCGTTGGTCGTGTATTGGAGCAGGGTGCTGTTGTCGGTCGCACCGATGTCCTTCATGAATTCCTTGGTGATGACGCTGATCGCGGAGCCGACGTCCTTGAGGTCAGTGCGGATGCGGGTGCCGGCGAGGGTGGAGGTGGCCACATAACCGGTATCCTCCTCGGCAGTCACTTCGAAGGGTGAGAGCACGAGGACCTCCTCCTGCTCCGCAGGAGTGGCCGGGGTGGGTGCCGGAGCGGTCTGGGCAAGCAAGCCCTGCCCGGAGGCAGCGGCCGCGAACAAGGCGAACACGACTGTTCTTGGTGTCTTCATGGGGGTGATGCTGGGTGTGCGGCGACACACCAATGAGCGGCGCGAAATAGGGGTAGCGCCGGACGCTGGTGGCACCGGTCCCGTCAAGATGAGCCGGGGCACCTAACGGACAACGGCCCGGTCATTCAAACATCTGAACCAAGTCGGCTGCGGCTGGCCTCACCTCGGTCCCAGGAAAATCGCTATACATTGATAAGCAGAATGATAAAAAGGCGTCGCGCTCCTTGTCTCCCGCTTATCCCGTCTGTTCTAATGTGCGCGCACCAAGGCCGGCTTCGCCCGCGGGAGGGACGCATGTCCGGCTCAGTGCAGCGCGTTGAGAATCAGCACGGTGAGGAACGATCCCACCACAATGGAAAACACCTTCGAGGTCATGGTGATCGTCACCGCCTGTTGCAGCGACTGGTTGGTGCTGACCTTGCGCAGAACCAGCACCAGCACGATGGCCGCGAGGGCCTCGTCGGCGTAAAGCAGCGTGAACATTTCCAGCACCACGTAGCCGATGACGCCCACGATGGCGCGCACGGCGGTGTCGGCCGCGGCGGCGATCATCAGTCCGCTCCAGTCCACATCGGCACCCCAGTATTTGCAGGTGAGCTTGAGCGCCGCGAGCATCAGCGCCCATTTGATGAAAAGCTCCGTAAAGAAACCGGTGAGGTTGAACGACGGCTCCGGCCGGTGTTCGGCCGACTCACCGAGGGTTTCCAAATCGGTGATCGCCTTCTCCATCTCGGCGCGGGCCTTGGTGTCAGATTCGGCCAGGGCCTTTTCGAGCTTCGCCTCCGCCTCGGCCTGGGCCTTTTGTTCTTCGGGCGACAGTTTGGGCTCCGCCGGCTCGGCTTCCGTCGGTGCCACCTCTTCCGTCGGCGCGGCGGCCGGGGTCGGCGCCGTTTCCTGCGCCGCCAAATCCAGGCCCTTCACCACGACGACCTTGCCCTGTTCGATCTCGATGCGGACGTTGTTCGGGTAAATCAGGATCTCCCGGTCCCCGCGCCTCAACACCGACACCGGCTTGCCGAGTTCCTGCAGCAGTTCGGCCTTGCTCATGTCGTAGCGCACGGCCGCCCCGGCACTCGCCAGAAGCAGAAACAGGACAGTCAGCCAGCCTCTCACCATGGCGCGAGGATTCCCGACCGGACGCCTGCGGCAAGGGCAATTTCCCGTCGGACGGCTGAACCGGTGGGCAGCCCGCGTGCGGCGCTCCGCGGAGAAAAAGCGGGGCCAGCGCGCTGCTCCACTCCTTCGCGTCAGATCAGGGCATTGCGCCGGATGACCTCGGCATACCACCTGGCGCTGAGCTTCGGCGTTCGGCGTTGGGTTTCAAAATCGTTGTGCACGATTCCGAACCGCCGCTGGTAGCCGTCCTCCCACTCGTAGTTGTCGAGGAAGGACCAGAGAAAATAACCCTTCGCCGGCACGCCCTCGCGCATGGCGGCGCGGAGCTGGGCGAGGCAGTTGCGGACGTATTCGCGGCGATGCAGGTCGGGCACTTCGCCGCCAGCGGCGGGAGCCTCCTCGTTGTAGCCGGCGCCGTTCTCGGTGATGTAGAGCGGCAGCGGGCCGTAGAGGTCGGTGACGTGCTTCGGGCCCCAGTAGAGCACCTGCGGCAGCAGGTAGAGCCACGCGCAGTCGGACGCCGGGAAACGCGCCGGGAACGGCACTTTCTCGGGCCGGCCGCCCTTGCCCGCGCGGACGAAGAAGCCCGTGTAGATGTTGAGCCCGAGGAAATCCATTTTCTGGGAGATGAGCGGCAGGTCGCCTTTCTCCGTCTTCGCGCCGTCACGACCGGTGATGCGGCAGTAGGCCGCGCCGTAGCGACCGGTGAACAGCGGCTCGAGCACGCGCACGTTCTCCTCGACGAAGGCGCGCCGCGCTGCCGCGACGTTTTCCGCACGCAGGTCGAGCGGGAGTGTAACGATGACATTGTCGGTCAGGCCGGCGCGGGCGCCGCGGCCGCCGTGCTCCCGCACCGCGCGCATGCCGTGGCCGTGGGCCAGCAGCGCATGATGGTAGGTCTGGTTGACGATCCGCTCGGACTCGCGGTGGCCGGGCGCCTTGCTGCCGGTGCCGTAACCGAGCCGGGTGAAGCAGAAAATCTCGTTCAGGGTGATCCAGTTCTTCACCCGGTCGCCGTAGGCCTTCACGATCACGTCGGCGTAGCGCGCGAACGCCTCGGCCGTGCCGCGCACGCGCCAGCCGCCACGGTCCTCGAGGGCCTGCGGCAGGTCCCAGTGGAACATCGTCACCCACGGCGTGATGCCGTGCTTCGCCATCGAGTCGAACAGCCGGTGATAGAAATCGACGCCCTTTTGGTTCACGGCACCGTCTCCGTCCGGCAGGATGCGCGGCCAGGCGAGCGACAACCGGTAGTGGCGGATGCCGAGCTTCCGCATCAGCGCGAAATCCCCGTCGAAACGGTGGTAGTGGTCGCACGCAACGTCGAGTGTGTCGCCGTTGAGCACGGCGCCCGGCTGGCGGCTGAACGTGTCCCAGACGGACGGACTTTTGCCATCGGTGAAAGCGGCGCCCTCGATCTGGGGCGCGGCGGTGGCCACGCCCCACGTGAAGCCGGCAGGGAAGCGGAGAGGTGTCATGTAATGGTTACGCGGCAGGTCTCCGCGGGGTTGCAAGTGCGGAGAAAAACCTGCCCGCCTCCCCTATGCAGACAACGTGCCGTACACTCTATCGGTTGCGTAGTTTTTCGTTCAGCGCGCGGGGGCAATGTCGTGCAATTCTACGAAGAAAACCAGCGGTGTGTCCCGCGGGAGTTGCGGCGGCCAGTCGCGCGGTTTGAACGATAGGGCCGGAGGGACGTAGATGAGAGCCTTGCCGCCCACGCGGAGCAGTTGCACGCCCTCGCCAAGGCCGGGCAGCAGGTCCTTCACGGCCGCCTTCACGCGCGTGCCGGAGAGCGCCGGCAGGGTCTTGCCCTCGGGCAGACCGGCTGCGTAGCTGATGACCACGGTGTCGGCGGCCGTGGGCGGCTCGCCCGTGCCCTCTTCGGTGATGCGGTAGTGCAGACCGCTGGGCAGCTGCTTCACATTCTCCTTTTCCCGGAGGAAGCGGAAGTAGTCGCGCACCGGATCGGGCCGTTCGGCCTCGAGCATGGACTGGACCTTGGCGCTGATTGCGTCGCGCAGTTTAGCCGCGGGCTCATCAAGCGGCAGCCCGCGGCCCTCGAAGCTCGAGCGGAAACCATCCTGAAACGCGGCGAACTGCTCCGGCGTCCACTTGAGGTCGGAGATACGGTTGTTTTCCGCCATGAAAGATCCTAGCGCGGCGTAGGGCGCCAGCTCGCGCGACCACAAAACCGGGGATGGAGACGGGGCGGGTGGAGGCGGTGTCTTTGGTTCGCGGGTGTAGAAAATCCAGCCGAAGAGGGCCGTGTTCAACGACAGGGAAAACAACGCCAAGGGCGTGATGGTCGAAGCGGTGACAGGCGGAGCGGGCTTCTTTTTCATGGAGCGGTGGGGCGGCGAACACTGCGGCGGAAGATGAGCGCGCGTCCGTTGTTCTGGGTGACAAGAAATTCAATCCGGCCGTCGCCGTCGAGATCGCTCGCGACCAGCGCGCAGGCTTCGCCGGGCACCACGAAACCGCTCTCGGCCGCCGGCACGGGCGTGAAACCGCCGCGACCGTCGCCCCGCAGCAACCAACCAAGGCCGCCGTCGAAACGGCCGGTTTCGGGCGTAGGCGCGAACGAGTTGCCCGCGGCCAGCAGGTCGGCGTGACCGTCGCCGTCGAGGTCCCCGGCGTGCAACGCGGTCATCGGCGCGATCTGCGCGAGGCGCGGCAGCGGTGTGAATTTCCACGTGCCGTCGGGCTGTGAGAGAAACAGGCCGTTGCGCAGCTCGGTCGCGGCCAGCTTCGCCGCCGCGGCGAGCGCGTCGGCCGGAAACACGTCGGTCAGCGCCGCCTTGGCGTAGGCGACCGCCGTCGGGAACGGGCGCAACGCAGCGGGCAGGAGCTTCGCGAGCGTGTCACGGTCGCGCAGCGGGTAGAGTCTTCCCTCGCGCCACTCGGCCTCAATGAGCTGCGGCGCGGTGCCGCCCACGCTCACACCGGCATAAAGCAGAGCCGGCTCGGCGGCGGAGGCGCGGTAGCGGGTGTTGAGCCCGGTGTTGCCGGCGGCGAAATCGGGGCGGCCGTCGCCGTTGAAATCCGCCGCCGCGAGCGAGCGCCACCAGCCGGTGCCGGCGGCGGCGAAGCCAAGTTTCTCCGTCACGTCCTCAAAACCCCGGCCTTCGCGGTTGCGGAAGCACGCCACGCGGCCCCACTCGCAAGCCACGAGCAGGTCCAGCCAGCCGTCGGCATCGACGTCACTCCACAGCGCCGCGGTGACGAGACCGATGCGCTCCAACCCCGGAGCCACCTCCGCCGTCACGTCGGCATAGCGGCCGTCGCGCCACGCGAGCAACGCGCTGCGCGGCACTTGTGCGTAGGCTCCGGGCACGGAGCGACCGCCGATGAAAATGCCGACGCGCCCCTGGCGCTCGAAATCCGCCGCCGCCGCGGCTCCGGCGCTCACCGGCAGCGAGGGCAGCAAACCGGACGCCGCGGCGAACCGCCCGCGCCCGTTGTTGAAAAACAGGCGGGGCTCGTAGGCCGCGCTGTCCGCCGGCGCCGCCGTGCCGGTCTTCGTCAGCAGCAGGTCCATGTCGCCATCCTGGTCGGCGTCGAACGCGAGCATCGGTCCGTCCGGCAGCGTGGCGTCGGGGAAGAGGTTGGCTCCGTATGCCATGAACTGGCCGTCCCCGAGATTCGTGAGCAACTTGCCGGCCTGGCCACTGACCCCGCCGATCACCAGGTCGGGCTGCCGGTCCCCGTCGAGGTCCGCCGCGAGCACACTGGGGCCGGTGCGGTTGAGCCGCCACGGCAGCAGAGGCTCGCGACTCCATTCGTTGAAAGGTTTCTCACGGCTCTCAATGACCGGTTCCAAACGCGCTCCCGTCTCCGTGAAGAACGGCAACGGTGTGGTCTCCGGGCGCGTGGGCTCGGCCTCGGCGGGCTCGGTGATCGTGTAGCGCCGGTTGGCCTGCAAATGCTCGAAAACCTGCCGCACGCCGCCCGGCCACTCGACCGAGAGCCGTTTCACCTCGGCCTCGGCGCCGAGACCGAAGTGCAGTACCGGCTCGCTTGCGGAGAGATACCCGCGCGCCAGCACGAGCGTGCGCACCTGCCGGCCTGACGCGGTTTCAATGCGCACCGTCGCGCCGACGCCGAAACGGTTGGCGCGAGTGCCACGCAGCGCGACCGTGACGGCGTTGCCCGTGCTCGTGTCGTTGCGGCAGACCGTCGGCGCGCCGTCCATGTTCGCAAACACGAGGTCAAGGTCGCCGTCGCCGTCGAGATCGCCGGTGGCCGCACCGAACGAAACCCCGGGGTGATCCAGACCCCAGGCCCGGCCGCTTTCCTCGAAGCGCAGGTCGCCGAGGTTGCGGAAGACGAGGTTGGCCTCGGCCAGCACCGGCGTCGCCTGCATGATGCGCATGCGCTCGCCCATGCTCTCGCGTCCCATCATGCGCTGGATGATGTCGTGCCCGTGGAGCTCGCGCACCATGCCGTTGGTGAAGAACGCGTCGAGGCGGCCATCGTTGTCCAGATCCTCCAGCCGCACGGACCAGGTCCAGTCGGTCGCGTCGAGTCCCGCGAGAAACGCCGCTTCGAGCGCGCGACCGGCACCAGTGCCGAGCAGCAGGGCGTTGCGCATGAACTGCGGGGCGACCGCGGGATTTTTCTCATCCTCGGCGAGGCCGGCGCGGATCTTGGCCTGGCCGCGGTGGTCCTTCAGGCGCGAGGTGCAGGCCATGTCGGCGACCAGCAGGTCGAAGTGGCCGTCGCCGTCGAGGTCACCGAGGTCCGCGCCCATCGAGGAATGCGGCGTGTGCGGGACGGAACGGTCGAGGATGTCGGTGAACGTGCCGTCGCGGTTGTTGCGGTAGAGCTGGTCGGGGTCCTTGAAATCGTTGGCGACGTAGAGATCGGGCCAGCCGTCCTCGTCGAAATCCCACCAGGTCGCCGAGTGGCCCTGCGTGTCGCCGCGGAGGCCGGCGCGGTCGGTCACGTCCGTGAAGGTGCCGTCTCGATTGTTGCGATAGAGCCGGTCGCGCTGGCCGTTGGGCCGGCGCTCGCCGTCGAGCAGGTTCGTCTGCACATAAACATCCATCCAGCCATCGCGGTCATAGTCGTGGAACGCCGCCATGCCGCTCGCGTCGCTGAGCGCGAGCCCGCGCGCGGCGGCCTCCTCGCTGAAGGTGCCGTCGCCGCGGTTGATGAAGAGCAGATTCGGGGCGTTGAAGCGGCAGACGTAGAGATCGGGCCGGCCGTCGTTGTTCACGTCGGCAAAGGCCACGCCCTGCGACCAGACGCCGCCGGAGCCGGCGAGGCCGGCGCGATCAGTCATGTCCTCGAAGTGCAATCCGCCGAGATTGCGATAGAGCCGCGTGCCGCCGGTCTTGATCGTCAGGGCCACGTCGGGCCGACCGTCGCCGTCGTAGTCCGCGATGGCCACACCCGTGCCGATGGCGCCGAGCGAAAACTCACGGTAGCGGCGGCCCCACATCTCGGGGTCATCGTAGGCGTTGATGGCATTCAACCCGGTCTGCTCGGCGGGCAGGGTGGTGAAACGGGTCATCCCGGCTACCGCCGAGCGCGGTGCGAAGGGAGCCGATTCCAGCCCGGATGGGTTTTCCGCCCACGCCACCCCGGCCACGAGCAAGGCCGTGGCCAGATGGAGGATCGGCCGGATAAGGGGATTGGGGCAGAGGGAAGCCATGCGGGGGCGACGCGGGCAGACTGCTCTCTGATGACGCCGTTTTGCGTTGGCCAGCCGAAGGTTTGCGGACCAACACTAAACGTTAGAGTGACACCCCGCTTGCTGACTGCCGGCCAGCGAAGTGTGCTCCGCTACACGTTAGAGCAACCCCGCCGCCACCCCACCGGCCCCACCCTTGCCACGCTTGCGCTCACCGCTGCTCATTGCCTCCGCCTTGCTGCTAACCGCAGCCGGCGGACTGGTTTGGTCGCGCCAATCCGAATCCCGCCAATGGGCCCGTGCGCGGCCGGCGTTGCCCGCGACGGTAGGCGACAGCGCCCCGGGGCTCGATGCGCGTCTCGCCGCGTGTGCGGCCCGTTTTGCGTCTTGGCCCGCTGACCGGGTGGCACTCGCGGAGTTCGCCCAGCTCTGTCAGGCCAACGGACGGCTCGCCGAGGCCATGCAAGCCTACGAGGCCCTGCTGCTCGTCGACCCGGACGAAGCCCGCTGGCCACACCTGCTCGCGAGTTTGCTCACCGGCTACGGTCGCCACGCCGATGCGCTTCCCTTGCTCGAAAGGGCGGCCACTCTCGCACCCAACCAGCCGATTGTCTGGCTACGCCTCGGCGAGGTGCGCTTGAAAAGCAACCGGCCCGACGAAGCCGTCGCCGCCTTCACCACCGTGCTGAAGTTGAAACCCGGCGACCCGCATGCGCTCTTCGGCCTCGCCCGCTGCGACCTGCAGAGCGGACGCCTCACCGCCGCACGCAGCCGCCTGCAGGAAGCCGTCGCGGCCGACCCGGCCCTACCCGGCGCGCAATCCCTGCTCGCCACCGTTTGGGAGCGCCTCGGCAATCCGGCCGCCGCCGAGGCCGCGCGCCGGCGCGTGAGCGGCGACGGCCGCTACACCGAGGCGCCCGATCCGTGGGCGGTGGATCTCGCCGCCCACGGCCACGATCCCTACGCGCTCCTGGTCGCAGCCTCTGCGCTTTCCTCGGACGGACAGCCTCGCTCCGCGCTGCCGCTGCTCGCGCGCGCCCTCACCCTCGCCCCGCAGGACGCGCGGCTGCACCGCCAGTTGGGCAACACCCACGTTCGCCTCGGCGACCTGTCATTCGCCCGTGCCCCGCTCGAACGCGCCCTCACGCTGGCCCCCGGCGACGAAAAAATCCGCACCGATCTCCTGAACCTGCTCAGGGAATTGAAGGACAGCCCCGCCGCCGAGCAGGTGGTGCTCGATGGGCTCACCGCCTGCCCGGACAGCAACGCATTCCGCTTCGAGGCCGGCCTGATCGCCGCGCGGGCCGGGCGCAACGAGGAGGCCATCGCACGCTTCACCGAGGTGTGGACCCGCGAATCCGGCCTCACCGCCGCCCCCTGCGAGCTCGCCGCCACCTACTTCGCCGCCGGGCGCGAAGCCGAGGGTGCTGCCGTGTTGGAAAAACTCGCCGCGCAACATCCGGACGACGCCGGCGTGCTCACGCTCCTCGTTCGACGTGGCATCTCAACGCGCGACCCGCGCACCGGCGACTGGCTGCGCCGCGCCCAGACTGCCAGCCGACCGCCCCCGCTGCTCGCCGAGCTGCGCCAGGCCTACTTCGCCCGCTTCGGCGTGATGCCATGAACCTGCCCCCGGCCAATCCTTCCGCCCCGCCCGCCCGCCGGCCCACGCTCAAGGACGTGGCCCGCGAGACCGGCTACCACATCACCACGATCTCGCTCGCCCTGCGCGGCCACGCGAGCATCCCGACGGAAACACGCCAGCGCATCGAGGAGGTCGCGCAGCGCATGGGCTACCAGCGCAACCCGGTTTTTTACGCGCTCAGCCGTTTCCGCCAGGAAGGGCGCGTGCGTGCGCCCGCCCCGCGCATCGCCTACCTCGAGAACTACGGCGCCGGCTCCGGCAACTCGCGTCCGCCCTACCAACAGTCCATCTACGAGGGCGCCCGCCGCCAGGCCGAGTTGCTCGGCTACCAGCTCGAGGTGCTCGCCGTCGGCGAGGACGACCACGACGCACGCAGTCTCAGCCACCACCTGCGCGACAACCACATCACCGGCGTCGTGATCGGCAGCTTCCAGCCCGGTTTCGCCGAGATCGCGCTGAACTGGGCCGACTATGCCGTCTGCAAGATCCATTCCCGCCACACCGAGCCCAACGCCACGGTCGTCGCCAACGACCAGCTGCGCGAGGTGCGCATGGCGTTCCGCCGCCTCGCCGCGCTCGGCTACCGCCGCATCGGCCTCGCCGTGGGCCGCGCCGACGAGGACGCCAGCGGCCACCGCCACACCGCGGGTTACCTGATGGAGCAGGCGGCCGTGCCCGCCGACCGGCAGATCCCGCCGCTCATCTTCCCCTACAACACCGATGCCGGCATGCTCGGCGGCATGATCACCCGCTGGGTGCGCCGCCACCAGATCGATGCCGTCATATGCAACTGGACGAGCGTGCGCGAGATCATCGAGGCCGCCGGCCTGCATGTGCCGCAGGATGTCGCCTGCGCCTGTCTCTGCCTCTGCGACGCCGCGCCGGAGGGATTGGCCGGCGTCCGCCCGCACCTGCACCTCGTCGGCGAGCGCGCCGTGTCCATCGTGGTCACGCAGCTCAAGTCCGGTCAGCCCGGCCTGCCCGAAGTCCCTTCCTCCATCTATGTCCAAAGCACCTGGCAAGACGGCCCGTCGGCGCCGCCCCGCAACTGAGGCGGTCGTCGCCCCGGCCCCGGCCGCGAAGCAATACTACACCCTGGCCGACATCGCAGCCAAGGCGGAGGTGCACGTCACCACGGTCTCGCTCGCGTTGCGCGATCACCCGAGCATCCCGCCCGCCACCCGCGCGCGCATCCGCGCCGTCGCCCGCGAGTTCGGCTACCAGCGCGATCCGCTGCTCGACGCCCTGAATTTTCACCGCGCCCAGCGCAACCCGCAGGCCCGCCGCGCCAGCACGGCCTTTGTCGTGCATGCGGCCACCACGCGCCTCTTCAGCGGCAACCACTACCAGCCGCTCGTCTATGCCGGCGCCAAGGCCGCCGCCGAGGCCCACGGGCACTCGCTCGAGATCTTCGTCGTCGGCCACGGCCATCTCGCGCCGGCGCGCCTCAACACCATCCTCAACGCGCGGGGCATCACCGGCGTGCTGCTTTCCACGTTCGAGATCGACATCGGCCAGCTCGACCTCGACTGGAGCCAGTTCTGCGCCGTGAAGATCGAGTGCCTCCACCTCGCGCCCAACCTCGACGCCGTTTCCAACGACCAGATGCAGGTCGCCCGCCTCGCCATGCGCCGCCTGCGCACGCTGGGCTACCGCCGCATCGGCCTGGCCACCGCGCGCGAGGACCAGACGCGCCTCGGCGAATCCTTCGGCATGGGCGTGCTCGTCGAGCAGGCCTCCCTGCCAGAGAACGAGTGCGTGCCGCCGCTCATTTTCAGCCTCGCCGAGGTGCCCATGCTGCACCGCCTCATCCCCGAGTGGATGCGCGCGCATCAGGTGGACGTCATCATCTCCAATTGGAACGAGCTCTTCGACGTCTTCGCCACCGCGCAGATCAAGCTGCCCGACGATGTCGCCTTCGCCTCGCTCGACGTGCCGCCCAGCATGCCGCACATCGCCGGCGTCGTGCAGAACCACCGCCTCGTCGGTCAGCGCGCGATGGAGCAGCTCGCGATCATGACCGACGCCTACCAGCGCGGTGTGCCCGAGGCGCAGTCTGTCACCTACATCCCCGGTTACTGGCAGGACGGCGTCACCGCGCCGAAGAAGCCGCACTCGGCCCCGACCCCGCTCGAGGTGTTGTGAGGTTGGACTGACTCTGGGGTGGAGCCCGCGCTCCGCGCGGGCTGGATCGGAACAATTGCGTGACCGCGCTTGAGCGCTCGGGCGAAAGCGTGGCCACAAAGAGACGCCGTGTGCGACAAGCCCGCCGTCGCCCCGCTCCCCTTGAAGTAATGCGGCTGCGTTTGCGCGCTTTACTCTACCGATTGAGCGCCGGGCTCTACCGTTTGAGGGCCCGGCGCTTTTGCGGGCATCCCCGCCAGCTGTGGGAATGCGCGCGCCCGCGAAAACCCAGCGCGGACGCAGCCCCTTCACCCCGAAGATCCTTTTGCCCCCCCATGGGCGCCCCCCGGCGTCCGGCAAAAACCCAAAACCATATGAACCCAGCACTGCAGAACTGTCAGTTCACCGGCCGCCGCCTTCGGCTGGCCGGTCCGGTCTTGTGCGCCGCCTTGCTCGCCTCCGCGGGCCAGGGCTTCGCCCAGACCGCTCCCGCGGCTCCCGCCAGCGAGGAGACGGAGGTCGTGAAACTCCCGACCTTCTCGGTCTCGACGGAGCGCGACTACGGCTATCGCGCCTCCAATTCGATCGCCGGCTCGCGCACCAACACGCCCATCAAGGACCTACCCGTGAACATCCAGGTGTTCACGAAAGACCTTATGGACGACCTTGGCCTCATGACCCAGGTGGATCTCGAGGCCTACAACGGCTCGCTCGTGAACGGCGGTTCCGACCGCAATTCCAACAACTCCATCCAGCAGGCCTACAACGCGTTTCTTTTTCGCGGCTTCCAGCAAAACTGGGGCCTGCGCGACGGTCTCCGCGAATATGATCCGGTGGACCTGCAGGGCATCGCCCGCGTCGAGGTCGTCAAGGGCCCCGTCGCCGCGCTCTACGGTCTCACCTACCCCGGTGGCGTGATGCAGAACATCACCAAGTCAGTCGAAATGGGTAAGACCTTCGGCCGCGCCAACGTCAGCATCGACAGCGAAGGCGAATATCGCGCCGCGCTCGACGCCAACTACAGCGGCAAGCTCAACGAAGGCGAGTTCGGCGCCCGCTTCAACGGCGCCTACACCCAATCCAAGGACCAGCGCGCCCACTCCGAGGGCAAGGTCGAATACAGCCAGCTCAACCTCGCCTGGAAGCCGCTCGCGAGCACCACCATCGAGTTCCTCATGGAGCACGGCTACCGCGAGAAACCCAACGGCCTCGGCTTCTTCAGCCGCGGCGAGACCGGCGCCGCCGGCAACTTCGCCGACATCCCGCTCCAGATCTTCCACCCCGACATTCCCTGGGAGTGGAACTGGTCCGACGGCGCCAACATGCGCTCGCTCGAGACCAACCTCTACCGCGGCAAGATCACCCACACCATCGGTGACCTCGACCTGCAGGCCCACTGGCAGTATTCCGACCGCCAGCAGATCGACGGCAACGGCTGGGACGCCTCCGGCAACAGCCAGAGCGGCGACGGCTGGGAAGCCGGCGGCGGCTGGACCACCTATGCCGGCCAGGAAGTGATCGAGATGGGTTACTCCTACCGCGACTGGTCCAACCAGATGCACACCTACGGTTTCACCGGCGTCTACAAGCTGGATGTCGCCGAGACGAAGCACACCTTCGCGTTCGGCGCCAACGCCTGGGCCGAGAAGTTTGTCTCACGCTCTTCAACCCAGGCCGGCGCGGCCAACCCGATCCGTCTGCGCTTCCCCGTCAAGTCCGGCATCCCGATCAACACGAGCTACGCCCCGCCGCCAGACTTTCACCCTGTCACCGACGGCAACGGCTACACCCACGAGAACAACTCGAACGACTACTACTTCGCGAACTGGCAGATGTCGGCTTTCAACAATCGCCTGAACACGAATGTCAGTGTCAACCGCACCAACGTGAAGCTCATGCAGTGGGCCAACGGCCAGGCCACCACCCCCGGCGTGACCAAGCAGTCGAAGACTTCGCCCATGGTCGGTGCGGTCTACAAGGTTACCGACGCCGTCTCGGTGTTCGGCCTCTACTCGACGTCGCTGTTCCCCGACTCGGGCAAGGACAGCCGCGGCGGCCAGTTCACCCCGCAGGTCGGCAAGGGCCTGGAGTTCGGCGCGAAGTTCGAGACCGCCGACGGCAAGCTCAGCGGCACGGTCACCTACTTCAGCATCCTGCGTGAAGGCGGTTCGCAGAACGACCCCAACAAGAATAACGTCAACACCGACGAATACGACCGCCTCACCGCGCTCGGCACCCCCGCCGCGCTCGCCCAGCGCGACGCGCAGTGGAGCAGCCGCCCCCTCGGCGACCTGATCCAGGGCGGCGAACAGGAAGGCAAGGGCTTCGAGGTGGACGTCGTTTACCAGCCCACCAAGAACTGGCAGGTGGTCGGCAGCTTCGCCAACGTGGACCACGAGTTCACGAAGTCGGCCGTCGCCGCCACCATCGGCCAGACCTACCCGCAGGCCATCAAGACCCGCTACTCGCTGCTCACCCGCTACACCTTCACGGAAGGCGAGGCGAAGGGCGCGTTCGTAGGCCTCGGCCTCAGCGGCGGCTCCAAGGCCCTGATGGACTACGTGAACTTCGGCGGCAAGGACGTCGCGCGCTTCGAGCCCGCCCGTCTCAACGCGGACCTGTTCGCCGGCTACAAGTTCAAGTTCCTCGGCCGCGACTCGTGGGTCCAGCTGAACGTCAAGAACCTGACCGAAGAGGACAACTACTTCGGTTGGAAGGCCACCGGCTCCGCCACGAAGCTCGCCACCGAGCGCTACGAGGTGCCGCTGCCGCGCGTCTATCGCCTGACCTTCGGCATCGATCTCTGATCCTTGGTTAGATTCAGGTAGGTATCTGGAGGGCGGGTGGTTCCCGCCCTCCTTTTTTATGCCCGGATCAATGTCCTTATCCTCAACAAGCGTGTCATTCTGAGCGCAGCGAAGAATCCAGTGAACGGCCTCCGAACCTGCCCTGCGGCCGATTTCCGTTCCCCGTCCCCGCCTTTCCTTCCTCCTTCCTAATTCCTCATTCTTCCTTCCTCCTTCCCCCGTGTCCCTCACCCCCGTCCGCCGCCGCCTGCTGCTCGCGCTCTTCATGATCGCGCTGACGGCGCTGCTGCTCGTCGGGGCGGAACTCACGCTGCGCCTCGCCGGTTTCGGCCACGATCCGCATTTTTTCCGCAAAGCCAAAACCACCGACGGCGAACTCGTCTGGCGCGAGAACCGCGACTTCACTGCCCCATTCTTCGGCGAGACGCTCGTGCGCCGGCCGCAGCCCGTGCGGCTGCCGCTGAAGAAAGCCCCCGGCACCTACCGCATTTTCATCCTCGGCAGCTCCGCCGCGATGGGCGACCCCGAGCCCGCCTTCTCGCTCGCCCGCGTGCTCGAAGTGCAGTTGCGCGCCGCCTACCCGTCGGTCCGCTTCGAGGTCGTCAACGCCGCCGTCACGGCGATCAACTCTCACCTCGTGCGCGGCATCGCCGCCGACTGCGCGCAACTCGAGCCCGACCTCTTCATCGTCTACGAGGGCCACAACGAGGTGATCGGTCCCTTCGGTCCCACCGGCGTCTTCACACCGTTTCTGAAAAGCGAAGCCGCCGTGCGCACTCTCGTCTGGCTCAAGGGAACGCGCTTCGCCCAGCTCGCCGCCCGCCTCGGTCGCAGCAAAAGCGCGCCCGACAACTGGGGTGGCATGCAGATGTTCCTCCAACAGCAGATCCGCGCCGACGACCCGCGCCTGGACACCGTGCGCGCGCATTTTCGCGCCAATCTTACCGCCATCGCCGCCTCCGCGCAGCGCGCCGGCGCCACCACGCTGCTCTGCACCACCGTCGCCAACCAGCGCGATTTCGCCCCGTTCCTCCCCGCGAACGGCGAAGCCGAGCAGGCCTACCAGCAAGCCCGCCTCATCCTCGACGCCGGCCGCGACCACGAAGCGCGCGCCCTCTTTCAGCGTGCCGTCGACCTCGACACCCTTCGCTTCCGCGCCGACTCCGCGCTCAACCAGGTCATCTGCGACCTTCCGGACAAAGTTCGTATTACGAACTTTGGCGGGCTCGCGATCATGGACCTTGCCTCGACCCTCGCGGCGAACAGCTCGCACGGCGTGCCGGGCAACGAGTTCCTGTATGAGCACGTCCACCTCACGCTGCGGGGCACGCATGAGGCAGTGCTCGCGCTCCTGCCGACCGTCGCCGCCGACCTCAAGGCGCGCAATCTCGCATCCGCTCCGGTGGCTGGACCGCTCGCGCTTGATGAAGTAGGTCTCCGCCTAGGTTACAACACGCACGAACAAGCGATGATCACGCTGGAGCTCGTGAACCGCTTCTCGAAGCCGCCCTTCACCGGCCAGAGCGACCATTCCGCCCGCCTCGCCGCGTGGCAGCGCCGGGCCGATGCCGCGCAGACGCTCCTCGCCCGCCCCGACGCCACCGACGCACTGCGTGAACTCGGCCGCCGCGCCGTGGCGGCCTCGCCCGACGACTGGCTGCTCGCCCGCAACACCGGCGCCATGCTGGTCGCGCGCCAACAGCCCGCCGAGGCCCTGCCCCTGCTCCAGCGCGCCGCCGCCTGGATCGACGACGACGTGGACACCCTCGTAGCCTTAGGATGGGCCCACCACGCCCTCGGCCACACCGCCGAAGCCAGCGCCGCCTTCGCCAAAGCCCGCGCGCTCGAACCCCGCTATCCCAACCTGCCGAAAGCCGAAGCTGAATAGCGACCCATGCCCCACCACCTTGCCCAGATCAACATTGCCCTCGCCCGGGCGCCGCTCGTCAGCGAGATCATGCGCGACTTCACGAACGCGCTCGCCGAGATCAACGCACTGGCCGAAGCCAGTCCGGGATTCGTGTGGCGGTTTCAGGAGGAGAACGGTAACGCGACCGTCGTCCGCACGTTCCCCGATCCGCGGATCATCGTGAACATGTCACTCTGGCAAGATGTGTCTTCACTGAAGAACTACGCCTTCCGCTCGATGCACGGGCGCTTCTTCGCCCGCCGCGCGGAGTGGTTCGAACCGATGACGACGCCCCACCTCGCCTTGTGGTGGATCCCCGCCGGCACGTTGCCCACGCTCGACGACGCCAAGGCCCGCCTGCAACTGCTCCACGAAACCGGCGAGACCGCCGCGGCCTTCACCTTTCGCGCTCCCTTCCCAGCACCTGATAGCCCGGCGACCTGAACCTCAACGCGGCGTGCAGAAAACCTGCACGGCATAGACCTGCTCGTGCCGGGCGACGGGGCTGCGCATGGGGCGGGCGGCACAGCCAAGGGCGGTGAACTCCGGGTTCACGAGGTTGGCGCGGTGGCCGGGCGAGTTCATCCACGCGTGGACCACGTTGTCGGCGAAGGCCGCGTAGCTTTGCAGCGTCACCGGCTGCTTGGTGTCCACGCGGTAGAACTCGTTGCGCCCGCCGCGCTGGCGCACGCCGACTTCGGTGACACCCGGCGGCAGGTCGAGCAGGCTCTGCTGCGCGATGTTCTCCGCCACCGCCCGGTAATCCACGCCGGCGGCGCGCACCCGGTCGGCCGGCGTGGCGGTGAGCGGGAGCGGGTTTTCGTGCGTGAGCTGACCCTGCAGAATGCCGATGGACGCCTTCTGCGCCGCCGCCCGATCAAGCGCGGGCAGATGCGCGAAGGGCGTCAGCCCGAGCTGCACGCGCACGCGGTTGGTCGCGTGGAAGATTGCCGCCGCCATCAGATCCTCGTTGAAATCCGCGAAAGCCACCCGCGCCTGCACCGCGGGGAGCGCGGCGAAGTCGGCCGGTTTCATGGCCTGCCAGTCGGCGGCGGAGGCGTGACCGGCCAACATGAACAGGATAGACAGAATGCGTCCGACCAAGGATTTCACGGCTGCACGGGCGCCACGGGTGGGTTCCGCAGCCCAGGTTTTCCTTTCGTGTCTTGGGTGTATTTCGTGGTGATAAACGCTCTCACCCCGCCGCCATGATCTCGTCGTAGGCCACGCCGAGGTTGCCGGGCAGGCGGTTGCCGCGACCGGGCGGCTGGTGGAAATCCGGGAAGCCGGGCAGGTTCTCCAGCTTCTGGATCTCCTCCTTGGACTTGCCGGCCTTGATCTCGCTCTCGACGTGCGCGAGGAGCCCGGAGAGATAGTCGCGGAACACGAGCAGATCGGCCGGCGTGCCCGTGACGCCGAACTTCGGATTACCGTGGCCGAAAATGTAGGTCGCGTCGGGCGGATAGTCCTTGGCCACTTTTTCGAGCAGCTTGACCCAGCCGCGGATGCTCGCGCCACCGGGCCGGTCGATCACGGGATAGAGACGGTTGAACATCAGGTCGCCCAGGTGGACGACGTTGGCCTGTTCAAAGAGCACCACGATGTCGCCGCGCGTGTGCGCCGGACCGAAATACTTCGCGCTGACCGCCTCGTCGCCGAAGCCCTGACGGTAGCCGTCGGTGAAGCCCAGCGTGGGCAGCAGCGCGGGGTCGAGGGTGCGCTTGTCGGCCTCGGCGCGGGCGCGCATGAGTTCGGGGACGTTGGCGTGCGCGATGACCTGCTTCGCGGCCGGACGGAGCACGGCGTTGCCACCGGTGTGGTCGCCGTGGTGGTGCGTGTTGATCACGGCGTCGATCATGCGCCCGTCACGACCCGGCAGGTCGCGCAGGAGCACGCTGGCGGTCTGGGGGAACTGCGTGTCCACGACGGCCAGCGCGTCGCGATTCGACAGCCAACCGACCGTCCCACCCTGGCCGGTGAACAGGCCGACGTTGCGGCGCAGGAGCTTGAACTCCGTCACCGGCGGCGGCGGCGCGACGGGCACGGAGGGGGCGGCGGGCGGGGTCTGGGCTGACAGGCGGCCGCGGCCCAGCAGGGCGAGGGAGGCGGCTGCGCCGGAACTGATTAGGAAAGCGCGGCGGTTCATGCGCCGTAGGCTAGCCAGCCCGACCGTGGTCGCCAGTGATTTTTCCTGTAACCGGGGGCGGCGGGCCCGGTTATCCCCCTCGCACACCGCCATGATTCCGTTCCATGTCCCTCGCCACCGTCACGCAATTCCGAGTTCCCTCCGACGCCGCACCGGCTAGCCTGCCCGACGCCGTGGACGCCGCCAACGACCATGAACTCATGATTGCCGTGCGCGCCGGGGAGGTCCGGAAGCTCGGCGACCTCTTTGAGCGCCATCACCGCCCGCTCTACGGGTTTTTCGTGCGCCTGACCAACCAGCCCTCGGTCAGCGAGGACCTCGTGCAGATCGTGTTCTACCGCATCCTCAAATACCGGCACACCTACCGCGACGAGGGCAAGTTCTCCGCCTGGATCTACCACCTCGCGCGGAAGGTCGCCGCCGACCACTTCCGCAAGCACGCCCGCACCCCCACCCCGGCCGACCCGGCCGATTTCCACGACGAGCCCGACCACGCCGCCGCGCCCGACTCCCAAGCCGGCACTTCGGACGACCTCGCGCTCATGCGCCGCGCGCTCGCCCGCCTTCCCGAGGACCACCGCGAGGTCCTCGTGCTCTCCCGCCTCCAGCACCTCAACCACCAGGAAATCGCCAAGCTGCTCGACTGCTCCGTCGGCGCCGTGAAGGTCCGCGCCCACCGCGCCCTCAAGGAACTCCGCGAGGTCTATTTCAAGATCCGCAAGGAACAGGCCGCCTGACGACGGAGCAACAAGTGCCAAGGTCCAAGTAACAAGACCCAGCCCCCGGAGCCCACACCCTAAATCCCAGACCCCATTTCCCTCCCATGAACTGCCAACGCGTCCAGGACAACTTCATCGACTACCAAGACGGCACCCTGCCGCCCGATGAGTCCGCCACGCTCCGCGCCCACCTCGCTTCGTGTCCGACCTGCCAGCGCGAGTGGTCCGCTCTCCAGGAAATGACCCGCAAGCTGGATGCCCTGCCTGCCGTCGAGGAGCCCAGCCCGCGCCTACGCGAGCAATTCTACGCCATGCTCGAGACGCACCAGCAGGAAGCCGACAGCGTCAGCCCCTTCGCCCTCGCCCGGAGCCGCCTCGACCGTTTTTTCGCCGCGCTTCTGCCCTCCACGCCTCCGCTGCAGTTCGCCGGCGCGGTCGCGGTGCTGGCCCTCGGCCTGTTCGCCGGCGCCCGTTTCCTCCAGACGCCGGTTCCGACTCCCGTTCCGACCGCAACCACCGCCGCCTCGAAGGCCGACGCCGAGCGCCTCGCCAAACTCGAGCAGGAACTCGCCGACCAGAAGACCCTGATGAACGACATGGGCAGCCTCGTCGCCGCCTCGCTCCTCCAGCAGAAGTCCACCAGCGAGCGCCTGCAGACCGTGCTCGCCACCATGGACCTCAAGAGCCCCGACCGCCGCGTGCTCACCGACCTCGTCGGCGCCCTCGCCCTCGATCCCTCGGTCAATGTCCGCCTCTCCGCCGTCGAAGCCCTCGCCCAACACGCCGACGAGGAGGTCGTCCGCCAGGGCCTGCTCGCCAGCCTCCCGCGCGAATCCTCGCCGCTGGTCCAGGTCGCGATGATCGAGCTTCTCACTTCCGTCCGCGAAACCGCCGCCGCCCCGCTCTTCGAACAGCTCAGCCGCGACGAGGCCGCCGACAAGACCGTCCGCGACTCCGCCCGCCGCGGCCTGGCCGTCCTCCGCACCCCTTCACCCACTGACACTCTCAATAACAACAACCCGTCCAATCCCAACGTCTCATGAATTCCCGATTCTATCTCCGTCTCGCCGGCTTGCTGGCCGCGACGGCACTCCTCCTGAGCCCCGGCCTCCGCGCCGCGGATGAGGAAACCGAAACCGACGGCGCCACCGCGCGCGTCAAGTTCTCCGACCCAGGAATCCCTGGTACCCTCAAGCTCAGCATCCCGTGGGCCGAGCTCCACATCATCGGCACCGATGGCAACGAGGTCATCGTCACCTCCTCGCTCGACCAGAAGGGCCGCGCCGAGGTGGATGACGAGGGCTTCCGCCGCCTCGACGAGGACGTGACCTTCGAACTCGCCGAGAAAGACAACGTCGCCGTCGTCACCGTGGCCGGCGACAACGCCTGGGCCTCGCACGGCGCCGAGTTCATGATCAAGGTCCCGCGCAACACCAACCTCGTGCTCCGCACCTCCCTCGGTGGCGAGATCCTGGTGGACGGCGTGGAGGGCGACCTCGACATCAACAGCATGAACGGCGAGGTCACGCTCCGCGACATCGCCAGCTCCGCGGTCGTCAACACCCTCAACGGCGAGATCAGCGCCACCTTCAAGTCCGCCCCGGTCAAACCGGTCTCCCTCTCCACCCTGAACGGTGAGATCGACGTGCGCCTCCCCGGCGACACCAAGGCCAATCTCCGCATGCGCACCCACAACGGGTCCATCCGCACCAACTTCCCCGACAAGGTCCTCCAGACCAAGACGGAAAAGGTCACCGGCTCCAGCGCCCCGGTCGCGGTGTCCTCTGACGATGTGCACCGCGAGTTGTCCCGCGAACAGGCACGCATCAACAAGGAAGTCGCCCGAGCCCGGCGCGACGCCGCCAAGGCCACCGCCGACGCGGTCAAGGCCGCGACTGAAGCCACCAAGGAAGCCATCGAGGCCGCGGTCGAGGCGTCCGTTAACGTCAACGTGAACCTGGACGGGGTCGTCCCCGTGGCCCCGGCCGCTCCGGTCCCACCCATCCCCCCCCTGCCCAACTTCGGCGGCAAATCCATCGTCGGCACCCTCAATGGCGGCGGCGTGGACATCAAACTGACCTCGATGAACGGGACCATCACCCTTCGTCAGGTTAAGTAAGGCGGCGTCCAGCCCCTTTGGATCAGAAACCGGTTCCTCCACGGGACCGGTTTTTCTGTTTCTGCCGCCAATTCATCCAGGCAAACCCGAGCCCGGCCCCAGAAATTTGCCCGCCGGCAGCCATCCAGACTTATAAGCGGATCGTTTTCGCTATTTGCAGTTGCATGGCGTCAGCCGCCGCCCCACCGTCCGCCGAGCCGGGCCGGTCAGCAGTGGCTCGGCCTTTGCTTAACCACACTGATGCCGGACAACTCCGCCCTCATTCTCCGCCTCCTGATTTTGGCCACTTTTGGCGGCCTGTTGCATCTCCTTCTCCGTCGCATCATCCCCGCTTTTGCGCCCGTGGTTGTCGGCCGGAATCGCGATGATCTCCGCTTCTGCCTCAAGCCGCCCGGCGCCTCCACCGCCTCCTCCCCCCGGCCTTCGAGCGCCACCCCGTTTCCCCCGCGCGCCAACGGCGAGCTGATCCTGCTCGTGGACGACGAGGCCAGCGTGCGCAATTTGCTCACGACCGTGCTGCTCAATCACGGCTACGAGGTGATCATCGCCCGTGACGGTGCGGAAGGCGTCGCCGTTTTCAGCGAGCACAAGGATCGCGTGGCGCTGATCATCACCGACATTTTCATGCCCAAGAACAACGGCCGGAGCTTCGTGGACCTGATCCGGCCGCTGCGGCCGGACATCCGCGTGCTGTTCATGAGCGGCCTCGAAGCCAACGGCTCGGGCCGCGATCCCGGCCGCAAGTCCTCCTCGGATCCCTTCCTGCTTAAGCCCTTCAAGCCGGCCGCCCTGTTGAACACCATCCACCAGGTGCTGCATCCGGATTCCACGAAGGCCTGAGTCCCGCATGGCCCTCGAACCGGAGCCGCCGGAACCGCCCGAGCCGCTGCCCCTGTCGGCGGAGGCCGCTGTCACCGCCGACCAAGCGGTCAAGCATGGGACCGAGGAGCACGCCCCCGGCCACCACGGCCCGTTTCACACCCACTGCGAAAACTGCGGCACCAAACTGGAGGGTCCGTGGTGCCACCGATGCGGCCAGCACGACTTCGAGTTTCATCGCTCTTTCCGGCATGTGTTCATGGAGGCGCTGGAGACGCTCTTCCACTTCGAGGGAAAATTTTTCCGCAACATCGTCACGCTGCTGTTTCAGCCGGGACGGCTCACCGCCGACTTCAACGCCGGCAAGCGGGCGGCGCAGATGCCGCCGTTCCGGCTCTATATTTTCGTCAGCTTCGTCTTCTTCCTGCTGATTTTTATCGGGGAGAAGGACGATTCGTTCGTCCGCGAGACCGAGGGCAAACCCCACCAGGGCCTGACCATCGGCGGCAAGCCGGTGAACGTCGCCACCCTCGGCAACGCCTGGCGCGACACCGCCACCCAGATGAAGCCCGAGGACTGGCAGGACCCCGCCAAGGTCACCGCCGCCTTGGAACAAGTGGCGGCCAAGACCGAGGCGGCCGGGCCCGCGGCCGACCCGGCCGACGGGACCGCCCCGCCGAAACGGCTCGTGGACGAGGTGCGCGAATCCGCCGAGCAGATGCAGGCCGAGATCGCCAAGGCGCGGGCGGAGCCGGGCCAAACCCGCGAAGAGGACACCGCGCTCGAACGCTTCCTCGAGGAACAAGGCCGGCGGCTGACCGATCCGGAGCGCCGCCGGCAGCTGTCGCATTGGATCCAGTCCCACCTCCCGCACATGCTGATGTTCTGCCTGCCGTTCTTTGCGCTCTACACGCGCGTGCTGTTCCGCAAATCCGGCCAGGTTTATCTCCAGCACCTCGTGCTCTCGGTGCATTTTCACACCTTCATCTACCTGTGGGTGCTTCTCAGCCGCGGCTGGGAAGGACTGGCCGGGCTGCCAGGCTGGGGCCTCGACAGCTGGGTGGCCTTCGCCTGCAACTTCTGGCTGGGGATCTATCCGTTCGTCATGCTGCGACGCCTCTTCGCCAACTCGTGGCCGAAGACCGTGGTGAAGACGTTCCTGCTGACCGTCATCTACGGGCTCACGCTCAGTCTCGGATTCTTTGCGACGGCCGTCGGCGCCTTCCTGCTGACCTGAGCGCGGAAAATGGGCTCGCGCCGCCGGGCGCGCCGGATTCCCCTAGCGCGTGGCCACCTCGCGCAAACCTGTTCCGTCCGCCGAAACGCTTCCGCTCTACGACTGGCTGCGCGACCGCGCCGCCGGCGTTCTCCTCCACCCGACCGCGCTGCCCGGCGGCCAGGGCTGCGGCGTGCTCGACCAGCATGCTGTGCGCTTCCTCGATTTTCTCGCCGCCGCCGGCATCAAATACTGGCAGGTGTGCCCGCTCGGTCCGACCGGCTACGGCGACTCGCCCTACCAGTGCTACTCCGCCTTCGCCGGGAATCCCAACCTCGTGGACCTCGTGCCGCTCGTGCGCTACGGTCTTCTGCCCGCCAGCGAACTCATGGCGCTCGCGCCGCTCTCCGCCGACGCGGTGGACTTCGAGGCGATCGGCCGCCTGAAGCCGCGCCTGCTCGGCATCGCCGCCGCGCTCCGCCGGCAGAAGCACACCGCCCTGCCCTACGGCGACTACGCGGCCTTCTGCAAAAAGGAGGCGCGCTGGCTCGACGACTACGCGCTCTTCCGCGCGCTGAAGGACCATTTCCACGGCGCCCCGTGGTGGGAATGGCCCGCCGAGGCCCGCGATCACCGCCGGGCGCAAAAATCGCCCCTGCGCAAACAGCTCGCCGACGCCGCCGACGCCTACCGTTTCGGGCAGTATCTGTTCTTCGGCCAGTGGGCCCAGCTGCGCGCCGCCGCGAAGGAGCGCGGTGTCGGCATCATCGGCGACCTGCCGATCTTTGTCTCCGCCGACTCGGCCGACGCGTGGGCCGCACCGCACCTCTTCGAACTCGACCCGCAGACCTTCCTGCCTGTCGCGGTCGCCGGCGTGCCGCCGGATTATTTCTCGGCCGACGGCCAGCTCTGGGGCAACCCCCTCTACGCGTGGCAGGCGCACCGGGCCGACGGCTACGCGTGGTGGTGCGACCGCCTGCGCGCCTCGCTCGAGGTGTGCGACATCGTGCGCATCGACCATTTCCGCGGCTTCGAGTCCTACTGGCGCATCCCGCTGCCGGCCGAGAACGCGCGCAAGGGCGAATGGCTGCCCGGGCCCGGCCTCGAGCTGTTCCGCGCGTTCAAGGCCGCGCTGCCCGATGCGCGCATCATCGCCGAGGATCTCGGCGTGCTGACCGACGAGGTCCACGCGCTGCGCGAGGCCACCGGCCTGCCCGGCATGCTCGTGCTGCACTTCGCGTGGGGCAGCGACGCGAAGAACTCCTACCTCCCGCACCATGCCCCGCGCAACGCCGTGATCTACCCCGGCACGCACGACAACGACACCACCGTCGGCTGGTATCGCACCGCGAGCGACTTCGAGCGCGACCGCGTGCGCCGCTACCTGCGCGTGTCGGGCGAGGACGTCGCGTGGGATTTCATCCGGCTGTGCTACGCGAGCCCGGCGCGTCTCGCGATCGTGCCGCTGCAGGACCTGCTCGTGCTCGGCAGCGAGGCGCGCTTCAACACGCCGGGTTTGCCCTCGGGCAACTGGCGCTGGCGCGTGCGCGCCGACGCGCTCGAAAAACTTTTCTCCGGCACCGCCGCCTACCTGAAGGAGATCGGCGCGCTCTACGGACGCTGAACGCGCGAATTTTTCCGCGCGCGCGTCACCGCGAAAATTGTGACTCTTGCGAAAATTTTGCGTGCAACTTCACGCAACGCGTTCTAAAAATTTTTCATGGCCAAGAAAAAACCTGCCAAGAAGAAGGCCAAAAAGGCCGGCAAAAAGAAGAAGTAACGCGTTTCGCGCTGCTCTTCATTCTTCCGCCGACGCCGGTCACCCCTCCGGCGTTGTTAACAAAACCCCGCGGCCTCGGCCCGGGGTTTTTTATTTCACCGCGGCCCAGACGCGCTGCACGTCGTCGTGCTCCGACAGTTCGTGCAGGAACTCGCCGACCTCGGCGCGGGCCGTGTCGTCCAGCTCGGGGAACTGCTTGGGCAGGTAACCGAGCTCGGCGGTGACGACGGTCCAGCCGTTGGCCTTGAGCCAGGTGGAGACCGTGTGCACGCCGGCCCGATCCGTGATGAAGCGCGCGCCGGTGGCGCCTTCCGGGATGTCGTCGTTCTCCGCGTGCGTCAGCGGCGAGAAATCGTTGGCGCCGGCCTCGATCGCGGCGGTCTCGAGGTCCGTGCCGGCCGCGGCGGTGTGCGCCTCCACCATGCCGACGTGGTCGAAGAGGAACTTGTTGCTGTGCGCGGCGCCGAGCACGCCCTTCTTGAAGAGCACGCGGATTTCCGGGGCGGTGCGCTGCTGGTTGTCCGTATAGACCTCGACGATCACCGCGACCTTGTGCGGCGCATAGCCCTCATAGACGACGTGGTCCAGCGAGCTCTTGTCGCCGCCGGTGCCGGCGCCCTTGGCGATGGCGCGCTCGATGACGTCACGGGTGACGCTGGCCTTCTTGGCCTTTTCCACCGCGGCGAAGAGCCGGGCGTTGCCCGCGGGGTCGCCGCCGCCGAGCTTGGCGGCCACGGTGATTTCCTTCACCAGCTTGCCGACCACCTGGCCTTTCTTGAGGTTTACGATCGCGCGTTTCGCATGCAGCCATTGACGTCCCATAAGGGTGCCAAGCTAGGACACCCGGCCCGTGCGCCGCAAGCCTGCTGACACAGGGCTGTCAGTGCGCTCTGCTAACCTGCCGCTTATGCCCGCCACCGACCCCTCCGCCCCGCCGCGCTGCCCCTGGGCCGAGGCCGAACTCCAGCACGTTTACCACGACACCGAATGGGGCGTGCCTTCGCACGACGACCGTCACTTTTTCGAGATGCTGATTCTCGAGGGCGCCCAGGCCGGTTTGAGCTGGGCCACGATCCTCGCCCGGCGCGAAAACTACCGCGCGGCCTACGGCGGCTTCGAGCCGGCCGCGGTCGCCCGCCAGGACGAGAAGAAGCAGGCGCGGCTGCTCGCCGACCCGGGCATCATCCGCAACCGGCTCAAGATCCAGGCCGCGGTGATCAACGCCCGCGCCTTCCTCGGCGTGCAGGCGGAATTCGGCTCCTTCGACCGCTACGTCTGGGGCTTTGTGCAGGGCCGCCCCCGCGTGAACCGCTGGACCGCCCCGGCGCAGGTCCCGGCGCGCACCGCGGAGTCCGACGCTCTGAGCCGGGACCTGAAGAAGCGCGGCTTCAAATTTGTGGGCACGACCATCTGCTACGCCTTCATGCAGGCCACCGGATTGGTGAATGACCACCTCGTGTCCTGTCCGCGGCACCAGGCCTGTGCGAAGCTGCGGTGAGCCGGATGAGGGCAGCCAGCTTGCCCGTTCGACGAGCTCAGGGCCTTGAGCCTGCCGAAAGGCTGGCGCCACGATTTGGGTGAAGCCTTCGTAGCGTGAGCAAGCTCCCCGCCCTACAGTTCTTGCTCCCGTCGGCGGCGTGCGTCACACCTCGCCGTTCATGTCCTGGATTGTCGGCAGCCTTCTCTCCGCCCTGTTCCTCGGTTTCTACGACCTGAGCAAGAAACACGCGCTGCACGGCAACGCCGTCCTGCCCGTGCTGTTCCTGAGCACGGTCTGCGGCGCGGTTGTGTGGCTGGCCCTGCTCGGAGTCGGGATGGCGGTCCCGGCGGCGCTGCCCGCTGCCTTCGTGCCGGCGCCGATGACGCCCGGGCAGCATGGGTTGGTTTTCCTGAAGTCCGTGATCGTGGCCTCGTCGTGGGCCTTCACCTATTTTGGCATCAAACACCTGCCGCTATCGCTGGCGGCGCCGATCCGGGCCACCGGGCCGCTCTGGACTCTGCTCGGCGCGCTCATCGTGCTCGGCGAGCGTCCCTCCTGGCTGGAGAACGCGGGGATTTTCGTGACGCTGGCGTCGTTCTGGGGCCTCTCGGTCGCGGGACGCGCGGAGGGCGTGCATTTCCACCGCAACAAGTGGGTGGGCTGCATGGTGGCCGGCACGCTCTGCGGCGCGGTGAGCGGACTCTACGACAAGCACCTGCTCGGCACCGTGGGCCTGAGCGCGGCGCAGGTGCAGGCCTGGTTCACGCTCTACCTGCCCGTGGTGATGCTGCCGCTCATCGTGGGCTGGTGGCGCCGCTGGTGGCCGCGCAACGAGTTTCACTGGCGCTGGAGCATCGCGCTCATCGCGCTGTCGCTGCTGGTGGCGGACTTTGTGTATTTCGAGGCGCTGCGCGATCCCGAGGCGCTCGTTTCCGTCGTCTCCAGCCTGCGCCGCGGCAGCACGCTGGTGGCCTTCGCCGGCGGCATCTGGCTGTTTCACGAGACGAAGGGCGCGGCGAAGCTGCCGGCCGTGCTGGGCATCGTCGCCGGCATCACGCTGACCCTCCTCGGTTGAACCCACCGGAATGGGCAAAGTTTGGTTGGATTCTTGAACACTGACGACTAGCTTGGACGGCAGATGACCACCCCGCATCGAGCGCTCCGGCAAGGAGCCTGCCTTGCCGGCCTGCTGCTTGCCCTGACGCTGCGCGCCGAACCCGTCACCGCGCCGGCGGCAAACCTCCGGCCGCTGGCGGCGCGGCAGCCCCTCATCGTCGGCGTGACCACCGATAGCTATCCCTACGGGTTCATCGACGCCCAGGGCCGGGCCACCGGATTTTCCACGGACCTGCTGGATGCCGTGGCGCGCGTGATGCAGCTGGAGATCAAGCGGGTGGCGATGCCGGGGCGCGAGCTGCACGACCGGTTCCGCGAGGGCGAGTTCGACATGCTGCAGATTTACAGCCAGACGGCCGAGCGCGACAGCTACTCCGACTTCACGGTGCCGTTTCTCACCCTGCGTGGCGCGGTGTTCATCCAGGAAAAGGGCAGCCCCATCCGCCGGCTGGAGGATTTCAACGGCCGGAAGTTTGCCATCATCGGCACGCGCAGCATGGGCGAGCGCTTCATCGCCGACCACGGGCTCCGGGTGGATCAGGTGTCCGTGAGCGCCAGTGAGGAGGCGCTCCGGCTGATCTCACGCGGCGAGGTGGCCGGCAGCTTCCTTTCCCAGCTCACCGCCCTTTCCGTGATCGAGGAGCGCCGGATCGGCAACGTGGCGATGTTTGGCGAACCGCTCGCAGGCTACGACATCCGGCATTGTTTTGCCGTGCACAAGGGCGATGCGCTGCTGCTGGCCCGGCTCAACGAAGGCCTGTCCATCCTCCATCGCACCGGCGAATTCGGCGAGATCTACCAGCGCTGGTTCGGCCGGATCGACTCGCCGCTGATCACGCGCGACCAGGCGGTGAACTACGGCCTGATCCTGCTGACGCTCGGTCTCGCCGGCGCGCTTACCGCCTACCTCCGCCTCCGCTTCCTGCACCGCCGCATCGCCACCCAGGCCGACGAGCTCAACCGCCAGCAGATCCTGCTGCGGGCGCTCTACGACAACATCCCGCTCACGGTCTGCGTGCTGGAGGCCACGGACTCCGGCGGGCACCGCGTGCTGCTGCTCAACCGCGCGGCGGAGGTCCTGTTCGCCCTGCCGGCCGGAACCGCCGCGGGCCGGCTGCTCGATGAGCTGCCGCTCGAACCGGAGCTGCGGGCGGAACTGACCGGTTTCATCTCCAGAAACCGGGCCGTCAGCAGCTTGGTGCGTGAAAACCGCCACTTGCCGCGCACCAACCGGGATTTTTCCCTGATGCTCGTGCCCCTGCTGTCGGGCCCCGCCGAAATTCGGCGCTGCTGTCTGCTTTTGGAGGACACCACGGAGCGGCGGCGGCTCGATGAGGAGGTCGCGCAGTCCCGCAAGCTCCGCGCCGTCGGCGAACTGGTCGGCGGCATCGCCCACGAGTTCAACAATCTGCTCACCCCGATCCTGCTCAAGAGCGGCGAGATCATGCTGGACCGGCCGCAGGACCGGGAGCTCGGCAAGTCTGTCGGTCTGATCGCCAGCACGGCCCAACGCGCCGCCGAGCTGACCCGCCGGCTGCTGACCTTCGGCCGCAAAAACGAATCCCGGCCCGAGGTCGTGCGGTTGTCCGCCGCCATCGACAGCTGCTTTGCCCTCCTGCGCCTGACCATGGACCGGCGCATCCGCTGGCAAAACGACACGCCCGCCGAGCTGCCGCCGCTCTACCTCAACGCCACCGACCTCAACCAGATCCTCGTCAACCTGATCCTGAACGCCCGTGACACCTTGCTCGACCGGCTGCAGGTTCCCCACCCCGACACCTGGATCCCGCAGATTCGCATTGATGCGGCCGCCGTGCCGGCCGAGGCCCGGCCGGCTCTTGCCGACGTGCCGACGCCCGGCCTCACCGGCTGGGTGCGCCTTGTCGTGCAAGACAACGGCATGGGCATGCCGGCCGAGGTGCGCGAACGGATCTACGAGCCCTTTTTCACCACCAAGTCGGTCGGCCAGGGCACCGGTCTCGGGCTCGCCACGGTCTGGCACCTCGTCCACATGTGCGGCGGCCATATCGAGGTGGATTCCGTGCCCGGCGAAGGCACCTCGTTCCTGATCTTCCTGCCCATCCTGCCCGCACCCCTGCCGACCATCCCGATCAGCGCGCCGGCCAATCTGCATCCCTCCGGCAACGCCCGGGTCTTCCTCGCCGAGGATGACGACTTTGTCGCGCAAACCGTCACCGCGGTGCTCAAACGCGAGGGCCATGTGATCCACCGGGAACCCGATGGCAGCACCGCGTGGCAGACGCTGGAGACCAGGTCGGAGGAATTCGACCTGCTCGTGCTCGACGTCAACATGCCCGGACTCAGTGGCATTGATGTGTTGCGGCGGGTGCGGGCTGCCGGCCGCTACCGCGGGCCGGTCATCGTCATGAGCGGCCGGTTGGGCTCGGAGGAAATGGAACTGCTCACCGCCGCCCGGGTGGATTGCATCATCCACAAGCCCTTCGAGGTGGCGGACCTGATCGCCAACCTGCGCAAGGTGCTCGCGAACCGCCGCGCAGGCTGAACTTGGTCCCCGCCCGCCGGCCTTTTCCTTTGCCTGGTCCCTTGCGCCGGCGGATTGGCTTTGGCTCGTTTGTCATTGTGCACAATGCGCTTCCAAGCCAAGTTCTGGCACAGCACACCATGAAGCGCACACCACGACTGACGCTCGGCGCCTTTGTTTTTGGCTGCCTGTTTGCCACCTCTCTCGCGCAAACCTACATTTGGACCGGCATCGGTGATGGTTGGCGTGGTCCCACCGCCCCGACCGGAGCCGGCGGCGAAACCCTGGTTTTTGGCGACGCCGTGCGCGATGTCATCCACCTGCCGACCACGTTCAATGTCAGCACCCTCGATTTCACGATCGATGACTCTTTCCGCTTTGTTCCCAGCGGCGCCTCCACCGCGCTGACCCTGACGGGGGGTATCGACGCCACGGGTCAGACCGGCGTGCGGTTCGATTTCGCCGAGGGCATCTCCACCACGCTTTTGGGCAACCAAACCTGGAACTTGGGACAAGGGGGCGTCGCCACGATTCACGGCAAGCTCAGTGGCACCGCCGATCTGACCGTCACCGGCACCGGTCAGGTTCTGTTGCTGGCGAACACTTCGGGCAATGCCACGGATTTTTCCGCCACCCTCACCTTGGCTCCGGACTCCACCGCACCGATTGGCACCATATCCTCCCTTGTGCTCTGGGGTGCCGATTCCATCGGCACGGGCAGCGTGGTTTACTCCAACGGCGGCGCCCTGACCACCCACCTCGCGCCGACCCTGGCCAATAATTTCACCTTCAACAGCGGACCTTTGCTTTCGGGCCAAGTCGCCTACGCCCCCATCAATTTTCGCAATTGGGACGGCCCTGCCACGACCCTCACGGGGACCATCACTCTGGCCAACAACACGACTCTCATCGTCAACACGGGTTTCGCCAACAAGATGTCCGGTGAAGCCCCCAACAACACCGGCATCCGGCCGCTCCCCGGCCCGGTTTCCCGCAACCCCCTGCTGATCTCCGGCAACATCGTGGAGACCGGCGGCGCCCGCAGCCTCTATGTAGGTGGCCCCGGCCTGATGATTCTCACCGGCACCAACACCTACACCGGCGGCACCAAGGTCGGCTTCCGGCTCAACCCCGCCACCGGTGCCAACCAGAACTTCCAGGTCGGCTCGCTGGTCTTTGGAAGCGCGAGCGCCGTGCCTGCCACCGGCTCCATCCTCTCCGGCCAAACCAACCTGAACGGCGCCCACGGTTACGTCGGCATCGCCACGAGCGCGGTGCCCAACGCCGGTGACTTCGCCAACTTCCTTCTGAAATTCGATCCCACCTCCTCCGGCTCCGTCGGTCTCGATTCGCTCACCGCCGGCCTGCCCTCCGGTTCACCCTCCACCTTCACCGACAACATCAACCTGACCGGTTTCACCACCACCGCCTTCGAGGGCATACGGCTGGGCACCGCGACGAGTGTCACCCTCACTGGCAGCATCACGCCCCAACTTACCGCGAACTACAACTTCGGCAACGGCGGCGGCAAACTCTACGTCGCCTCCGCGTTGGTCAATCACACCACCTCGACCTATGTCGCGACCAACAACGGCGGCGTGGCCCTCATGCTCTATCTGAAGGGCGCCAACACCTACACCGGCGGCACCTACGCCAACAACGGCTTCATCATTTTTGACGGCGCTTCCTCCATCCCCGCCTCCGGCATCCTGCGCGCCGGCGGCGCCGCTGCGAACGTCGGCCAAAGCTACATCGGCTTCACCGACACCACCCTGGGCGGCACGGCCGTGAACGGCGCCACGCTTCTCAGCGGGCTGTTCACCAAGTTCGACAAACCCAACACGTGGGGCGTTATTGGCTTCGACTCCACCAATGTGGGCACACCCACCACCGTGACCAACCTCGACCTCACCGGGTTCAACAACGGTGTGTTTGTCGGCACCACCACCAAGGCCGTGCTCACCGGCGGCATCGCGACGACCACCGAGCTGTCCGGTGGCAACGCCTCAGACACCTACCGATTCACCGCCGCGGACGGGGGCACCTTGGTCGTGGACGCCACGCTGTTCGACGGCGCCGGTGCCCGTTCGGTCATGATCGGCGTTCCGGGCGGTTTCACGAAGATGGCTGACGGCACCGTGGTCCTGAGCGCCGCCAACAACTATACCGGCGGCACCACCATCAACGGGTTTGGCGGCATCACCCTGGCCGGTGCAACCGACACTTCTTTCGGCACCGGCACGATCACCCTGATGTCGCAGCCGAACCAAAACGGCACCATCGGCCTTTCCGCCACCACCGCGGGCCGCACTTTTGCCAATCAGATCGACTTCGCGGTGCCCGGCACGGGGATCACCCCGCAGCTGTTTTTTACCGGCTCCAACAGTTTCACCCTCTCGGGGAACATCACCGGCCCGGCGGCGGGCAACTCCACCGGCGTTGGCGCCGTCTTCCTGACGAACCCCACTCCCATCAACGTCACCCTCAGTGGCGATAACACCGGCTACAACGGCGGCTGGATTGTCCAGAACGGCACGCTCACCTTCGCCAGCGCCAACGCCGCCGGCCACGGCACCCTTCAGCTCGACAGCGACGACGCCACCGCCGCCTTCACGACCAGCGGCACTCTCTACGGCATCGTCGGGACGAACGGCGGTCATCTCCACCTCAACAACGGCATCAACCTCACCTTTGATACCAGCACCGTCGACGGCACGTATGAATTTGGTGGCGCCATAACCGCCCCCGGCAACGTGTCCACCACCGCTTCATTGCAGGTTACCGCGACCACGGGCGGCGAGACGCTCTACCTCTACGGCAACAACCAGTATTCCGGCGGCACCAACATTACCGGACACGGCGCCCTGGGCCTGGGCGCCAACTCCTCCGCCGGCACCGGCACGATCACGATCAATGCGACCAACGGCGACGGTGGCCTCATCCTCAACGACAGCGTCACCCTGACCAACGCCCTTGTGCTCACGCAGGGTGCGCTCGCCGGTCTCGGCACCTTCGCTCCCACTTCCTTCAACGGCACTCCCGGCGCGCCCATCACCATCGGGCCCCTCCAGTCGTTGTTCCCCGGCATTCCCGACAGCTTCTTTCCGGGTGAGCTCACTCTCTCGGGCAACACGGTGTTCAACAACGGCGGCAGCTACATCTGGGGCCTGCAGGACGCCTCGTTTGCCGAGAGCTCCGGCTCGCTCTATATCACCGGCAACCTCGACCTTTCCTCGGTTTCCGTCGCCTCCTTCAACCTGCTGCTCGAATCTTACGATGCGTTTGGCGACGAGGGCCTCGCGGCGGGTATCACCATGGGCAACAGCTACCAGTTCCTGCTGATCGAGACCGGAGGCACCATTTCCGGGTTCAGCGCCGACAAGTTCCTGATCGATAGCAGCCTGTTCCAAAACAACCTGTTCCCGACCTCCGCCTTCACCCTCACGGCCGACTCGCAGCACATCTACCTGAACTTCCAGGCCGTGCCCGAGCCTTCGACCTACGCGCTGCTCGCGCTCGGTTCCGGCTGGGTGGCCTTCGCCCTGCGCCGCCGGCGCCAGGCCTGAGGCCTCCCGCCGCGCATAACCGCGGCTTTCCTTTTCGCGGACCCGGGCTACGGTGCGAACCGGATGTTCGCCAACCTGCTCCAGTTTTTCCGCGACCGCGATCCCGCTGATTTCGACGGGCCCTTTGTCCAATCCGTGCAGGTCAAGCGGCCGGTGCCGCGCAATCCGCGGGTGGAGCGGGTGATCCTGCTCTGCTGGGCGCTTATCGCCGTGAAACACGTGCTCGTGATCTGGGCTGTGCACCATTACCCTGTGCCCTTTCACCAACTCTGGGTGAATTTCCCCACCTTCGTCCTCGGCCTCGTCGCGACCTGGGCCTATTACGCCCGCGACTAGTCTCCCTTCTCCCTTCTCCCTTCTCCCTTCTCCCTTCTCCCTTCTCCCCATGCCCCTCGTTCCCGGTCTCCGCAGTCCCTACGCCAAGATTGGCCGCCTCGTCTATTTCGGGCGCATGCTCGACAAGATGCGCCTCCACGCCGCCGGCCGGCTCCCGCTCGCCGACTACGGCGCCAACCTCGGCAAGGGCTTCGACAGCCGCTGCTGCAATTTCCTCCGCGTGAAATACGAGGACCTGCAGGCCCGCGTGCTCGCCGGCGATCTCGATGATGCCGCGCTCCTCGCCTGGTGCCACGAGCGCGGCGGCGCCCGCACCGACGAGGAATGCGAGATCTGGAACGGTTTCATGATCAAGCGCGGCTGGCGCGACGGCGCGGCCGGGACCCTCGCCCAGCGCATCACGGAAAGCGGCCTCGTGGGTCAACCGGTGCTCACCATGTTCGACTACCTCGATTACGACGAGGGTCGCGCCTCCGCCCCGGAGCGTCCTTGGGAAAAAATCTGACCCTCATGGGCGACGCGCTCTGGAAACGCCTGCAGCTGCTCGTCTCCCTCCTGAGCGTGCTGCTGGTGCTGGCGCTGCTGGCCGCCGGCGCCGTCTGGTGGCGCATCCGCGCCAGCCTGCCCCCGCTCGACGGCACCCTTCCGCTCCCGGGACTCGCCGCGGAAGTGAAGATCGAGCGCGACGCGCTGGGCGTGCCCACGATCACCGGCGCCAACCGCCTGGATGTCGCCCGCGCCAGCGGTTACCTCCACGCGCAGGACCGTTTCTTTCAGATGGACCTGACGCGCCGCAGCGGCGCCGGTGAGCTGGCGGAACTCTTCGGGCCGGCTGCCTTGGCCTTTGACCAGGGCCGGCGCCTGCACGGCTTCCGCCCCCTCGCCGGTCGCGTGCTCGCGCAATTGCCCACCGCTCACCGCGCCCTGCTCGAGGCCTACACCGCCGGCGTCAACGCGGGCCTGGCCGCCCTGCCGCGCACTCCTTGGGAATACACCGTCCTGCGCACCGATCCCCGGCCCTGGCAGCCGGAGGACTGCCTGCTCGTGGTCTATGCCATGTGGCTCGACCTGCAGGACACCACCGGTGACGACGAACGCAGCCGGCTCGCCCTGCGTGAGACCCTCGGCTCCGAAGCCGCACACTTTTTTGCCCCACCCGGCACCGCGTGGGATTCTGCACTCGACGGCAGCACGTTGGACCCTGCGCCGCTGCCGCGCCTCCAACTGCGTCCGCCGGAGGAAAATTCCGCCGCACCGGTGCCGCTCGCGCCACCCGCCCCCAAACCCGGTTCCAACAGCTTCGCCCTGGCCGGTGAGCACACTTCTTCCGGCGTGCCCCTGGTCGCGAATGACATGCACCTCGACCATCGGCTGCCCCACGCCTGGTATCGCGCCGTGCTGAAGTGGCCCGGTCCCGATGGCACCGTGCACCGGCTGGTCGGCGTCACGCTGCCCGGTGTGCCCATTCTGGTCGCCGGCAGCAACGGCCGCGTAGCCTGGGGGTTCACCAACGCCTACACCGACACGGCCGACGTGATCGTCGTTGAAACCGATCCCATTGCGCAGGTGTTCTACCGCACCGCCGCCGGGCAGAAGGAAATCACCGGGCGCAACGAGACCATCACGGTGAAGGGGGCCGCACCCGTGGACTTCAAGGTCCGGCTCACCGAGTGGGGCCCCGTTTTCGGCCGCGACGCCGATGGCAATCTGCTCGTGTTGCGTTGGACCGCGCACGATGCCGGCAGTCTCAACCTCGAATTTGCCGCCATGGAAACGGCGGCCGGCACCGCCGAAGCGTTGGCCATTGCCCGCCGCACCTGCCTGCCCAACCAGAACCTCATCGTGGCCGACACGGCGGGAGGCATGGCCTGGACCATTCTCGGCCGGCACCCGCGCCGGATTGGTTACGACGGCCGCTACCCGGTTTCCTGGGGCTACGGCGATCGCCGCTGGGACGGTTGGCTGGCTCCCGAAGAAACTCCCGTGGTGCGCGACCCCGCCGATGGTCTGCTTTGGACCGCCAACCAGCGACTCGTGGGCGGCGAAGCTTACGAAAAACTCGGCGACGGCGGCTACGACAACGGCGCCCGGGGCGCGCAGATCCGCGACGGACTCCGTGCCCTCGTCGCCTCGGGAAAAAAGGCCGGGCCCGCCGACCTGCTCGCGCTTCAGCTCGATGACCGCGCGTTGTTTCTGGAGCGCTGGCAGCAGCTGCTGCTTGGCGTGCTCGACGACGCGGCGATTCAAGAACGCGGTTCCCGGGCCGACCTGCGCGACGCCGTGCGTGCTTGGAACGGACGCGCGAGCACCGACTCGGCCGCCTTTCGCCTCGTTCATGCCTGGCGTTGGCGCGTCGCGGAGCATGTCTTCGCGCCCTACCACGCCCAGGCCCGCACGGAAGATCCCGGGTTCAATCCGGAGCATTTCCAACTTGAGCACGCGCTCTGGCAGCTCGTCAGCGAGCGTCCCCCGCACCTGTTGAACCCCGCCTACAGTTCCTGGCCAGCGCTGCTCCTGCAGGCCGCGGACGAGGTGCTCGCCGAATCCGACCGCGCCGGCCTTTCACCCGACAAATGGACCTGGGGTGCGCACAACCGCCTGAAGATGCGCCACCCCTTCAGCCGCTTGCTCCCCGCGTGGATCGGCCGCTTCCTCGACATGCCCGCCGATCCCCTGCCCGGCGCGACGGAGATGCCGCGCGTGCAGACACCGGAACACGGTGCCAGCGAGCGGCTCGTCGTGTCCCCCGGCCGCGAGGAGGAGGGCCTCTTTCACATGCCCGGCGGCCAGAGCGGGAACCCGGCCTCGCCCTTCTACCGCGCCGGCCACGAAGCCTGGGTCAAAGGCGACCCCACCCCGCTGCTCCCCGGCCCGACGAAACACACGCTGGTGCTGCAACCGTAGTCGTTTCAACACAACCGCCGTGTCATTCTGAGCGCAGCGAAGAATCCACGTGCACGACCGTTGTGGCGTAAGCCGCCCCCATTCCACTGGATCCTTCGTTTCACTCAGGATGACAGGCTCCGGTTGCTTCCAGCTTGGGCTTGTTCCGTCCTCCGACCTCTGACATCTGTCCTTCGTCATGCCCTTGCACGTCCTGCACCACCCGCTCGGCACGCACGTGCTGACCCACCTGCGCGACAAGACCACCAAGCCCGCGCTGTTCCGCACGCTCAGTTACCAGATTTCGCTGCTGCTCGCCCTCGAAGCGACGCGCGACCTGGCCACGGAGGAGAAAAAGATCGAGACCCCGCTCGAACCAATCACCGGCCGCGTGCTGGCGCGCCCGCTCGCCGTGGTGCCGATCCTCCGCGCCGGCCTCGGCATGGTTCAGCCGTTCCTCGACACCTTTCCCGACGTCTCCGTCGGCTACGTCGGCCTTGAGCGCGACCACACCACCGCCATCGCCCGCAGCTACTACTGCAAGCTCCCGCCCCTCGACGGCAAACGTGTGATCGTCGTGGACCCGATGCTCGCCACCGGCGGTTCCGCCGCCCAGGCGCTCGACGTCGTGAAGGCCGCCGGCGCAAAAGAGATCGTCTTCGTTTGCATCGTCGCCGCCCCTGAGGGCGTGGCCACCGTCGAAAAATCTCATCCCGAAATCCCGATCCACGCCGGCGTGCTCGACCGCCAGCTCAACAGCAAGAAATACATCCTCCCCGGCCTCGGCGATTTCGGCGACCGGCTCTACGGAACCTGAACCGAGCGTCGGGTAAGCAGAGTATTTTGGAAAAAATGCTCCATGACTGATTGGAATGCTGAGCGGCCGCGAGGCCGCGCCCTGGCTGACAGGACCAGAAAAGTTAACCGAAGCTGGTCATTCTGCGCGCAGCGAAGAATCCAGCGATGAGCTTAAAGCTTATGCCAGCTTCGGCACCGCGTAGGGCACCCGGTAGGCGCGCGTCAGCAGCGCATTGGCCTCCGCCGCACCTGTGCCGGTGAACTGCTCCTGACCGCTCACCAGGTTAAGCGGTTGGCCAAGCAGCAGGCGGGACGTCTCAAGGTTTACCTGGTTCGCACCGAGGTGCGCGAGCATGCGATCAAAAGTCTCCGCGAACGCGGGCAGACCTCCCAGCACTTCCTTCACCTTCTGGACCGGACCGGCGGCGCCCCGCTGGTGCGAGATCCCGCCCAGATGACAGAGCGCACTTGAGATGTGCCCTTCCTCGATCGGGCCGTAGAGATCAGCCATCCTCCGGCTGCGCACCACGGCGATGAAGTTTTTCATCATGCGATCCTCGCCCTTGAACTCGCGCACGACCTTCCCGGTGTTGTCGTAAACCTTGGCTCCAAAATAGCTGTCGGTCACCACGCTGCCGTCCTCGCAGTCGATGACGTTGCCCACCTTGACGCCGCGGTAGTCGTCCATCGAGGCCGCGAGTGCTCCGGCCGCCTCGGCACCCAGTCCGCCGGGCTTGTCCTCCTCGGGATCGAACTTCGCCGGCAAACCGCGCACCTCGAAAATCAGCGGCGCCGTGGCATAGTCGTGCAGCACGATCTGCGTGTTGGGCGTCTCGCCGTCGTCCACGTAGCCGAGGCGTCCGCCGATGCTGAGCGTGTGGCGCGGCAAACCCGGCTCGCCAAGAAACCAGCGGGCCACGTCCATCTGGTGGATGCCCTGGTTGCCGACGTCGCCGTTGCCGTAGGCGTTGAACCAGTGCCAGTCGTAGTGGAAGCGCCCGCGCCGCGGCTGCTCCAAGGGCGCGGGACCGAGCCAGAGATCGTAGTCCACCGTGGGCGGCACAGGTTGCGGGCCGGACGTGCGGCCGATAGTCTTGCGCCGCTTGTAGCAAAAACCGCGCGCAACCTTGATTTTGCCGAGATTCCCGGCGCGCACCCACTGCACCGCCTCCTGCAAACCCTCGCCCGACCGCACCTGCATGCCGGCCTGCACCACGCGGTGGTATTTTGCCGCGGCGGCCACCAGCTGGCGGCCCTCCCAGATGTTGTGCGAAACCGGTTTCTCGACGAACACATCCTTGCCCGCCTCGCAGGCCCAGATGCCCATGAGCGCATGCCAGTGGTTCGGCGTGGCAATGGTGATGGCGTCCACATTCGGCGAGGCGAGGAGCTGGCGCACATCGGTGAATTTCTCCGGCGTGAGACCGTCCTTCGCCAGATTCGCCGCGATCCGCTCCAGCACCGCCGTATCCACGTCGCAAAGCGCGGCGATGCGCACGCCCGGGATCGCCCGCAGCTGACGCAGGTGCTCGCGCCCGCGGCCATTGAGTCCGACGACGGCCACGCGCACGTCGCCGTTGGCGCCCGCGATTTCGGCCCAGGAACGGGCGGTGAGAACCGTGGCCGCACCAATGGCGGCCGTTTTCAGAAAGGTCCGGCGGGAAGGGGTAGGCATGGGACGAAGCGGGGTGCACATCACTACACCGGGTTGCATGTTCCCGCCAGTGGAATTCCGCCGTGCCTTCGCGGCCGGCTCGGTCAGGCTCCGCGCATGGAACTTTCCTCGCTCTCCGACCGTGCCCTGGAGATCCACGCCGCCTTCGCCGAGCGCGCCCGACGCACCGGCCAACGCCCTTGGACCCGGGAGGAAGTCATGCAGGGTTTCGTCGGCGATGTCGGCGACCTCATGAAGCTCGTCATGGCCAAGGCCGGTGTGCGGCCCATTGCCGATACCGACCGCAAGCTCGCCCACGAGCTCAGCGACTGCCTCTGGAGCGTGCTCGTGCTGGCGCGGCTCTACCAAGTGGACCTCGGAAAGGAGTTTTTCCGGACCATGGATGAACTGGAGAAGAAACTCCAAGCGCCAGACAATACCTAGCCGGACGCTTCTGGATTCTTCGCTGCGCTCTGAATGACAGGTGGCGGCGAATGAAACCCCGGTGTGTCATTCTGAGCGCAGCGAAGAATCCAGGAGACCGTGCTCACGCTTTCGGAGCCGTCAGGCCACCTTGCCCGTGATTTGGCGTTTGGCGTCCGGGATTTCTCCTCTCTACTTCCCTCATGCAAATTGACCGTCCGGGCCTCATCGTCGCCGACCGCTGGCAGGATTACCGCCTGCTCGACTGCGGCGACGGCATGAAGCAGGAGCAATGGGGCCCCTACAACCTCGTGCGGCCCGACCCGCAGATCATCTGGCCCAAGAACGGCGGCAAGGCCTGGTCCGGGTGGGACGGTTTCTACCACCGGGCCGAGACGGGCGGCGGCAAATGGGAATACCGCCAGAAGCTCCCCGACCAGTGGACCATCCGCTACGGCGCGCTGACTTTCCGCATCCACCCCACGAGTTTCAAGCACACCGGGCTTTTCCCCGAACAGGCGGTGAACTGGGACTGGTTTTCCAAACGCATCCGCGACGCCCGAGCCGCGGGCCGCGAGGTGAGCGTGCTCAACCTCTTCGGCTACACCGGCGCGGCTTCCGTCGCCGCCGCCCACGCCGGCGCCAGCGTCTGCCACGTGGACGCCGCCGAGGGCATGGTGAAGTGGTGCCGCGAAAACGCCGCGCTCTCTGGCCTGGCCGAGGCGCCCATCCGCTACATCACCGACGACTGCCTCAAGTTCGTGCGCCGCGAGATCAAGCGCGGGCGCAAATACGACGCCATCATCATGGACCCGCCGACCTACGGTCGCGGCAGCACCGGCGAGATGTGGAAACTGGAGGACCACCTCTGGGACCTCCTCAACGAATGCAAACAGGTGCTGAGCGACCGCCCGGTGTTTTTCCTGATCAACGCCTACACCGCGCGTCTCTCGCCGTCCGTCGTCATCAACCTCCTCGACGGCCTGCTGCACGACGCCGGCGGCCGCATCCACGGCGGCGAAGTCGGCCTGCCTATCCAGAAAGACGGCCGCATCCTGCCCTGCGGCATCTACGGACGCTGGGAATCCGCCGGTTGAGACGTCACGATGACGCCGCTCACCGCGGCGCGAGATGCTTGGCGAGGAATCTTTCGATTTCTCCGTAAAGCCTGGTGCGGCTCTTCTCGTCCTTGAAACTGTGACCCTCGTTGGCGAGGAACAGCTCCTGCGGCGGGCGGCCGGCCTTCTCGAGCGCGGTGATCATCTTGCGCGCCTGCTTGGGCGGCACGGTGCGGTCCTCCTTGCCCTGCACGATGAAAACCGGCGCGCTGATCTTGGCGGCGAAATTCACCGGCGAGATCTCCGCCAGAAATTCCGGCGCCAGCTTCGGGTCGCCGATCCATTCGCGGAAGAAGAGGTAGGCGTAGCGGTATTCCTCGCCCTTTCTTTCCTTGGTGATGTCGGTCCAGTCCGTGACGCCGTTGATCGAGACGCCGCAGCGGTAGAGTTCGGGGCTGTTTCCGAGGGCGAACAGCGCCGCGTAGCCGCCGTAGCTGCCGCCCACGATGGCGATGCGTTGCGGATCGGCCAGACCCTGCTGGATGAGCCAGCGCGTGCCGTCCTCGATGTCGTCCTGCATGCCGCGGCCGATCTCGCGCCGGCCCTTGCGGTAGAACTCGGTGCCGTAGCCGGGTGAGCCGCGGAAATTCATCTGGAACACGGCGTAGCCGCGGTTGGCGAGGAACTGCACCAGCGGGTGAAACTGCCAGCTGTCGCGCACGAACGGACCGCCGTGCGGCATGATCACCACGGGCAGGTTCGTCCGTCCGGCCCCCGGCGGCAGCGTGAGGTAGCCGTGGATGGCCTCGTCGTCGCGGGCGCGGTATTTGACCGGATACATGGGGGCCATGGCCGCCACCGGCAGCCCCGGCATGCGCTCGGTCAACTTGGATACCTCCGGCTTCGCTGACTTAAGGTCGACAAGGTAGTAGGTGCCGGGATCGCGATCGGAGAAGGCGAGCACGAGGAACCGCTTCTCGTCGCGCGAGCGGCTGACGATGAGGTTCACCGTGTTGGGCAGCAGCCGGTCCAATCCGCCCTGCAAGGCGGCGAATCCCGGGTCGAACCAGTGCAGGCGCGGGCCGTCGGTGATGTAGCGGATGCCCACCACGCTCTCGGTCAGCTCCGACATCACGGGACCGGACAAGCTGACCCCATCGACGCCCGGCGCGCCGCGCTCGGGGATGATGTCAAACTCCGGGTGGCTCGCGATCACATCGCCCAGCTTGCCGGCCTCGACGTCGTAGTAGTAGACGGCGCGGCGCTTTTGTTCGTTGTTGGCCACGACGATGAGCTTCTTGCCGTCGTAATCGAAACCGAGCGGGCTGATGCGGCCGGCCTCGGCGTCGCTCAGCGGCATCGTGCGCCACTTGGCCTGCTCGTTCTCGCGGTAGATCACGCCGTGTTTCAGGCCGTCGCGGGTGACGCCCAGCCGGACGACACCCTCGCGGTCCGGCACCCAACCGACCACGTTGCCGGGGTTTTTCACGACGGTGCGCACCTGGGCCGTCCGCGTGCTCACGCGGACGACGTCGGGATAGACGAGGTCGCTGCCCTCGAAGAAGCCCTGGTCGAGCATCAGCACGTTCTGCTCGGCGTCGTTGAAACTGTGGATGATCTTGGTCGCGAGGAGCGGCTGCGGGTCGGTCGGGTCCACGTCGGGGCCGGCAAACGCCGCCCAGTTTTTTCCGTCACAATCCACGGCGCTGACTCCGGTCAGCGACTGGCCGTCCCAGACGGTCGTCACGAAGCTGATGCGCCGGTCGCTGACCCAGCGGAAGCTGGCGACCTCCTTGCGCAGGCCGCTGCGGGTCACGCCGGGGTTCACGCGCGCGGTCTGCTTGGTTTCAAGATCGAGGATCATCAGCCACGGATCGCCGTTCAGCATCTGCAGACAGGCGATGTAGCGCCCGTCGGGGGAAAGACTGGCCCGCGAGAACCGGGTATCCTGGGTGAATTTCTCGAGCGGGATCATCTCCGCGGCGGCCCAGACCGCGGGGAGCATCCACATGAGCGCAAACAGACGGGGGAAACGCATGATTGGGAGGGGTGACGCGGCTGGCCCGTCCGCGTTGGCACATGCAGCCGGACCGCGGGAACGCCGTCAAACGGCAATCACGCGGTCCGGTCACATAACGCTGGTTCTCTCCGCGGTTCTGGTTTTCATTCCCGCCCATGCGCTTTCCCCGGGTGATCGCCAGTTTGCTTCTCAGTGCCGCGACCGTCGTCGTCGCGGAGGAGGCCGCGCCGGTGCTGAACATCCGGAGCAGCACCTTCACCGTCGTCACGGAGAACGACAAATACTTCGCCGGCACCGACCGCCACTACACCAACGGACTGAAGCTCACCTGGCTCGGGGAGACGAACCTCAACGAGTCCTACCCATTTGTGCAAACCGCGGCGAAGGTCATCCCGTGGATGGACCCCGCGCACGTGAACTGGCGCTACAAGGTCGGCTTTGCCCTCGGCCAGAACATCTACACGCCCACCGACACCGATACCACCGCCCTCATCCCCGACGACCGCCCCTACGCGGGTTGGCTCTACGGCTCGATCATCCTCCAGGCCCAGCTGGAGAACCAGCTCCGCCTCGTTGAGCTTTCGCTCGGTGTGGTCGGACCTTCCGCCCTCGGCGAGCAGTTTCAGAACCGATTTCACGACCTGATCAACGTCGCCCGCGCCAACGGCTGGGCCAACCAGCTGCGCGACGAACCCGGCCTGCGTCTCACCTGGGAACGCCGCTACCGCACCTGGCAATGGCAGGGCTCCAGCTTGCCGGAGCTGGGCGTGGACCTGGTGCTGCGGCACCGCATCACGCTCGGCAACGTTTACACCCACGCCGCCGGCGGTGCCGTCGTGCGGCTCGGCTGGCGCCTGCCCGCCGACTTTGGTCCCGATCTCATCCGCCCCGGCGGCGGCAACACCCCGATTAGCGGCGGCCCGAAACGCTTCGGCGCCTATGTCTATGCGAGCAGCGAGGTGCGGGCCGTCGCCCGCGACATCTTCCTCGACGGCAACACCTGGCGCGACAGCCACTCCGTGGACAAGCGCCCGTTTGTCGCCGACCTGAGTCTCGGGTTGGTCTTCCAGTGGCCGAGCTTCCGCTTCGCCTACACCCAGGATTACCGCACCAAGGAATTTTACGGCCAACCGCGCCGCGATGTGTTTGGCTCCATCGGTTTCTCCTTCTCCCGCTGACCATGTCCTCCATCGCCGACACTTATTACGCCACCGCCACCGCCCTGCTCGCCCGCGCGCGGGAGGTGAACGCGCCGACGCTGAAGAAGCTCGGCGCCCTCCTTGGCCAATCCGTCGCCAACGGCGGCGTCATCCACACCTTCGGCAGCGGCCACAGCGAGGTCATCGGCCGCGAGATCATCGGCCGCGCCGGCGGACTCGTCTGCGTGAGCGGCCTCTACGACCCGACGGGCGGCTTCATTGAGAACATGGTTGGCTACGGCACCAAGATCGCCGAGCGCTACGACCGCCAATACGGCCTGCTCGCCGGCGAGACGATCATCGTCATCTCCAACTCCGGCAAAAACTCCTCGCCCATCGAGGTCGCCCTCTACGCCAAACAAAAGGGCCTGACCGTCATCGGCTTGACCTGCGTGGAAATGTCCAAGACCGCGCCCACCGTGCATCCTGGTGGCAAAAAACTCCACGAAGTCGCCGACTACGTCCTCGACAACCTCGGACTGCCCGGCGACGCCATCGCCCCCGTGACCGACACGATCAAGGCCGGCCCAACCTCCACCCTGATCGGCGCCACGCTGCTCAATTTGCTGATGCTCGAAACCATCGAGTGGCTGAAGACCGGCGGCCACGCCCTCCCGATCCTGCGCAGCCAGAACATGCCCGACGCCATCGAATATAACCGCAGCCTCGGCGCGAAATACAAGGGCCGCCTCAGCCGCCAGCTGGCCTAGGAATAACACAGAGCAGCCAAGGAACCAGGAATCCCTCCCACTCACAACTTCGCTACTTAGCTTCTTGGTGTGAAAAGTCCGGGTTTCAAAATCGGCGTGGACGGTGGCGGGACGAAGACGGAGTTCATCCTCGTGGACGCCGCCGGCGCCATCGTCGCCCGCCACCTCGGCCCGGGCTGCAACCCCAGCCAAGTCGGTCCGGAAAGGGCCCGCGAAATCCTGCTGGCCGGCCTCGCCGCCCTGCGCAGCTCCCTTCCGGACGCCGGGCACCCGTCTCCGGTCTCCACCACGCATCTCTACATGGCCGGCTCACCGCCATTCTGGCGCGAGACCGCAGCCTCGCTGAATAACATCGGCATCGTGACCACCGGACCGGACTCCCTGCCCGTCCTCGAACTCGCCACCGGCGGCAACCCCGGTCTGGTGTTGCACGCCGGCACCGGTTCGTTCGTCGCAGCACGGACGGCCGACGGCTCGGTTCACTACGCCGGCGGACTCGGCTGGAAGCTCGGCGACGCCGGCAGTGGCTTCGACCTCGGACGCCGGGCCCTAGCGATCGCCCTGTTGGAACTGCAGGCCGCCCCGGCAGCGGGGTCGCCGCCGCCGCAGAAACTCTCGCCGCTCGCCGAAGCCCTGTGTGCGCACACGGGCCTCGCCGACTACGCGGCCAACTCCCGTTTCCTCTACAACGACCCCGCCGCCAACGCCACCATCTCCGCCTTCGCCCCGCGCGTGCTCGAGCTCGCGGAGCAGGACTGCGGCCCCGCCCAGCAGGTCGTGGCCGATTCCGTCACCGATCTGGCGCGCCTCGCCGACCAGGTCATTCATCGCCTGTTCCCGTCACCGGATGCACGCGTGCCCTGCGGCGTGAGCGGACGCATCCTGAACTCCGTGCCCGCCGCTTTCGCCCTGCGCTCTCTCGCCGCGAAACTCCGCTGGCCCGTCGCCCTGCACTTCATCACCGAGTCTCCGGCCGAGGGCGTGCGGCGACTGCTGGCGAAGGCCTGAAGCCCGGTTTCAGGCTTCTTCCTTCGTCCGCTTGCCTTCAAGCTGGCCGGCATGTGGTGGACCTATGCTCTCCTTTCGGCGGTATTTGCCGCCCTCACCGCGATCCTCGCCAAGATCGGCGTGAAGGGCGTTGATTCGAACGTCGCCACCGCGGTGCGCACCGTGGTGATCCTCGGGCTCGCGTGGCTGGTCGTCGCCCTGCAGGGCAACCTCGGCGCGGTCAGCACGATTTCCCAGCGTTCGCTCACCTTTCTCGTGTTGTCGGGTTTCGCCACCGGGGCCTCCTGGTTGTTCTACTTCAAGGCCCTGCAGGCCGGGCCGGCGTCGCTGGTGAGCGCCCTCGACAAATCGAGCCTCGCGCTGACGATCATCCTCGCCGGCCTGTTTCTCGGCGAATCGCTCACCCTCAAGACCGCTATCGGCTGCTCGCTGATCATCGCCGGCACCGCGGTCATCATCTGGCCCACCTGATGGTCTCCACGCACCCAAACCTCCGCCTGACCGAACCCGACTGGCTGGCCCGGCGCTCGGCGCATGAGCAGCGCGTGCGCGCGTGGACCGACCCTCACCAGGCGCGGCAGGCGCGCGGGGAAAAGCATCCGGTCGAGGATTTCCTCTGGGAATACTACAGCTTTCGTCCGAGCTGGCTGCGGCGCTGGCATCCGGGGCCGGATGCCGTGCTGCTCGGGGACGCCGCGCGCGAATACCTGCGCTGGCCGGAGTATCTGGCAACGGAAGGCGGCGTGGCGGTCAATCCGGCCGCCTTCGAGGCGAAGCGCCGCGACTCGCTCGTCTGGCTGGCGGGTCTGCTGCGCGCCACGGCGGAGCGGCCACCGGCCTTCGGCTGTTTCGGCCTGCACGAGTGGGCGATGGTTTACCGGCTTCGACCGGAGGAGATCCGGCACACGTCGCTGCCGCTGCGTTTTCCGCCGGAGGAAACCGCGCGCATCACGGAGTCGCTGCCGATCCGCTGCTCGCATTTCGATGCCTTCCGCTTCTTCACGCCTCCGGCGCGTCCGCTGAACCGGCTCCAACCCGAGCGCGCCACCACCGCTCAGCTCGAGCAGCGCGGCTGCCTGCACGCGAACATGGATCTCTACAAGTGGGCCTTCAAACTCGCGCCCTTCACGCCCAGCGAGCTGACGGCCGACTGCTTCGCCCTGGCCCGTGACATCCGTGAGGTGGACATGCGCGCCAGCCCCTACGACTGCACCTCCCTCGGCCTCGCCGCCATCGCCATCGAGACCCCCGCCGGCCGCGCCGAATACGAGGAGCACCAGCGCGCCTTCGCCGAACGCAGCCAGCCACTGCGCGCGCGGTTGCTCGCCCTCTGCGAGCGGCTGCTCGCGGCGTGAAACTCAGTCCACCACCCGTGCGCCGAAGCACGCGAGGCCGATCCGGCGGGCGGTATTGTCCTGTCCCTCGGCTTGCGCCGGCTCCGGGCTGCGCAACTCCAGGTCGAGGCGTCCGCGCTCAAGCGGCAGTTCGGGCAGGCTGATCCAGCCCGGCCGGTCGCCCACCCGACCCGACCAAACCACGCGACCCGCGTGCCACACCTCCACGTCGCGCGGCGTGACGCCGCGCAGTTCCAGCTCCAGCCGGACCGTTGGGCGGTGCGGCCAGGTGCGCACCCGGAGTCCGCCGGCCTCGGCACACCAGGCCCAGCGGTATTCCGAATTCCATTCCGCCACGGACCAGCGCGCATCGGTCTCGAGCACGTAACGCAGTCCGCCGTTTCTCGCGGCAGTCAGCTGGTGCGGAGCCCCGGGCACCTCGGCGATCGACCAGACTCCGCCGACCACGGAAAGATTGCCCAGCAGCAGCCAGAGGACGGCCGCGCGGCGTCGCGCCGCCAGCACGTTGAAGCACAAGGTCACCGGCAGCAGCACGCGGGCGTAGGCGCCGGGCAGGCCCTCCCACACCGACGGGCCCAGCACACTGCCGAGCACGACAAACGCGATTCCAGCCCGCCACCAAGGGCTGGCCGGATCGCGAAACTTCACCAAGAAGACCGCCTGCATGGTAAGCGCCACACCGTCCAGCCAGCCGCGGAAAACCAGGCCGCGGTTTTGCTCCGTGCCGGTCAACCGCCACAGCTCTGTCCATTTCTCCAGCCAACCGGATAACGGCAGGGAAAAATTTCGGCTGCCCGCATCGGACGCACCCACGGTCCAGTGGAGATAACTCCACCACAGCACGAGCGGCAACGCGGCCAGCACAACCAACCCCGCCGAGCGTGCCCCGGCCGCGAGCTTAGGCCGGTCCGCGGGCCAGAACATCGCCGCACCCAGCAAGGCCGTTTCGCGCGCCAATCCCGCCAGACCCAAACATGCCGCGGCCAACCGCGGGCGCCCGCGCTCCACCAACAAAAGCCCACCGGCGAGCAGCAGCATCGCCGCGAGATCCGTAAGCGCCAGCCGCACGCTGCCGAGCGTGCCGCCGGCCAGCAGCACCCCGCACCAGGCCGCCGTCGCGCGCCACCCACCGCCCGCCGGCAGGATCATGGCCAAAAGCCAGGCCAGCAGAATCCAGCACCCGAGGTTGAGCCACGCGTAGGCGTGCAACGCGGCCACCGGTTCACCGCCGCCCGCCACCCAGGCCAGGGCGCTCAGCAGAATCCGTCGCGCCCGGTAACCCGGTGCATCCACCGCGACAGTCAGGTCCGGATCGCGCAGCAAGGGGTCGGTTGCGATCTGCGCATAATAGGCGCCGTCGTAGCGCCCGACTTTTTCGTGAATAAATACCGGGGCGTCCCGCAGGCTGGCCGGCAAATTTTCCGCCGTGACCGCATCCGCCTGGAGGAAGGCGGTGAAACCGAAATAGGGCGACCAGAAGCGGCTGACGGCCAGGACGAATGCCAGCACCAGACCCAGCCGCACCGCCTGGGCGCGCGCCGTCGGGGATTGCAGGAGTTCTTTCCATCGCGCGCGCATCGGCGGACGAGACACCGCGGACCCGGCGCTGGCAACACCCGAGCGCGAATCACCAAACCGGCGATTGCCTCGGTCGACCCGCCGGTCATCTTGGCGGCGATGGAAGAGCCCGTTTCCCAGCCTCCCTTCCGCACGCGGAAGAAGCCGAGTTACCCGGTCGGCGACCCCCTGCGCGCCTATCTCCGGCGCTACCGCCGCGAGCGTGAACTGCCCGTGACCTACGAGCGGCTGCGGCACTTTCACGAAGCCGTGCCCATCATGGACAGCAAGGGCCGGCCCACGCTCTGGGACTCCGTCGCCTACCGCGCGGAGGACATCGCCACGCTCAACGAGGACCTGAAGCGCATCTACGCGCTGCTGCGCGTGGACGGCGACTTCTCGGTGATGTCGCACCTCTACATCGACCGCGTGGACTTCTGCACTTTCGGCAACTCGATGCCGTTCCGCATCCGCATCGTCAACGCGTTCAACGACAATCCCGACTACTTCTACATCAAGCGCGCCGACGCCTCGCGCATCTACGGGCTCGAGCTGGAGCATCTGTTGTCGCCCAACCGTCTTAATTTCATGACGGCGGGCAACACGCTCGTCGAAGAGCACATCGCCGGCCTGCCGGGCGACATCTTCAGCGACCGCTGGCTGGAGAATCCCGAGCTCAAGCCCATCCGCATCGCCAAGGAGCTGGTGAAGTTCAACGAGCGCTGCTTCGTGCGCCTGCTCGGCGACATGCGCAGCTACAACTATGTCGTCGTGCTCACGCCCGACTTCGAGGGCTGGCAGGTGCGCATCCGCGCCATGGATTTCGACCAGCAGTCGCACCACGGCCGGAAAAACTTCTACCTGCCGCAGTTCTTCAAGGAGAACACCCGCCTCGCCCAGTTCTGCGTGAAGCACCTGCACAAGGAAACCGCCCTCCAATACCAGCGCGAGGAGCAGACGCTCATCCTGGCGCGCGCCGAACTCGCCGCCACCCGGCTCACGGGCCTGCTGGAGGCGATGGACCACGACCCGATCGCGCCGGAGGAGAACGTCATTTCGCTGCGCGAAGGTCTCGCCGAGCATTTCAAGTCCACGCGCTACCTCGCCTGCACGAGCATGGGCGGCCTGGTGCGCGAAAACCTCACGATGCTGCGCCACCACCACGGCATCGGCCTCGGCTCGCTCGGCGCCGACCTCGTGATGCAGTCGCCGTAGGCGGCCCTGGGGGATGGCAGCGACGCGCCTCGTGTGCGCCCGCGAAGGGCGTGGTCGAGCCATACCGCGGCAAAGGGTCCTCCCGGCCCACGCGGCATATGTTCGCTCCGGCATTGCCACCGGCGCGCGCGCGGCCCACTTTCCCGCCGGGCCATTCATGAAACCCCTCTGGCTGCTGCTCAAGAACCTGCTCTACGTGATCGTCGTCCCCGGCGTGATGGCCGGCTGGCTCCCGTTGCGGCTTTTCGAGCGGCGTCCGCAATGGCCCGCCAACTGGGACGCGCTGCCGCTGACCGGGCTGGCGTTGGCGGCCGTCGGACTCGTTTTTTTCCTCTTCAGCGCCGCCATCCTCGCCGCCCGCGGCCAGGGCACGCCGGCTTTTTTTGATCCGACCAAGAAACTCACGCGCCGTGGTCCCTACAAGTGGGTGCGCAACCCGATGTATCTGGCCCTCATGGCGCTCGTGGGCGGCGAGGCGTTGCTCTTCCGCTCTTGGCACATCGGCGTGTATTGGGTGTTCCTCGTCTGTGGCCTGCACCTGCTGGTGATCGGCTACGAGGAGGCCAACCTGCGATTCCGCTTCGGAGCCATCTACGAGGACTACCGGCGCGACGTGCCCCGCTGGTTTCCCCGCAAACCCAAGCCCGTCCTCGAAACCGTCCCGCCCTTCGAGGGGCGACGGTAACGGGACTCTCTCAATCTGGCCTTTGCTTGGCGGGACGAAGGCCGGTCGAGGTCACTCTATGCGCCCCTCATCGAAGTCCATCAGGTCGGTGATGCTGAGGATATCGGCGGTGCGGTCGGGGCAGCCCATGTTGGTGAGGGCTTCCTTCAGGAAATCGCGGCCCGCGGGAGTCATGCCCTTCTGGACGTATTCGCGGTTCCACTTGGCGGCGCGCAGGTCCGGGGGAAAGAGCGCAACCAGGCGGCGGTCGATCTCGTCGTCACCGAGATTGGCATCGAGGCATTCGTGCACGATTTTCTCCACGGCGGCCGGGTCGATGCCGAGGTGAAGGCACAGGAACCGGTCCATGCCGCGCTTGTAGTTCTTCGCGTAGCTGGCCGGGAGCGCGCCGTGGCGCTTCACGTATTTGCATTTCGCGATGAACCGCGGGAGATGCAGCAATCCGGTCGCCCGGTGCGGTTCGTAGGCCGAGGGCAGCTCGCGGAGGACTTCGCCGGAAGAGCCGGGGATGGGGCGGGAAGACATGAACGGAGGAGCTGAAACTTGAGACCTGAGACTTGAATCGTGCCAGCGAAAAGAAGAAGGCCGGTCTTCCGACCGGCCCGTTGTTTTCAGGTCTCAGGTATCAGCCTTCAGGTTTTGCGCCGCTTCTCAGAAGAAGCGGACCGGCTTGGCCTGCATCGCGGCGTGCTCGGCGTCGGAGCAGCCGGCGTTGGTGGCGACGTTCACCGGCGCATCGCTCGGCTTGATGAGGTTGTTGGCGAGCATGTAGTTCTCGACTTCCTCGCCGGAAATGTCGGCGAGCATCACACCGTCGATCTCCACGCAGGGCGAAAGGGGCTGGCCGGACTTGCGCACCATCTCCTCGTAGTTGGCGCGGACATTGATGATGTCGATGTCCTCAAACTCGAGGCCGTGCTTGCGCATGATGGCACGGACGCCGTTGGACCAACCGCAGTGCGGCTTCAGGTAGGCTTTGATTTTCATGGATGAAAGTGCGTGGATTTTACGACCCGGCACAACTTATGCGGCATCATTTCTTCTTCAACTCATTCTTTTGTTCCGCCTAATCTGACCGTCCTTCCTCTGTGCCCGACGCTTTCCCGAATCTTTCCCCCGCCCAAGCCTCCGAGTTCGCCAAGCTCGGGCTGGCGAACGTCCACCGCGAATACCCGCACCTGCTGACACATCCCGTGAACGACGCCGGGGATGTCCGCTCGCCGCGGCAGCTCCACCCGGCCTTCTATGGCAGCTACGACTGGCATTCCTGTGTCCACCAGCACTGCATGCTGGCGCGGCTGGCCCGGCTGTTTCCCACCCTGCCCGAGCGTCCGGAGATCGACCTCGCGCTCCGGGAGAACCTGTCGGTGGCCAACATCGCGGCGGAGACCGCCTACTTCACCGCTCCGGGACGCAGCTTTTTTGAGCGTCCCTATGGCTGGGCCTGGTTGCTGAAGCTCGACGAGGAGCTCCGCCGCTACGATCCCGCGCTGGCCACCAATCTCGCCCCGCTGGTGGCCGTCATGCGCGCCGGCCTGATGGCTTACCTGCCCGCCCTCACCCACCCGGTGCGCCACGGCGTGCATAATAACACCGCGTTCGCGGTGAAACTGGCCCTCGACTACGCCCGCGCGGCCGACGACCAGGAGCTGAAGCTCTTCTGCACGAGCCGCATGGCCTACTGGTTTGGCCATGATACCGACTATGGCGCGCGCTGGGAACCCTCGGGCGAAGACTTCCTGTCGCCTGCGCTCACCGAAGCCGAGGTGATGGCCGCGGTGCTGCCGCCGGACAATTTCAGCCGCTGGCTGAGCCGTTTCCTGCCCAACCTGCACACCGGCGAGCCGGTGAAGCTCTTTACGCCCGTGCGCGTGAGCAACCCCTCCGACGCGAAGATTGCGCACCTCATCGGCCTCAATCTCAACCGCGCCTGGTGCTGGCGCCGCATCAGCCTCGCGCTGGCCGAATCCGACCCGCGCCAGACCCGCGCCCGCGAGGCCGCCGTGCGTCACCTGGAGGCGGCCTTGCCGATGATCGACGTGAGCGACTTCAACCGCGCGCACTGGCTGGCGTCGTTCGCGGTGTATGCGCTGACCGAATCGTGAGCCACGCTCCCGGTTCAGGCTTATGGGTTGGGGGGGCTGGTTCTGGGGGGTATCCCCGGGTTTCGCCATTTGCGGCCGCGATGGATTCTTTCCAATAACCCTCAGTTCATCACCCATCGCTCTTCCCCATGTCCACCATCCTCCTCCTCACGCTCTCCAACGTCTTCATGACCTTCGCG